>CAZGHZ010000001.1:0-146032 GCA_964525655.1 uncultured Occallatibacter sp.
CCGGCAGGTCAGGAGAAGTGTTTTTACTTGACATCCCCTTTTATAGAACCCGCCATCGCGGGGTCCGGACGGGCCCATGTCTGAGGCGCGCAATTCCGCGAGGCTGATGGACGAGCCGATTAGTAACGAAATGTCGCCAAGGGTTTACTAGATTCCCCGTACGCCTTCTAGTGGCGCTAACAGTCCTTACCGCTGAGCCAAATGCCCGGCTTGATCGGTGTCGAAGGGGCGTCTGACAAGCGCAGATTGTTTGCATAGAATTGCTCTCCGCTGGCGCACAATCACCAAATGGACAGCTGCAAGCGGGGTGGACCTTTACTGATCCCTGACCCCTGATCCCTGATCTCTGGGGTGAAAACCCCACCCCCCTCCCCCTATAGAGGTCGCGTTTCCGAGGCTTGGATGGCATATAAACTCATCATAATAAATAGCTTGTAGTCTAACCCGTTCACTCGGCAGTGACCGGAAACGGTCATTTTTGCCCTGATGTTGGGTCAAGAACATCGTACTTTTTTGCGGTTTTTGGCATAAGACCAGCAGGGTCGAGTCTCTCCCTTGCTGAATCGCCTTCGATTCGAACTTCCCTAATACCGCTGCTGGAACTCCGGTTCGACGGGGTTTTCAAAGAGCGAGGCGTCGCGGGTGACGATGGTCAGCCCCGAGGGTGTCACGAAATAGCGCCGCTTGTCCTCTGCCGGATCGAAGCCGATCACCGTGCCCTCGGGAATATGCACATGGCGATCGATGATCGCGCGCCGGATGCGGCAATGGCGGCCGATGTTCACGTGCGAAAAGATGATGCTCGCGTCCACCGTCGAGTAGGAGTTGACGCGCACATCTTGCGAGACGACACAATTCGCAACGGAGGCGCCGGAGATGATCACGCCGGCCGTGATCACCGAGTTGACCGCCATGCCCGAACGTCCAGGGTCGCCAAAGACGAACTTTGCCGGAGGATACTGCCGCGCGCGGGTGCGGATGGGCCAGTTCTTGTCGTAGAGGTTGAAGACCGGCGAAACCGAGCAGAGGTCCATATTGGCGTCGTAGTAAGCGTCGAGCGTGCCCACGTCGCGCCAGTAGAGCGCCTGCTGCTTGTTCTCATCCACAAAGCTGTAGGCCATCATCTTCTTCTTGCCCAGCAAGCTGGGCAGAATGTCGTGGCCAAAGTCGTGCTTGGAGTTGGGATCCTCGGCGTCGGAGATCAACGCCTTGAGCAACACCTCGGTGTTGAAGATGTAAACACCCATCGAGGCATCGACGGCATTCGGGTTGAAGGGCGACCGGAAGGTGGTCGTGGGCACCTTCTCCTGGAAGCCTAGCACCTCGCCGGTTTTGCCGACCTCTACAACACCCAGATGCCTTGTTTCGTCGGGCGAAACGGGCAGGGTAGCCAGCGTAACCTCCGCCTGGGTCTCCTTGTGGTACTCCAGCATCCGGCTGTAGTTCATCTTGTAGATATGGTCGCCCGCCAGGATGAGCATGTACTTCGGCTGCTCGCTCCCGATTGAGTAGATATTCTGGTAGACCGCATCGGCGGTCCCCATGTACCAATTCGAGCCGGTGCGCTGCATCGGCGGCAGCAGCTCAAAGAACTCTCCCAGCTCCTGCGCCACAATTCCCGTCCATCCTTCGCGGATGTGCCGGTTCAGCGAGAGCGCCTTGTACTGCGTCAGAATGAAGACCTTGCGCAGGCCGGAGTTGATGCAATTGGAAAGGGTGACGTCGATGATGCGATAGTGCCCGCCGAATGGCACGGCGGGCTTGGCGCGATCTCTCGTGAGCGGGAAGAGCCGTTCTCCCGCTCCGCCCGCCAGCAGTACGCCAAGTGTGTCTCTCATGTCCATTGGTCGTTGTCCTCACACAAACTACCCTCTGAAATCTCATGACCGCGGCAAGAATTGCCGTTCGCTGAACCAGCAAGTCTTCCGGTGACGCCATGGCACAAGCATTGCCGAACGATGGAGAATACCATACGCCGCGCAAGTTGGTCGCCCATCCCAATGGTAATAAAGCGGCACGGTCACAAAGGCTGGTACTGGGGGCCCATGTCGAGACACCAACCTCCCGCAGACTCCTCTTTCGGGAAGACTGCAACCTGAAGCCGCAGGCCAGATGCGTTGTTGCTCTACCGCTTCTTACTCAGCTTGTATTCGACGCCGGCCGAAATTCCGAAGTTCCAGTTGTCGTGCGGGCTTGACGTTGGGGGCACGGCGCCGAATTTAAAGCCGTAGCGCGTGAACAACGCATCGGGCGTCACGCGGAAGACCCAATGCGCCGAGCGATTCAAGTCGATGTGGCCACCGAATACCGCCGCCGGAGCGATCTGGTTGTCGTAAAATCCCACACCGGGAGGTGTGAGGGGGAAGTCGTGGCTATCAAAATGCGCTCCGCCAACCATGGCATGAGCGATCAAGTCGCCGTGCTTGTTGTGCGGACCTAGCCATTCGGCTCCGCCAACGAAAAGGTATTGGCTTGTGAAGGGGCCCCGGACATTATTCGGCCCTGAGTTGTTTCCCCCCACACTGCCCACACCGCTGGTGCCCAGATAGGCGCGGCCCGAGCCCTCGACTGCCCAATGCTTGCTGAACCAATAGGAGCCGGTCAGATCCAGTCCACCCAGATTGGCGCCCTGTAGGATCTCCGGTCCGGCATGGATATGGCCGTATGCCATACCCAGCGAAAAGTCGTAGCGGTTATCGTAGTGGACATTCGCGAGCGGATCGGTGGCAATGTAAGTGCCATTGCCGGCCGTCGGGGAGGCTGTGCTCTGCGTCAGGGCGCGAGTTCCGCAAAAAAGAGCCAGGACGACTAGGGCGAGAAGAGAAAAAGAAGAGCTTACATGGTTGCGCATCACCAATCAGCTTACAGGACGACGCCGATAGGGGACAACGCACTGCGACGCGTTAGTTTCCGTCAGGGCTCGCAGCGCTCGGACCAGCGCGCCCAGACCAGGTAGCGCGCTGTCTTGACGGTTTCGAGGATGCCGATGACGCCTGTGATTGTCGCCGACTCCGGCCGGAGCGGTGGCGCGGCGTGGATGCGCCACTCCACCGGCAGGCTGCTAAGAATCATGGCAGCGCGGGGCAGATGACTGGCTCTAGAAACCACTTCGGCCGATCGCCAGCCGTGTGCCTTCATGATTCGCACCGCAAAGCAGGCATTCTGGATCGTATCCATGGCCTCGGGCTCAATAAAAATGGCCGACTGTGGAATTCCCTGTGCCTCTGCAGTTCGCGCCATAATCTGAGCCTCCACATAGCGGTTGGCCACCGCTCCCCCGGTGAAGATCAGCCGCGGAGCCACCCCCCGTTCGTACTCATGCACGCCCTCTGTTACTCGAGCCAGCTGTTCAGGCGTTGGGTTGCCGTCGCTGTCAGCCCGAAAGCCCAGGACGATAATCGCGTCGAAGCGCGTGAGCGAGGTATTCGAGGTTGGCGCGAGCAGCCGCGCGCTCTCCGCCCAGCCGAACAGGCCAACGATCAGCAAGATAGAACCCAGAACCAGACGGTCCCGCCAGCCGAGGCGCTGTCGACGCGAGATAATGTGTTTGCGGCTCGGCCGGTGGGCAGGCATCTTGCGAAGAGGGCGCTTGCTGGTCAATGAGATTCCCCAGCTTCCACTTTAACGCGCGTGTCTGCCGCCATCGCCAATGAGGCTGTCGTGCACTCCATGAGGCGGGATCAACCCAGTTCCGCCGGCTTGTCCCACGCCGATAAGACAAACTCGCCCAGTGGCTTGCGTGTGCGGGGTGCAATCTCCCTCTCGTTGAGTTGCTGATCGTGAAGCGCGGAAGGCTCGCCCTGGTAGCCTAGCGCGATGACAGCGCCGATCACGTAACTCTCTGGAATCTCAAATGCTTTGCGGGCGGCATCCGCGTCGAAGCCAGCCATCTGGTGGGTGGCAAGACCGAGTGCGGCCGCTTGCAGCGTAAGATACGAGGTGGCCGCGCCAAGATCATAGAGCGCAACTCGGTTATCCGAACCGTTGTGAGCGAACTTGGTGCTCGCCGCGCCCAAAATCAAGACCGGCGCAGCGGCCGCCCAACTCTGATTGAACTCGATAAGGGTAGAGAATATCTTCTTGTAGGTTGATGAGTTACGTCTGCCCATGAAGAAGCGCCAGGGCTGCTCATTGTAGGAAGAGGCAGCCCAGCGCGCGGCTTCAAAGACTCTTTTCAGATCGGCTTGGCTTACTTCCCGTTCGGAAAAGGACCGCGGGCTCCAGCGCCCAAGCACAATCGGTAACACGCCATCGACTGCAGGCGCTTGCTTCAATTGATGGACTTCACTAGCAGATAACGTCATGGACTCTCTCCTCTGAATCGGATCGATCGCACCTCTTTGATTGGGTGCCGGCCTGAAAGATTCCCGATCCAGAAGAAAAGTTGTTTAAACGTGCATTCTCGTCGTCGAGGCGCAAAGCGCGGCTGCCCCACCGCAGGTGGTTAAGCCATCGCCTCCCGGCTCATCGGTTCAAAGTGCAACTGGTTTGAGTTGCGATCGACGTCGATCCGCACGTGCGCTCCATGCAGCACCTCGCCGTTCAGGATCTTGATTGCCAGCGGGTCCTGAATCATGCGTTGCAAGGCTCTCTTCAGTGGGCGAGCGCCATACGCCGCATCCGATCCCGCAGCCAGAATCAGCTGCCGCGCCGGCTCGGTGAGTTCGAGCGAGATCTGCCGGTCTTCGAGCAGCTTGCTCACTTCGTTCAACCTCAGGTTCAAGATCTGGCTCATCTGCGCCTGCCCCAGCGAACGGAAGATCACAATATCGTCAACGCGATTCAAAAACTCCGGCCTGAAGTGCTCGCGCAACACGCGCATCACCGACTCGCGCGCCTGATCGAAATCGTGCTCCGTCTTCAGCGAGTCCCCAACCAGCATCGCCGCGCCCAGATTCGACGTCATGATCAGCACGGTATTCTTGAAGTCCACAGTCCGTCCCTTGGCGTCGGTCAGCCGCCCGTCGTCCATCACCTGCAGCAGAATGTTGAAGACATCCGGGTGCGCCTTCTCGATCTCATCGAAGAGAATCACCGCATAAGGCCTGCGCCGCACAGCTTCCGTCAACTGCCCGCCCTCGTCGTAGCCGACATAGCCTGGAGGCGCGCCGATCAGCCTGGCCACCGCGTGCTTCTCCATGTACTCGCTCATGTCGATGCGAATCATCGCCTGCTCATCATCGAACATGAACTCAGCCAGCGCCCGCGCCGTCTCCGTCTTGCCCACGCCCGTCGGTCCAAGAAAGATGAAGCTCCCAATCGGCCGCTTTGGATCGCTCAGCCCGGCGCGCGAGCGGCGAATCGCATTGGCCACGACGGTCAGTGCTGCATCCTGTCCGACGACGCGCTCGCGCAGCCGCGTCTCCATCTGGACGAGTTTTTTCACCTCGCCCTCAAGCATCCGCGAAACGGGAATCCCCGTCCACTTGCTGACGATGCCGGCGATGTCTTCCTCATCGACCTCTTCCTTCAACAGGCGCGCAACGCTGCCGCCGCTCTTCGCGCCGTCCTGCGCGGCATCGAGCTTCTTCAACTCGGCTTCGAGCTTGGGCAGTTCGCCATATTGAATCTGCGCCGCGCGCTCCAGCATGCCCTTGCGAGTCTGCTCTTCGGCCTCAAAGCGCAGCGCCTCGATCTTCTTTTTCAACTCGCTGACGCGGCTGATCGCCTCGCGCTCCTTGGTCCAGCGCGAACGCAGCGCCGTGATCTTTTCCTTCAGTGCACCCAGTTCGCGATCCACCTCGTTGCGGCGTTCGATGCTGTTGGCGTCGGTCTCGCGCTTCAGCGCGGCGCGCTCAATCTCGAGCGACGTGGCCTGACGTTCGAGCTGGTCGACTTCAGTCGGCACCGAGCCAATCTGAATCGCCAGCGAAGCCGCGGCCTCATCCACCAGGTCGATCGCCTTGTCCGGCAAAAATCTGTCGCTGATATAACGATGCGAAAGCGTCGCAGCAGCGACGATCGCCGAGTCCTTGATGCGCACGTTATGGTGTGCCTCGTAACGCTCCTTCAAGCCGCGCAATATTGCAATCGTATCCTCGACGTTCGGCTCGCCAACAAAGACAATCTGAAAACGCCGTTCCAGCGCCTTGTCCTTCTCGATGTATTTGCGGTACTCGTTCAGCGTAGTCGCGCCAATCGCCCGCAGCTCGCCCCTGGCCAGCGCCGGCTTCAGCATATTGCTGGCGTCGATCGCGCCCTCGGCCGCGCCCGCCCCCACCAGCGTGTGCAGCTCGTCGATGAAGAGAATGATCTCGCCATTGGCTTCTTCAATCTCTTTCAGAACCGCCTTCAGCCGATCCTCGAACTCACCGCGATATTTCGCTCCAGCCAGCATCGAACCCAGGTCCATCGAAATCACGCGCTTGTCCTTGAGGCTTTCGGGCACATCGCCTTTGATGATGCGCTGCGCGAGACCCTCGACGATCGCCGTTTTGCCCACGCCCGGCTCGCCGATCAGGACGGGGTTATTCTTCGTCCGCCGACTCAGTACTTGGATCACGCGGCGAACCTCTTCATCGCGCCCAATCACCGGGTCCAGCTTGCCGCGCCGCGCAAGTTCCGTCAGGTCCTTGGCGTATTTTTCCAGCGCTTGAAATTTTCCCTCAGGATTCTGGTCCGTCACACGCTGCGAACCGCGCACCGCCGTCAGCGCCTTGAGAATCGCCTCGTGGGTCGCGCCCAGAGACACCAGCACCGCGCTGGCAGCCTCGCCCTTCGCGTGCGCCGCGCCCAACAGCAGATGCTCCGTAGACACGTACTCGTCTTTGAAGTTCGCGGCCTCGCGAAAGGCCTGATCGAAGACTTTATTCAGAGCCTGGCTCAGCCCCGGTTGGCTCGATGCGCCAGCGACGCGAGGCAGTTTCTCCTCGATCTGGTGCAGCTCAAGCTCCAGCCGTTCGATGGGAACGCCGATCTTTTCGAGCACTGCGGGGATCACGCCCTCGCGGTCCTCAACCAGCGCCAGCAGCAGGTGCACAGGCAGCACCTCGGGATTCCCAAGTTCGGTAGCCCGGCTCTGCGCCTGCGCCATCGCCTGCTGCGACTTGACAGTAAGTTTTTCCCAACGAATCGCCATGTTCTCTCCAGCTTTCAACTTTTAGTGCTCACCGTCATTAGCAAATACGCGCTACAAACCAACCCAAATCAAGGTGTCAGAGATCATTCCCACAGATTCTTGACCTCTTCATCGAATTCACCACGGCTGTCTTTGAGCCAAGCGTCACCTTGTGCCGGGCTCAACTTTCCTTCCAGGCCGATCATCGCCTGCTCCGCGGTCATTGTTCGACTGAGCGGCACAGTGTTGACAGCTTCGACAATTTTTCTATTTAAATTGGCAATGAGTTCTCGAGGATAAACACTATTTTGCGATTTTGGATTGTCGCGCAAGTCCTCCAATAAATTTTGTGCTAGATCTAAGTTTTTTATTTTGTTTTGTCTGTAGACCAAAACAAATCGATAAATCTCGCGATCAAATTCATACGCGGTCCGATCAATCAGCATATCTGGGGCCAAGGCATGGATTTGCGCTTCGACAATGCCATATGCAGGGATTTTACTTGTCGCGATTTCTTTGAAATTCACCTTTTGTCCTCCAATAGGTCAGAACTAACATTAAGCGCAGAGGGAGCCGAAGCCCCCTCCGCTCCGCGACAACTAAGAAATAGCCCTTACGCCACCTTAATTTCGATCTGCTTCGGCTGGGCCTCTGCCTTCTTCTTCAGTTCCAGCTTCAGCACACCCGCATTGTAGCTGGCCGCGACGTTCTCTGTATCGACCGTAGAGGGCAGCGTAAACGCGCGATAGAAGCTGCCATAACGCCGCTCGATGCGATGGAAGTTCTGTTCCTTCTCCTCAGCCTCGAACTTGCGCTCGCCCTTGACCGTCAGCGTGTGGTTCTCGACGCGGACGTCCAGGTCTTTCTGATCGATGCCCGGCACTTCGAGCTTCAACACGACCTTCTGCGGATCTTCATAGATATCGACGGCCGGCACAAAGCTGGCTGCCGCCACCGGATCGTTCTCGCCGTTCATGTCGCGGAAGAGCGAGTTCATGCGGTTCTGCAATGCAACGACTTCCCGATAAGGGTCCCAACGAGTAATTGCCATGAGAGTCTACCTCCAGATGTTTTGGAATTCTTGGGGCTGAGACATGAGTCCAAGCCGCTCAAATAATCTGATACAAATATATCACAACTGATTCATAGAATGTGCGCGTTCTGTGCTCATATTTTTTGCGAATGTTTATTTCTAATGTTTTGAATCATCTATGGACGCAGGAGCCGACACCAACATCCAGAACCGTTGGAAATCCACAGGGATCACCGACGATCCCCGATCTTTGTCATTGGTTCCGGCAGTTCCAGAATCGCTTTCGTGCCGCAAATCCCTCTACAATAGAGCTAGATGCAGCATCTCTCCGCCCTGTCCACGTTCATCGATTGGCACTGGCTTTGGCTCATCGTGGCCTCGTTTCTGGCCGGGGTGCTCAACGCCGTGGCCGGGGGCGGGTCCTTTCTCTCCTTCCCGGCGATGCTGGGGATGAGGGTTCTTCCGGTGCAGGCCAACGCCACCAACACCGTGGCTCTTTGGCCCGGGCAGCTCACCTCGGTCGCCGCCTATCGCGACGACATCCAGAAAAACCCACGGTATGCCCTGCTCATGGCTCTTGCCGGCCTAATCGGCGGCACAGTCGGAGCTTTGGTCCTGCTCAACACGCCGCAGATGACCTTCCTGCACCTCGTTCCCTGGCTGCTGCTCGTCTCCGCCTCGATCTTTGCTGTAAGCGGCCCTGTCTCCCGCTGGCTTGAGGCCCGCAAGGCATCTCTCGCCACCCACCCTTCTCCGCCCCGGCGTCTTCCGGTATTTTTGGCGACGACATTCGTCTGCTTTTACATTGGCTACTTCGGCGCCGGCGCGGGATTCCTGCTCATCACGCTCTTCTCGCTCTTTGGCCACCAGGACCTGCACGAGATCAACGCCCTCAAGGTGGCCGCAACCACCCCGGCCAACGGCATCGCATGCGTCATATTCGCCGTCGGTGGACAGGTCGTCTGGCGCTACTGCCTGCTGTCGATGGTTGTCTGCGCTATCGGCGGATACGCCTCGGCCCGGCTTGCTCGGCGCGTTCCACAAACTTTGCTGCGCTGGATTGTCGTAGGCATCGGCCTCTCGATGGCCGCTTGGTTCTTCTGGAGAAACCCCTGATGATTGCCCCGGTTCGTCCCTTTTCGCAGTGGCCTCTCGACCTGATCGGCTCCGCCGCCGCCCTCTCGACCACCGTCTCCTTCCTGCCGCAGATCTTCCGCGTATGGCAGCGCAAGAGCGCCCGTGACATCTCGCTGACGATGTTCCTGCTCTTCAGCTTTGGACTGGCCTGCTGGCTGGTCTACGGCATCGGCATCGGATCGCTTCCCATTATCGTCGCCAACGTCGTGACCCTTACCCTCGCGCTGGCCATTCTGGCGCTGAAACTCCGCTATGACAGAAAACCACTGCCTGAGGATGCATCACGAACCTCCGATCTCTGATCTCTGTAAACTGTATCCATGAGCCACGAAGGCATCCGCATCGCCCCCAAGGATCACGAGGCCAACGAGACCGAGGAAACCCGCCCGCTGCCCCGCATCGCGGTCACGCCGGAGAAGGTCCGCGTCCTGATCACAGAGGGCAAGGGAATGGAGATCGATTGGGCCGACGGACATCGCAGCGCCTGGAGCTTCGCCTGGCTGCGCGAGGCCTGCCCCTGCGCCACTTGCGTCGACGTGCGCAAGGCCGAAGGCCGCAAGCCGGGACAGCCCAAGCCGAAGCCCGCCAATGTTTTGCCGATGTTCACGCCGCCGCCCAAGCCTGCCAGCGCCCACGCCGTCGGCCGCTACGCCATCCAGTTCAACTGGCAAGACGGCCACTCCGGCGGCATCTACTCCTGGGATTACCTGCGCCGCGTCTGCCAATGCCCTGAGTGCACTCTCGCCTTCGATGAGACCATCGGAACGCCAAACTAAGTCAACACAAAATGGAGGGTCAACAGCCTCCATTCCAGCCCCAGCCATGGGAGAGTTGACTTTCTTCCTTGAGAATTTGATCGTGAAATAAGTTGGCTCGGCACGAAAGACTGTGCCACCTCTAATGCGCTGGCCCGGAAGCAGCCATTTAATTTGGACTGTATTCGCCCGTTTCTGCCGCGAATTGGCCAATCCGGTCCGGTTTTGTCCTGAATTGATGCATTTCCCCTCGGTTTTCCACAGCCCATCCGGTTTCCCGGCAAAAAAGAATCAATTTAGGCACCAATTATCCACGATTTTCTTGGTGCGCCGGTAGTTCGCGTCCGCTTATGCACTCATACTCTTGGCATAATCGCAGCAAGAGCGGTTCCTCGGGACTTGTTCCAAGAGCAGAGTTCAGGAGTCAAGAGTCGAAAAACCCGAAGTCAGAAACCAGTTCGGGCTCCGACGCCTTGCCAGAACCATATGGGGAGCACGGAAGAGTGACCAGCTATAGCCGCCAGGACGTATTGCGCATCCTGCAGATCAGTTCCCGCCAGTTGCAGGGGTGGGAGCGGGCGGGACTCATTACCCAGCTCCAAAATTATTCCTTTCAAGATCTTGGCCAGTTGAGGACCCTGCGCCTGCTGCGCGCTGAAGCTGTCTCGGCGGCGGCGATACGTCACTCGATTGTCGCGATGAAGGCTGTAGCGGGGATGGACAATCCCCTGCTTGAGGCGAGCCTGGTCAGGACCGGGACTCGTGTCGCCTTCCGGCACGACGGGACGGTCGTGGACCCGATCACCGGCCAGTTGCTCTTCGACTTCGAGCGGCTGGATCAGGGCTATGGCCCATCAGCCGGTTCGGAGGCGCTGCTGCTTCGCAAGCCGGGCTTCAGTGGCCCGCGCGGCGTTCAAGAACTGTTTCTGGCGGCTGTGCAGGCCGAGGAGTCCGGCGACAAGATCCAGGCCATCAAGCTCTACGAGAAGATTATGGAGGCAGATCCCAACTTTGCGCCGGCCTGGATCAACTTGGGAACGATTCACTTTCATTTGCGCGAGTTCGCTTGGGCCGAGCAACTCTACCGGCACGCGACAGAGCTCGACCCGGCTTATGTGTTGGCATTCTTTGACCTGGGCAACGTTCTGGACGAGCTACAGCGGCTGGATGAGTCGATTGCCGCGTACCGGCGGGCGGTTGCGCTGGCTCCACGCTACGCCGATGCGCACTACAACCTTGCTCTGGCTCATGAACGCAGGGGCGAGGGGCGTGCCGCGCTGCGCCACTGGCAGGCTTACGTGCGGCTGGATAAAGGCGGTCCGTGGGCCGAACACGCCCGCGGCCAGATCCGCAAGCTGCTTGACCGTGAAAAGCTGTCGATCGCCTGGCGCGCCAAGTGCTTCATCGCGCCGCACAAGGGAACGGCCCTGCTCAAAGTCGTCGGTTCCTAGACAGGAAGATACTGAGCTTGGAGTCCCGCGGCGACTCAGGTCCTTCGACTCTTCTCATTCGACGATCAAATCCCCAAGAATGCCTTGGCCCTTCCCGAAGGAAGGGCCAAGGTGTTCCTGTTCGCTGGCGATGCTAATTCACTGTGACAGCAAACGTGGTTGAGGGCGCCGGAGTGACCGCTGGGTTTCCAGTCCCGGTCACGGTGAAGGTGTAGGTGCCCGCGGGCGTAGGAACATTGCTGACGGTGATCGTAGCTGCGCCGCTGCCGGGGTTGTAATTGGTGTCTCCGCCATACTCGGCTGTCAGGGTTACGCTTCCGATGGTGGTGAACTTGTTTGCAGGAATGCTAAAGGTAGTGCTCCCCGACGAGAGGGTTTGCGACCCGGAACTGTAGCCGCCTCCAGTGAGTGAAACCCCTCCGGTCGGCGTGCCTGCGGAGCCCGAGACGGCGACCGCGACGGATAGCGGCTGGTTGACTGCGATGCTTGTCGGAGTCGGAGTTACCGTGACGGTCGGTGTTGCCAGCACGGGCGGCGTTGAACTGCCTCCACCGCCACCGCAGCCCACGCCCGCGAAGGCGACCGCAGCCAACAGCAATAACGCGCTAAGCATCCTTCTCCACTTCCTGCTCCTGGAGCCGAAGGGCGTTAGGAAGAGGAATAGAGCCGCGAGAGCGGCGCCACCGGCGGTCTTAAACCATCCTGAGCTGCCTCGATGCGCTACGAGAGGCTCCGCACTGTCGGCAGGGACCGCTTGCGCAGCCGTGGTCCCGCTCGTGCTCACCGTGTAAGTTACTGTACCGCTCGGCGCACCACCGGTCACCGTCACCGTCCCGTTTCCAGTGAGCGAGCAAACTGGCAGACCCGGAGTCGAGGATGTAACCCCTGTCGGATATCCGGTCAACGTACATGTGGCGGGGAAGGTCACCGTGCCGGTATAGTCGGTCGGCGAGGTCACCGATACCGTGGATGTGGCCGACGATCCCGGAGCGACTGGAGCCGGGGTCGTCGCGGAAAGCAAGAAGCCCGACTGCGTCACAGTTAAGGTCAACGTACCAACCGCCTGATTGTAGTTCGCGTCTCCCAGGTAATCCGCCGTGAGCATGTCGCTAGTGGGGAAGTTCGGGGCCGAGTTCAGCGTGTTCGCAGGGACGGTAAACGTAGCCGTGGGAATCCCGCTCACTAGCGCAAGCATCGCGGAGGTGGAGGAGGTATAACCGCCGCCCGATAACGTCACCTGACCGGTCGGCGCCGTCGTTCCCGTCCCTGTCACAGTCACCGTCACTGTCACCGGAGAGCCGGAATCCACCGTCGACGAGGTTGTGGTTACCTTCACGGTTGGGGTAAGCACCTGGAAATACGTCACATTGACAGAAGTCGATCCGGATGCAGGGGAGTAGTTGGCATCGCCGCTGTACTGAACCGTCAGCGTATCGGTGCCGCTCGGACCGGTGAGCGAGTTCGGCGTGACGGTCACCGAGTAACTTCCGCTGGCGCTCAATGTGGCGGGAAGCGACGTGTAGGTGGTTCCGTAGGAGACGGTCACCGTACCGGTCGGGGTAGCGCTGCCAGTGCAGGTTCCCGAGCAGGCCACCGTACCTGCTACCGTCAGCGTCTGGTTTGATTGAATGCTGGCCGGTGTCGGCGCGGCAGAGACCGTCGCGCTCAGCTTGTTCACGACCACGGTCCCGCTCCCGATTGAGGGCGCGTAGTTCGAGTCTCCGGTATAGTTCGCCGTCAGGGTATCGGTTCCACCTGTCAAGCTGCCGGCAGGGATCGCGAAGGTGGCTGTCCCGGAAGCAAGAGTCTGGGTCGTTGATGGGTAGCCGCCGCCGGAGAGCGTCACTGACCCTGTCGGCGTCGTCGCGCCAGAGGAGGAACTCGCCACCGTCACCAGCACGCTCACGCTCTGGCCAATGGTGACGGTCCCCGGCGTTGGCGTCACCGTCACCGTGGTCTTTCCGGCGCCGATCGTCGAGACCCATGCATTCACTACATTGGCCACGTTCAGCGATCCCAGCCCGGTCGCCTGGTCGTAACCCGCACCAGCGCTGTAGCCGGTGAGGATGGCAATCTCGTCCAGATAGCCGAAGGTGGACTGAGTCGTCGTGCAGTTGGGAGTTGTGTCCACAGCGTCGCAGGGCATCGCGATGGTGCCCGAATCGATGTCGTTGAAGTAACAACTGCTCGAGGTCGAGACCGTCTCCGCACTGCAAGAGGAATACGTCTGCTGAGCGGCCAGTGAGTAAAGCTCGGGGTTGGCAAGTCCCTGCGGCGAGCCAGCCCTCTGGTTGATCAGCGCCATCACTCCGGCCATGGCGGGCGTGGCAACCGACGTTCCTCCGACTTCCTGGTAAAAAGGCTCGGAGTAGGTCGAATAGGCGCATGGAGCGTTGCCTTGGTTAAATGCCGAAGCGCACATCAAGTACGCGCTGCTCGAAATATAGCCGTCGGACGCAAAGAAGCTCACGTCCGGAAGATCGCGCACGCCATCCGTGGTGGGGAGACCAGGAATCTTGGCATTGATCTGCCAACTCGGCTTGATCCAGCCGTCGTTGTGCAGGAGAATCGACGCCTGCGCAGTCCCTGTATCGGGGCCGGTTGTGGTGCCCGTGCTGGTTGCTCCGGCGGTGCACCCGGTAATTCCGCCACTGGCGGGGACGGTAACTGCGCTGCCCACCACGCACCCGCTGGCCCCGCCGCTGCCGCCCACCGTCTGGACAAGAGACTCAATATAGGGGTAGTAATAATCGAGCCCCAGGGGTGCGCCTGGGGAGGAATAATAGCTGTAATCAAAGACGAAATTGCAGGCCTGCTCGACATTCGCAACGCTTCCAGAACCTGAAGAGCGAATGCTGTAGAGAGTGTTCGCAACATCCTGCACCCAAGGCAGCGTCAGTGGATTGGAGCAAGATTCATTCCAGGGAGTTTCGGGAACATAACCCGATTGAGGGCCGGACGCGCTGACGCTGGTACCGTTCGCGCTGTTGGTCGAGTTCCAATAAGGCGATGCCTTGCACTCGGTATTGAAAAAAGTATCCGGAGTGCACCAATTGAAATCTGTTCCTCCCACCGCCGTGTTCCACGGAGTGGAGGCGAGTCCGCTCACAGCGAGTCCCGACTCCGCAACGTAGCTCCCATCGTCGCAGGAGGCCGAGCCCGAGTCGCCCGCGGCGACAAATACTGAGATGCCCTCCGCCGCCGCCGTCTGCCACATGTCGTAGTACTCCACGTTGCTGGCGGTGCCGTTGGCCAGCTCGCATTCGCCATAACTTACATTCATGATGCGAGCGCCATAAACGGGAGATGAAGCATTGCCAATATTCTGGACAATATAATTCTCCGAATCCCAAAGGCCGTCGACCGTCGAACTCGGCGGGGCATAGGAGGCGACCAGCACGATCTGAGCGTTCTTGGCGATTGAGCCAGACCACTCCACATCGAGCGAGTTCTCAACCAGATCGTCGATGGTGCAGGGGGGTGGAATGTTCTCGGTTCCTGGGTCGTTGCAGACCGTGAGCGGCTGGCTGTTGCCGGAGACACGTATCGGCGTGTTGGCCGCATTGGTGGTCGGAAGGCTGAAGGTATTGCGGAAGACAAGGACATCGTTGTTGGGCGAGCCGCTTGTTGAGTCGATGCAAGCCGGAACGTTTTGGCCGACGCAGATGTCGCTGGTTCCCGCAATCGCGATCGTCTGCCCCGTCCCGTCGATGACACCGGCAGCCGTGGTCCCGTTCCACAGCGGCAGAATATTGTAGATCGTGGCAAAATCGTTCGGCGCCACATCCTCTTGCACGTAGGCATTCGCGCCGCTCTGGCTGATGCCGAACTGTGGCTTCGCTGCCCCCGTCCTGACACTGCCGCCAGGTTGAGAGCCGATCGCCGCTTCGCCCAGCGCCGGCCGCGTGCCCAGAGTCCCCGGCTTAGAGTCTGAAGCCGCAGCGGTTGGCAATCGCATCCATTTTCCCGTCGATGCATCCCGCCGGACCACGCTGCCCAGGTGGTGCGCAGGCCGTGGAAAGAAATTGTGCAACTGCTTGACGCCTACCACCGCCGGAGCGACCGCGGCGGGAATCTTCGGATCGGTCATGTTGCCGATGTGAGCGACGCCCTTTACCTCAAGATTATGAATCTCTGTGTGGAAAGCGCTCTCGACCTGCGCGGCCTTGCCGCTGAAGCGGATCGACATGCGGTCCTTCGTGACCTCATCCACAGAAAGACCATGGCTGGTAAGCCACGCGGAAACGGCCGCGATGTCGTTCTCAGACGGGCCAAACTTCTGGCCTACCTCCTCTGGCGTGAGCCACTGATGGAAGTTGGGCGAAGAAGAGTCGTACTGGCCGGCAACGAACTTTTCAAATGCCGCCTGCTGCTGTGGGCTTCGGCTCAGCACAAGGACCAAGTCGCTCATGGGGAGATCCGGGCTGACCCTGCCACGATCGTTCTTCGCATTGGCCGCCGGATGCGTGTTGCCTTTGAGCGTCACCAGGTTGCTTTCGTCGATCCGTTCGACAATTCGGATCGCGGGCGCAACCTCCTGGGCCGTCAAGACGCGATTGGAAAGCATGGCGGTCGAGCAGAGCAATGCGCAGGCCAGTGCGCAAGAGGGGAGGGAACTCATAGAACGCATAGTGGTGATCCTTGACCTTCCTTCGGAGGTTAAACCCCCGAAAACACAAAAAGTTGCGACTGCCCTCGAAAAGACTCCAGGGAAGAACCGAATGGGTGCTCACAAACCAGCTTGAGCTCCAACGCCATCATAATAGGCGGCTTCGCTTTGCGACGGGAACGAGTCCCTTTCCACGAGAAAGCGATCAGCCTGTATAGACGAGAACGCGATGCAAAGGTTGATCCGCAACCGAAAAGAAAGCCGGTGCCCCGCAAGTCCCGTGCGCCCGCGCCTGCCCGAGAGGGCGCATCGCGGCAATTCGAACTCCCGGTATCAGACCTAGTTGGCGGAGTCTTTTTGGCGTGTGGCCTTGACGGCCGACAGAAGCCCGACACCTGTCATGAAGATCGCACCCACAACAATCCAGTGCGCCGGCATGTGGATCAGGTGTGCAGCGTAGGCCAATCCGGCGATCATGATTGCGAAGCCTGTAGCGTATATTCCGAACGACATAAAGTCTCCCGACCGAATCTGTAGCGCATGTTTATCTTCCGTTGAGCGGGCGATTGACGCTCCTGGCTCACGTCAGCTTCGCTCGTTTGGCACTCCGCGCAGCACTGGGCGGCGGATCGAGGAGTTTGGGCCTGGATGCGTTCTCTTCCGGTAACTCATCGTGCAGGACCATGTTCAGCAGCGATGTGTGAACCCGTATGCGGCCGTTGTATTCAATGTAGCCGAGCTTTCTGAAGCGGTTCATGAAGAAGCTGACGCGCGAACGTGTGGTTCCGATCATCTCTGCCAGCGTCTCCTGAGTCACGGGTGGGATCAGTGTCTCCGGTTCGCCCGGTCCGCCAAACTCTGCCATCAGCAAAAGGGTTCGCGCCAAACGTCTTTCGCTCGAGTTGAAGAGCTGATCGACCAGATCCGCCTGAGTTCTGATCCCACGCGCCAGGATGAACTGCATGAAAAGATCGGAGAACTCGTGTTCATCACGCAACACGCGGAGCATCTGGACCCTCTCGATCTTGAGCGCAGCGCAGACGGAAACGGCCAAAGCCGAGGCCGTCCGCAACACCCCCGCACCAGCCATCGACTCCTCGCCGAAGAAATCCCCGGAGGCGAGCATGGTTACCGTTGCCTCTTTGCCCCGCTTGGAGAGAACAGTGAGCTTTGCCCGGCCGCTCTGGAGATAAAACACAGAGTCAGCCGTGCCTCCCTGAGAGTAGAAAGGCTGCCTTGCCATCTTCCGGTGGATGCTTCGTCCCGGTCCTTCGGTCGCCAGAAAGCCTGCGGGATCAAAGGTCTTCTTCGTGAGCCCAGTCATCGAATCGGCCTCTTTCTGCGTGGAATCGGCTACGGATAAGCCCGTCATCGTAGCGAGAGCGAGCGAGTGGGTCACAACCCTTCACTCCAAAAAGCATGCTCCGCAGAAATCAGCATCTCACCGCAATTGACGTTCGTCTGAGCGGTTCGGACCACTCGGTACATTGGAGAGGAGAAGGGAATCTACCCGGATTGAATAGCCCTTGCGTTGATTAGGTGGCCTTGAAGGGCAACCGAGATCGCTAGAGCTTCTGCGCACGCTGGACGGCGCGGACCCCGGAGACGCGGCGCAGGCCGAGAACCATGCGGTTGAGATGATGGACGTCTTCAGCCTCGGCGATCAGCTCGACGACAGCCTCGCCGTTCTCGTCTTTGCGGATGTCGACGCCGCTGATGTTGGCGTTATCGTCGGAGATGACGGCGATCAGCTCCTTCAACATGCCGGCGCGGTCGTCGCAGGAGACGGTTATCTTGACCGGGTAGCGCTGCGGCTGGCCTGCCGCAGCCGGACTTTTCCGCGACCACTCGACGGAGATGCGGCGGTCGCTCTCATACAGTAGATTCTGCACATTGGGGCAACTGCGCGCATGAACGGCGACGCCCTTGCCGCGGGTGACGTAACCGACGATCTCTTCGCCGCGGATCGGGTTGCAACAGCGTGCCCGGTAGACGAGCATGTCGTTCTGCCCCTCGACCTGTAGCGAATCGGAGCCGGTTAGGTGCAGCTTGCGCACCGCGTCCGACATTGCCGACTCGGCGGTTGCGGGCTTGATCTCCGGTGCGGGTTCAGACTCCGTCTGGGTGGTGCTGCCGGGAGCAAGTTTGCCGAGCACCTGGCGGGCAGATAGCTTTCCCAGCCCCAGCGCGGCCAGCAGATCGGCGGCCGTAGCCACGCTATATTCCTTTGCGATACGGCTCAGATCCTGGTCGCTAATCTGCGCGAGTGGCACCTTGAATTTACGGGCTTCGCGTTCCAGCAGCTTGCGGCCGATCTCGACCGCCCTGCGCCGATGGTCCTCGTTAAGCCAGTGCTTGATCTTGTTGCGCGCGCGCGGACTCTTGACGAAGGTAAGCCAGTCGCGGCTCGGCTTGTGATCCTTCTGGGTGACGATTTCGATGATGTCGCCGGTCCGCAGCTTGGTCCGCAGAGGAGCCATGCGTCCGTTGACCTTGGCCCCCACGCAGGTATGGCCGACTTCGGTATGAATCGTATAGGCAAAATCGACAGGAGTTCCGTCGGCCGGAATCACCACCACCTTACCTTTGGGAGTAAAGGTGTAGGTCTCGTCCGGATAGAGGTCCATCTTCAGGCTGGAGAGGAACTCGTTCGGGTCGGTCATCTCCTTCTGCCACTCGACGAGCTGGCGGATCCAGTTGAGCCGCTCCTCGTCGCGAGCGGTGACCACCCCGCCACCGGCCTTGTACTTCCAGTGGGCGGCAATGCCTTCTTCGGCGATGCGATGCATCTCTTCCGTGCGGATCTGCACTTCAAACTGGTGTCCGCTCGCCCCCATCACCGTCGTGTGCAGCGATTGATAGCGGTTGGCGCGCGGCATCGCTATAAAGTCCTTGATGCGCCCCGGCACTGGCCGCCACATCGTGTGGATCAAACCAAAAACCGCATAACAGGCAGCCACATCCTGAGTGATGACGCGAACGGCCAGCAGATCGTAGACCTGGTCGAAGGAGACCTTCGAGCGTTCGAGCTTCTGAAAGATGGAGTAGATGCGCTTGATGCGCCACTCGACGCGGGCCTGAATATTGTTCTCGCGCAGTTGCTCGTTGAGCGTGTCTTCCACGCCGCGCAAGAACTGCTCTCCCTCGATGCGGCGAGATTCGACGGCCGCCGAGACCTTTTCATAGCTGACCGGATCGGTGTAGCGGAAGGCCAGGTCCTCAAGCTCTCCGCGCACCTTGCCCATGCCCAGCCGGTGAGCCAGAGGTGCATAAATGTCCAGGGTCTCGCGCGCAATGGCCTCCTGGCGTTCGGGCCTCAAGTGCTCCAGGGTGCGCATGTTGTGCAGACGGTCGGCCAGCTTGATCAGCACCACGCGCACATCCGAAACCATAGCCAGCAGCATCTTGCGCACATTTTCGGCCTGCCGGTCCTCGCGATTGGCAAATTGAATCTTGTCGATATTAGTAACGCCCTCGACGATGTGCGCTACCTGGTCGCCGAATCCGGCCTGAATCTCTTCGTTGGTGGCGGGCGTGTCTTCGACGGAGTCGTGCAGCAGACCTGCGGCGATGGCCGTCGAGTCCATCTTCATCTCGGCCAGCACCTCGGCCACCTCGAGCGGGTGGACGATATACGGCTCGCCGGAGGCCCGCATCTGTCCCTCATGGTGGCGGACGCAGAACTCCCAAGCCTTGCGAATCAATGAGATGTCTTCTGTGGGACGGTTGGCGTGGACCTGCTTGAGAAGGGCCTCAATCCGCCGGTCGATGGCCTGCTGGTCGGCTTCGGAAACTGCAGGCAGACTTCCTTTATTGGGTACAGGAGCTGAGCCCGAGGCCTCTTCCGGGATTGACTGATGGACAGTCGCCATGCTTCATTATAGGCCGGATATGTTTGGCGCGCATGAAGGGGCAGGACGATGGCAGAGAATGAGCTGGCAACGGTGCAAATCGCTGACTTTCTAGGTGCGATTCATGGGATTCCCGCCAATCTTCTCTTTCTCGCAGATTTATCGCGGCAAGGGTGGGAGAGCATGAACGTCAGCGACGGGGCCTTTGCTGTACACTGTTGCCGCCAATGCGATGGGACTCATTTGCCGGGCGCCGAGGAACTCCTGTTTTGAGACTTTGGGGTTCGCAATCCAGCCTTTGAGTGTCCGGGCGCGAGCAGCCGTGTCGCACCCAACCTCTCAGCCTACGGAACCAATCCTTCCACTCTCGCGTATTTGCAGTGTATGCAGTGCGTGGGTACATTAAGCTGGAACGGGATGGGAATGGGGCTGGCTTGGCCGGCCAAACCGTTGCTGCTCTACCAGGAAGCCCGAAAAGAGGCAACCAACGTTCAGCGGCCGCCCGTCGCCGGCCGCGTGGAAACGGGCTATGACCGAATGCCGGTCGCCCGCCAGACACGCGGGGAGGCAAGCAAGTTGGAGATCGACAGCTCCCAAGACTGGACTCTGATCGTCCGCCGCTGTATGGACGGGGATTCCGGCGCATGGGCCGAGTTGGTCCGCACCCACCATCGGCGCGTCTATGGGCTTTGTTATCGCTTTACAGGCAACCCATCCGACGCCGAAGATCTCACTCAGGATGTCTTTTTGAAGGTTTATTCCAACCTGGCCAGCTTCGACATGGGGCGCGGCTCACTCCAGGTGTGGATCACGACCATGACTCGCAATTTGCTGGTCGATAACTTCAGGCGGACCCGCAACCTGCGCGCTACCGGTTCTCTCGACGCGGGCTGGGAAAACACCGAAGAATTGAAGCCGGTGGACCGGCTGACTTCAGCCGGTCCCTCGCCGCACGAGTCGGCGGCCAAAAAGGAACTGGCAAAGATGGTGCAAGACGCCCTTGCGCGGGTATCCGTCGAGCTGCGCGAGGCGGTGATTCTGCGCGATTTACAGGATCTGGACTACAAGGAGATCGCGCAGGTGCTGGGCATACCCGAAGGAACGGTCAAGTCCCGCATCAGCCGGGGCCGCGCGGAACTAGCGAGGCTGCTGGAACGTAATAGACGGGAGGTGATGTAACCATGGCAGGGCGCACATTCATTCCGAACTCTCCGGCCTGCGGGCAGTGGGAGACTCTTTTGGCGGACGCGCTGGACGGGCTGCTGAAGCCCGCAGACGAGGCGACCTTTACCTCTCATATGGCCGTTTGCCCGGCCTGCACCGCGCTCTTTGAAGAGGCTCGCCGCGGCCGCGAGTGGCTGGAGTTTCTTGCGGCTGAGCCCGAGGTTCCGGCCGGATTGCTGGACAAGATCCTTGCTCAGACTGGCCCAGGACAAGTGGCCGGCTATGGATTGGTGACCGGCGGCGGCAAAGTCGTCCCGATGATTCCGGCTTGGCAGCGTCCAGGCTTCGTGGGCAGCGTTAGGCGATTCGCCGAACCCCGGCTGTTGATGACCGCCGCGATGGCCTTCTTTTCCATCGCCATGACGCTTAATTTGACCGGAGTCCGCGTCTTCGATCTGAGGCTCTCCGATCTCAAACCCAGCACGATTCGCTCGTTCATGGAGCGGAGACTGACGGCGGCCTCGACCCCGATCATTCGCTACTACGACCACTTGCGGTTGGTTTATGAGGTGCAGACCCGGATGCGGGAGCTGCGCCAGACCACCGAAGGCACCGGAAAGGGTGAAGGCGAAGAAAACAGGCAGAAGCCGCCAGAAGCTTCGCCGGGTGAGTCTAAGCAAGTTCCGATACACAAGGACGGCGGCTCAAGGGTGGACCCTCCGCAGCAGTCGGGCGACCCGGCAATTGGACCGGCACTCGAACCCAATCTCAATGATTCTGAGGTTTTAGAAGCTTCCCTGAGCTTTCAGGAAGCGCCCGCGCATTCCGGCGGCTCCGCTGAAGAAATACGGGAAAGGAGCACGGTATGGACTGCGTAAATCACAGTGGCGTCAATGCGGCCGCCTATTGCCAGAACTGCGGCAAGGCACTGTGCACCGGCTGCGTGCGCAACGCAGTTGGAGGCCAGCTACTCTGCGAGCCCTGCTGGAAGTCGTTGCAGAGCTATCAACAGTCGTTTGGGACAGTCCCAGTTGGCGGTCCCAATCCGTGGGTTGCCGGCTCGCTGGGAGTAATTCCCGGCGTCGGCGCGATGTATAACGGGCAGTTCTTGAAGGGCTTCATTCATGTCCTCGTCTTTGCGGTACTGGTCTCAATCACCAGCAGGATCAATGGGCTCTTTGGCATCTTCATCGGAGCCTGGGTCCTCTACCAGTCCTTTGAGGCCTTCCACACCGCCAAGGCGCTGCGCGACGGCCAGCCGCTTCCCGATCCTTTTGGATTGAACGAAGTGGGTAATTGGCTGAACCTGGGCACGAGACCGCGGTATCCGAGCCGCCCCGGCACCGAGCCAACTGCGCCCGGACCGGCAGCGGGTGGGGCTCAGACACCGTATGCCGGACAGGTTCCGGGTGCCTATCAGTCACCGTTCACGCCGTTTCAAGCCGGGTTTGTCGATCCTACCGCACCGCCCATTCCACCGGGCCCTCCCGAATATATGCACCCGTTGTTCTGGCGGCGCAAAGAACCGGTTGGCGCCATCGTGCTGATTGCCCTCGGCATCCTGTTCCTGCTTGCCCAACTGGACGTCTTCCACGGGCACCTTCTGGAGTTCACCTGGCCATTGTTCCTGATCGCTCTGGGCGCGTGGCTGATCGTTCGCCGTCTCGGTGATTCGCAAGGAGGCCCCAAATGAACCACTACATGGTGATTCGCGGGCTGCGCGGCCCCGCTTTTATTCTTCTGGTTGGCGCGCTCGCACTTCTCAACCAGGCTGACATTTTGAGCTGGGGCAAGAGCTGGCCTTTGTTTCTGATCCTGGCCGGAGTGCTTAAGTTGGCTGAGCGCGCGGCGCTGGCAACAGGCGGCTATCCGCAGCAGGGACCGTATCCGGGCCAGCCCTACCCTGGACCAGTTGCGGGCTCGAGTTCGGTTTCGTACCCTGGCTCAAATCTGGCAAGCGCGCCGCAGGCACCGACAGCGGAGAGTTCAGCGTCGACTCAGGCTTTTGCACAAGACACCGGGAAGGAACCCGAGGGAGGACAATTATGAGCAGCGTACCTCCGAACATGCCACCCAATACACCTCCCGGCAGCGGAGCACCCCCCCCGTTTCCGCCCTACGACTCCAAGACGCAATACCGGGTCTACAAGGAACAGCAGAAGGCGGCATGGCGCGCGCAGCGCGACGCCTGGAAGGCTCAACAGCAATCCATGAAGGCGAACTACATGGGCGTCTACGGTCCGAGGGTTCCCTCGATCGTCGGCCCCGTCCTTTTGATCACTGTAGGCATTGTGGCTCTGCTGGTGCTCACAGGCCATATCGCGGGCGGCGATTTCTGGGTCTGGTATGGCAAGTGGTGGCCGGTGCTTTTGATCGGCGCTGGCCTGGCCTTGCTGGGCGAGTGGATGTTGGACATGCGCCGTGAGGTTCCCGTGCGGCGCAGCGGCAGCTTTGCGGGCATCATCATCACGCTAGCAGTTTTGGGGCTCTGTGCGTCCGGATGGACCCACTGGGGGCCGGGGAACTGGAACTGGGGCGACCACGACAACGACTTTTTCAACTCCTTCGGCTTGCCCGAGCACGATAATGATCAGAAGCTGCTGAGCGCGTCAATTCCTGGAAATGCTTCCATTGAGATCGACAATCCTCGCGGCGACGTCAGCATCACGGCGGGCGATGGAACCATCGTCGAAGTGCAGGCCCAGGAAGTGGCATACGCCGGCTCAGATTCGGAGGCAAAGAAGATCTTCGATGCCGAAGCGCCTCATCTGACCGTCAGCGGAAGCTCCGTGCTGGTGAAGGCGGAGGGCAATTCGAGCGGGCGGCTAAACCTCTCCGTTAGTCTTCCCCGCAGCGCCAAGGTCACAGTCAACGCCGGTAAAGGCGACGTGACGGCGGCGGGGCTAGGGACAGGAATCAACGTCAAGGCGCACGGCGACGTTCATCTCAGTTCGATTGCGGGAGTGATTGAGGCGCATTTCTCCGACGGCAAGCATGACTTCTCCGCCCACGATATTCAGGGCGATGTGATCTCGGACGGCGATTTGAACGACATCACCTTCTCAGAGGTCAAAGGCAAGATCACCCAAAGCGGCGAGATCCTTGGCGATGTGCACCTGGAGAGCATCTCCGGGCCGATACACATGCACACCTCTGTGACCGACCTGCAACTGGCCGGGCTGCCCGGCGACCTGACTCTCAACTCCGACGATCTGCGCATCAACCAGGCCAAGGGCCAGGTTCGGGTGTCCACGCATTCCAAGGATGTGAATCTGAGTGAGATCTACGGTGACAGCGTTGTGGAAGACCGCGATGGAAGCATCTCGATTGAGCCGGCCGGTTCCTACGCGGTGGACGCAAGGAACGGCAAGGGTGACGTGGAGCTGACCTTGCCTCCCAACGCCTCCGCATCGGTGAATGTACGGACGCACAATGGCGAAATTCTCTCCGACTATGCCTTTCCCTCAACCGAAGGCCAAGACAAGTCGGCCGTCTTCCAGATCGGCTCGGGCGGAGCGAAGATCGTTCTCAACGCAGAGAACGGCGACGTGCACATCAAAAAGGGCTCGCCACCCCCGCCTGCGCCACCCATGACCGAATCCAGGGCTCCCGCTGCTCCAGAGGCCCCGAACGCTCCCCATCTGAAGCCGTCAAAGGCGCTGCCCGCTGAGCCGGTCACGCAATAGAAGTCGCCAACCAGCCAGAGACAGCCAAATAGGCACGGGAGATCTCCACTTCCGCGCCTATTCGGTTCTAAGCGCCTGCATCGGATTCAACCGTGCTGCCCTCCACGCCGGAACCATGCACGCCAGCGATGCCACCAGCAAAAGAATCACTGCTACGGCCGCAAAAACCGCCGGATCGAGCGGCTGCGTTCCATAGAGTATCGACTGAATCAGCCGCACGGTAGCCGCACTGGCCGCTAGCCCAATCCCCAACCCAAATAGCGCGGGGCGCAGCCCATCGAACAGCACCTTCTGGAGTACCTGCTCCCGCCGCGCGCCGAGAGCCATCCGTATTCCGATCTCGTTTCTCCGCTGTGCCACGATATAGGAGAGCACGCCGAACAACCCCACCGCGGCCAATAGCAGCGAGACGAACGCGAAGGCCATCAGAATCGTCGTATTGAATCTTGCGTCAAGCGTCGAGTTGCCCAATAACTGATCCATGGTGAGCACATTCGAGACCGCCAGGTCGCGGTCCAGCCCGGCGATGATGCGCTGCACCGGCAGGGGCGGATGTTCGACGATCGTGAATCCGCCGTCTTCCCAGTAGCCTTGCCCTGGAACCGCCTCGACAAGGCCAGCGGCCTCAAGACCGGCACATGGGGCCATGACAGATGTAGCGAAAGTTCTTAGACCGCGACTCGCGGCACACGCGCGCCAATGCGGGTGAAGACCTCCCAGGGAATCGTCTCCGATGCCTCGGCATGGTCGAGGGCGGTGATGGTTTCAGAGCCTTCGCTTCCCGCTTGCGTGCCCAGAATCACTACTTCGTCGCCAGGAGCGACGCCGGGGATCTCGGTCACGTCGATTACGGTCTGGTCCATGCTGATGCGGCCGACCAACGGCGCGCGCTGGCCGTGAACCAGCAGGCTGAAGCGGTTGCCGAGCTTGCGGTCGAGGCCGTCTGCGTAACCCACTGCCAACAGCGCCAACTGCATCGGTTCAGTGGCCACGAAGGTCCCGTTGTAACCCACTACAGCGCCGGCAGGAACCGAGCGAAGGCCTACGATGCGGCTCTTCCACTCGAGTACCGGCTTCAACCGGTCACGCGCGGCCGCAATCGTTGGACGCTGGGGCGGCTCAAATTGCGAGTCGAACTGTGGAACCAGGCCATAGAGCGCCAGGCCCGGCCGAAGCAGTGCCTTCATTCCGTGACGATCGGCAAGAGACCCTATCGTCGCGGCTTGACCCGCAAGCAGCGCAGCGGAGTTGCCCACATTGAGCCAATCCGGCAACAGCCCCGCAGCACCGATCTGACTCAGCGCGCCATCGAGCCGGTCGAGCTGCTCCTCGGTCACTCTTCCGCTGGCTTCATCGGCGGCAAAAAGGTGAGTCATCACACCTTCCAGGCGCAGGGGCGATCCCGGCGCAAAGCGGGCCAGCACCGGGACAAGCTGATTGGGGGCCACTCCCTGGCGGCTCATGCCCGTGTCGATCTCGAGATGCACGGGGACTGTGGCGGGACCAGCACCCACCTCGTATGCCGCAGCCTGCAATTCGTCAAGCTGCCAGGTCTCCCAGGCCACAGCGGTTAGACCATGATGCACAAGCGCAGCTCCCTGGCCAGGAAAGGGGCCGCAAATCACCAGCACGCGGGACTCGGGGCACAGCGCACGGGCGGTCAGGCCCTCCTCTACGCTGGTCACGCCAAGCCAATGGGCTCCGGCGCGGACCATGGCCGGCGCACAGATGCTGAGCGAGTGGCCGTAAGCGTCGGCCTTGACGATGGCCAGCAGCTCGGCATGAGGCGCGGCCAGAGCGGATAAGAAGCGGAAGTTTTCCTCAAGTGCGCGAGTGTGAATCTCAACCCAGCAGGGGCGTGTTGGCATCAGGGGGTCCAAGCCTTAGTTTAGCGCGGTGAGACGCTAAGTTGACTTGAGCAGAGCAAATGCTACGACTGTCTCGTCCTTCGACGGAATCTCGGCGAGAAGATCTGCCTCGAGATCGAAGGGAACCTCCATCTCGCAAGCCGCCACCTCGGCCTCGCTGGCGCCAGTGAAGCAGATTTCGCAGTGGGCCAGGGCCTGACCCTCCCCCATGCGCACCGGCGGACCAAAGAGCCGGCAGGTCATCGGCCGCCAATTGTAAACGTCGCAGCGGCCGGTCTCGGTATCGAGCGCCGGACAGGGAGCCTCATTGGCGAAGCTCTCGAAGCGCTCCCGGTCCTCTGGCGAGGTACCCAGCGCACCCGTTTCGAAGTTGCCAGGAAAGCCCGCCTCATGCTCGACCAGCCACATAGAAGCCCGGTGCTCGACCTCCCGGGCAAGGTCCGGCTCGGTGGAACGCAAAACTTCCATGCCCTCTCGCAGCCGCAGCGCATCCAACGGGCTGAGGACGAAGGCTCCGTGGCAACACTGCGAGCAGCCCGGTTTGCAAAGCAGGTGTTCGCCGGCACGCTCAGCCGCCTCAGCGAACGAAGCGCTCATAATCTGCACAAGTAGAGAATCGCCTGAGGGCGGACGCATATCGCAGAGCATAAACTATTGCCCTCACGTTGTGCTCACGTTAATGTTGCATTGGAGGTTCCCCATGTGCAAAACCGGCAGTACCATCGTCCCAGGCCACCGTTACCGGAATGCGCCGGCAGCAATCGAATGGCTCTGCAGCGTCTTTGGATTTGAACGTCATGTTGTCTATGAGGGTAAAAATGGGAGCATAGATCATGCCGAACTGACCCTGGGCAGCGGCATGATCATGCTCGGCTCCGGCAAGGACGACGAATATGGCAAGGGCTTTAAGTCTCCCGCAGACCTGGACGGCGTCGAGACACGAAGCTGTTACATCGTGGTTCCCGACGCCGATGCGGCCTACGCCCGCGCCGTGTCCGCGGGAGCAAAGGTCATCAGGCCAATTCAAGACACGCCTTACGGCAGCCGCGAGTTTGCCGTCAAAGATCCCGAGGGCCACTCCTGGAGCGCAGGAACGTATGACCCGTGGGTGAAGCACGAGTAGGGTGCGCTTGACTAACTGACGATTGCGGATGGGTGTACGATAACTTCCATGGCAACCTATCGCGTTGTTTTGCGAAAATCCGAGGAAGGGTACAGCGTCTCGTGCCCCGGACTGCCCGGATGCTGGTCGCAGGGAGCTACAGAAGACGAGGCCCTGGCCAATATTCAAGTCGCCATTCGAGAGTATGTCGATGCGGCCGAGAAGTTGGCGCGTAATGACGAAGGCCGCGTTGTTGAAGTCGCTGTGGCGTAGGTCGCCGTGTCCAAGCTGCCGGGGATCAATCACCTGAGAGCAGTAGCCGCGCTGGAAAAGGCCGGATTTCGCGTTCTCCGGCAGCGCGCGCACATTGTCATGACGGACGGCACGCGCATCCTAACTAGTCCGCGCTACAATCCGGTCAACGCCTTCACGATGGGCGGCATTGTTCGCGACGCCGGGTTGAGCTTGGAGCAATTCCGAAAGCTCCTGTAGCCGCTCTTATGATCCGATCTGCACGTCCCACTTCTCAAGCGTGCGTTGGAACTCGAACATGAACTTGCCCGCGTCGGCGCCGTCGATGGTGCGGTGGTCAAAGCCCAGGCAGAAGTGCTGCATCGAGCGGATCGCGATGGTATCGTTGCCTTCGGCGTCGGTCAGTACAACCGGCTCCTTGCGCAGGCCCCCGATGGCCAGGATCGCCGACTCCGGCTGATTGATGATCGGCGAGCCGAACTCCCCGCCGAAGACCCCGGAGTTGGTCAGCGTAAAAGTGCCCCCCAGCACCTCATCGGGCAGTAGCTTCTTCGAGCGTGCGCGGGCGGCGAGGTCGGCAATCGTGCGCGCCAGGCTCGTGAAGCTCATTCTCTCGGCCTGCCTGACCACCGGCACTATTAGCCCCCATTCAAGAGCCACGGCGATGCCGAGATTAACGTTGGGATGGTATTGGATTGCACCGTCGACCAACGAAGCGTTCACGATGGGGAACTTGCTCAACGCCTGAATGGCGGCGGCTGCAATAAACGGCATATAAGTGAGCTTGACGCCGGCCTGTGCCTCGAAGCGTGCCTTCTCCCGCTCGCGCAGACGTGCGATGCGGGTCATGTCGATCTTGTAGACGGTATGCACGTGGGGGCTGATCCGGACGCTCTCGACCATTCGCTGAGCGATGATCGCGCGCATCTTGGTCATGGGCTCCTGCCGTCCGTCCAACCTCGGCGCAGTGCTGCGAGTTTCGTTTCGGGCAAGGTGGGCGAGAACATCTTCTTTGGTGACGCGGCCCTCAGAACCACTGCCCACGATCTGGTTGAGGTCGAGATTGTTTTCCTTGGCGATGCGCCGCACCAGCGGCGAAGAGCGAATCCGCTGACCGGCCAGCACCTGCGGTGCGGCCAACTGCGCCTTTGGCGCGGTGGATGCGGAGGAAGCTGCAACAGGGGCTGGAGGAGTTTGCGCAACCGGCACGGAAGAGATTGCGCCGGATGCGTCGCCAATCACAGCGACGACCGTATTCACCTCGACGGTCGCGCCAAGCGGGAACCTGATCTCGGTGAGAACGCCGGCCACGGGCGAGGGAATCTCCGCGTCCACCTTGTCGGTCGAAATCTCAAACAACGGCTCGTCCTTCTCGACTCGGTCGCCGGGCTTTTTGAGCCACCGGGTAATGGTGCCCTCAAAGATCGACTCGCCCATCTGGGGCATAATCACATCGGTTGGCATCGAGATCTCTCCGCCTCCTGCCGGATTATAAATCGCGACGCATGGGGCAACGATTGCGGTTCTACAGACTGAGGCTCGGCATGAGCAGGACTCTCAGGCGCGAGCCGGCCGGTCAGGCGTGCCAATCAGCCGCTCGATCTCCGCAGGAACCTGAAGCGGCGTGTCCTCAGCCGGGAACTGCTGTGGTGCCGCATCTGCGGCCAGAGCGCGCAGACCCTCCAGGCTCTCGACGGCCAGCATCTGCTCTCCGAAGACCTGCCCAAACTGCCCCGCCGCCTGATGAGCGATAGCTTCAAGCGAAGGCAGCGCAGCCGCAGAGCCGATCTCCTTCTCCAAACTGGTCACCGCATGGTCGGAAATGCCGCAAGGAACGATGAGATCGAAATCGCTGAGCTTCGTCGTCACGTTGAAAGCGAAGCCATGCGAGGTGATGCCGCGCGCGACGTGAATGCCGATGGCGGCGATCTTGCTTTCCTTCCCATCACTCTCAAGCAAAGCGCCGCCCCACCGCAGGTGGCACCAGACGCCGGTCAACCCGCAGATTCGCCCGGCCCGCACGCCAAAGCCGCCGCAGAGGCGAATGAGCGCCTCTTCCATTCCGCGCACAAAGTCCACCGGCCCCATACGGCTGCCGCTTGGATTGCGCAGCGTTCGCAAATCGAAGATGGGGTAGCCGACCAGCTGTCCCGGCCCGTGATAGGTTACGTCGCCGCCGCGGTTGATTTCATGCACACTAACGCCGCGGCTGGCCAGCAGCTCATCGGAGGCAAGTATATTTGAGCGTCGAGCGTTGCGGCCCAGCGTCAGCACCGGCGGATGCTCGAGCAGCAGCAGCACATTTTGAGTACGGCCCTCAGCGACGAGGCCCGCAATCTCCGCCTGGAGCTGCAATCCCTCGTCGTAGTCCACGCGCCCGAGATAGAGGTATAGAATCATTCTCGCCTCTGCTTGCCAGCTGACAGAGCCATAAACCAGTAAAGAGAGCTATAGCCTCGGGTGCCCCCGGCCCCTCGCATCTGGGGACCGGGGAAACCACGCCCGCCGGGTGCCCCATCCATTTCGCGCACTTTGCGAAATGGATGGGAGACCGCAAACCTCATGGCGCGCAAGCGCCGTCTGCCCGCACGGCAGGTGCCTATCCCAGCAACTCCCCAACAATCCCCGCAACAGCCTTCAGCGCGGCATCGATCCCCGCCTGATCTTTGCCGCCGGCCTCGGCGATCTCCGGCTTTCCGCCGCCCGATCCACCGACTAGCTTGGCAACGGCCCCGACAAGTTTTCCCGCCTGAATCCGCTTGGTCAATCCCGGCGTCACTCCAGCGATCAGGGCAACCTTGCCCTCGGGCTGCGCAGAGGCCAGCACCACAACGCCTTCACCCAGCTTCTGCTTCAAATTGTCCACCAGCGTCCGCAACTGCCCGCGTTCCAGTGAATCGGCCCGCAGCGTCACCAGCCGCACACCCTTCACGTCAACGGCACGAGAGAGAGCATCATCCAGCGCCCCGGCCGCCGACTTCATCCGCGCCTCTTCGAGTTCGCGGCGCAGTTGCTTCAGCTCGTTTTCCTGCGAAGCCAGTTTTGCTCGAAAGGAAGCCGAAAGGCTCGTCCCTTCTGCCGGCGGAGCCAGTTGCGTCACGATCTGCGATACAGCAAAGTCCTGCCGGAAGGCATCCAGAGCGCCCATCCCGGTGATCGCCTCCAGCCGACGGACGCCGGAAGAAACCGACCCCTCGCTGACGATCTTGATCAGCCCGATCTCGCCTGTCGCTTTAGTATGTGTCCCGCCGCAAAGCTCCGTCGAGAAGCCATCTGACAGCTTGACCACCCTGACCTTGTCGCCGTACTTCTCGCCGAAGAGCGCCATCGCGTGGTACTCATTCACGGCCACATCGATCGGAACGTCTTCCAGAGTCTCGACCCGCGCATCGGCCAGGACTTCACGATTAACAATCGACTCGATCTCTTCCAGTTCCTCGTCGGCCACCTGCGCAAAATGGGAAAAGTCGAAGCGCAGCCGGTCGGGATGAACCGCCGAGCCGGCCTGCTTCACATGCGTGCCCAGCACCTGCCGCAGCGCAGCGTGAAGCAGATGCGTCCCCGTATGATTGCGCCGGATCGCATCGCGCCGCTCGCCATCGACAACGGTCCGCACGTGATCGCCAACCGCAAGGGGCTCCTTGAGCAAAGCCTTGTGAGCGCGAACTCCCTGGACAGGCAGCACGCAGCCTTGAATCTCGGCAACAGTCGTGTTTCCATCGGCCGAGGTGAACCAGCCTGTATCGCCCGTCTGCCCGCCCGAGTCGCCATAGAAGCTCGTCTGATCGAGCACAACATCGACCAGATCCCCTGCCGCCGCCGCCGGAACGCCCATGCCCTCCTTAACAATCGCCAAAACCTCCGCGCCTTGCGCGGTGAGCTGTTTGTACCCGAGAAAGTTCGTCTTAGGCAGTTCGCGATAAGCTGGGCTGGCCGATTTTTGGCTGCCGCCCTTCCACGAAGCGCGCGCGCGGGCCTGCTCTTCAGCGCGTGCGGCTTCAAAGCCCGCTTCGTCGAACTTCACGCCAGCATCGCGCGCTGCATCGACCATAAAATCCAGCGGCAGGCCGAAGGTCTCGTATAGGTGAAAGGCTTTGTCGCCAGTGAAGCTGCCTTGTAACTCCTCATTGAGTCGAGCAACGCCGATCTTCAATACGCGATCAAACTGCTTCTCCTCAGCCTCGACGACCTTAGCCACGCGAGCAGCAGAATCACTCAGCTCCGGGTAAGCGCCCTGCATCAAATCACGAACGGCATAAACCATCTGATAAAGAAACGGCTGTTCCTGTCCCAACAGTCGCCCATGCCTAATCCCGCGCCGCAAAATCTTCCGCAGCACGTACCCGCGTCCTTCGTTGGAGGGTAGAACGCCGTCATTGATCAAGAAAGTAGCCGCACGAGCATGGTCCGAGATAATCCTTAGGCTCGCATTGCCGATCAAATCTGTCTCCGAGGCAACTGGGAGATTGTTAGCGAGCTCAGTGCTTGCATATCCAATTGGTCCCGTTGGAAAATCCGGGGCACCCCACTTATCACGCTTCCCCGACACGTTACAAAGTTCCGCTGCTTTTTCAATCAGCGGCGTAAACAAATCCGTCTCAAAGTTAGAAACCTTCCCTTGCAGCACAGCCGCCAGCCGCTCCAGCCCCGCGCCGGTATCGATCGATGGCTTGGGCAGTGGCGTCAAGGTGTAGCCCGTCGTCTTGCCCAACGGGTCCACCACCGCCGAGCGATCAAACTGCATGAAGACCAGGTTCCAGATCTCGACATACCGTGCCTCATCTTTACCGAAGGGCAGATCGACTCCCGGCGTCTCCGCGGCTTCGAGCCCAATGTCGTAGAAAATCTCCGAACACGGCCCGCAAGGCCCCGTCTCGCCCATCTGCCAGAAATTATCCTTGAGGCCGTATTGGAAGATCCGCTCCTTCGCCACTCCGGCCTCGATCCAATAGCCCTCGGCCTCATCGTCGCGCGGCACGCCATTGGCGGGGTCGCCTTCAAAGATCGTCACGTACAACCGGTCTTTAGGGATGTTGAGCCACTCCGGGCTCGTCACCAACTCCCAGGCAAAGCCGATCGCCTCGCGCTTGAAGTAGTCTCCGAACGAGAAGTTCCCCAGCATCTCAAAAAACGTATGATGCCGCCGCGTGAAGCCGACATTTTCAAGATCGTTGTGCTTGCCGCCCGCGCGGACGCATTTCTGAGAAGTCGTCGCCCGCGAGTACTCCCGCCGCTCGGCCCCCAGAAAGAGGTCTTTGAACTGGTTCATCCCGGCGTTGGTGAAGAGCAGCGTCGGGTCGTTGGCAGGCACCAGCGATGAAGAGTGCACCCGGCGGTGCCCCTTCGTCTCAAAAAAGCGCAGAAAGGCTTCGCGAATCTCGTTCCCAGAGCGAATTTCCATATCCTATTCAGTGTAATTGGCTGATGGGTGGGTTCGCACCGCGATACGATCTTGAATCGTTGGGGGGTGATGGCGGAAAAGAACCCGGGCCCGAAGGCCACGCAAATTCGCACTCTTTCAGGGGGCTAAAGCCCCCTGCTCCCTCCGGAATTCGCGATCTACAACTGGCTTATGAACAGGCTTTGAGAAGACTCGATCCGGAGTGAGGCGGGGGTTTCAACCCCCGCAAAAAGCTAACAGGGTCGACCCGGGCTTTAGCCCCGGAGACAAGCCTACCGAGAAACACCCCTAAAGTTCCAGCTTCTTCATATACGCCGCATCGAGCCGCAGAGACTCCATCACGTCCATGTCAAAGACTTCCTGCTCGACGAAATAATGCTTCATCCCCGTCGCCGCGCGCAAGATCGGCCGGTAGTCGATCACTCCCCGGCCCATGATCGACGAATGCATCTCGCCCGTTGCCCCCTTCACCATGTCCCCCTTTACCATGTCCTTGATATGCAGCAGCGGGAAGCGCTCCGGCGTCTTGATCAGATACTCCGCCGGGTTGCGCCCAGCAGCGAACATCCATCCGCAGTCCAATTCAAAGCACACCAGCTTCGGGTCGGTCAGCCGCAGCAGTTCGTCGTAGAAGACCACGCCGCCTTCCGAGCCGAACTCGGGAACGCCATTGTGGATCGCGAAGCTCATCCCAGCGGCCTTGATCTTTTCGCCAATACGGTTGTACTCGCCCGCCACCCAGCGCCAATCGTCGAGCGTGAGCGGCCCCTTCGCCTCGGGATCGCGGCGATTTGCCGAGACGCAGCCAAGATAGCCGAGCCCCAGCACATGCCCATACTCGATCAGCTCATCGAGCTTCGCCTTGAAGGCATCCAGCGGATGAAGCGAGCCCACGCAGCGCAGCCCCGCCTTGTCCAGAGCCTTGCGCCAATCGGCCGCGGTGCGATCGTGGTAGCCCGCCGCTTCGACCTCGGTGAACCCAGCCTCGCGCACGAGGGCCAGCGTTCCGTCAAAGTCCTTGGGCAACAGTTCGTGCACGCTGTAGAGTTGCAGCCCGATGGGCAGGCCGAGCGGCTTTGCGGACAAACGCGATGCCCAGACTCCTGCCGCGACCGCCCCCGCCCCTAAACGCACAAAATCCCGCCTTGTCATCGATAGTGCCCTCATATTGTCCCTCTCCGATGCGAGCACAATTCTCGCCGTCCGGCCCATTGCCTGTCCATCCGCCCAGAGTCTTTCGCACCGCACTCTCCGATTCATGGGAGAATGAATAAGTAGACCATTATGACCAACGACAACCTGGAAGAATCCCAGCCCGCCGCCGAAGAAACGCCGCAGTCAGCTCCCGAGCCAGTCACAGAGCCGGCCCCTGACCAAGCCTCCGTCGCGGCTCCCGAGAAGGCTCCGGGGCCAGCCCGCGAGCCCACCCACGAGCCAGTTTCAGCCGAGCCTTCCGAGCCCTCCGAATCTCAGGAATCCTTCGCCGACGCGCTCTCGGCCTTCGAGCGCAGCCACTCCCACAAGGGCCAGCCCGGCCAGCGCCAACTCCAGGGTGTCGTCGTCTCCCTCTCCGCCGATCAGGTCTTCCTCGACATCGGCTACAAGACTGAAGGCGTTCTGCCCCGCTCGGCCTTTGAAAACAATGCCGAATCCGTCAAGCCCGGCGACAGCTTCCCCGTCTCCGTCACCGGCCGCAACGAAGAGCACTATTACGAACTCTCGCGCTTCAAAGTCGCCCAGCCCCGCGACTGGTCGGCCCTCGAAGCCGCCTTCGCCGAAAAGACCGCGATCGTCGGCACGGTCACTGAAGTCGTCAAGGGCGGCGTCCGCGTCGACGTTGGCGTGCGAGCCTTCATGCCCGCCAGCCGCAGCGGAACCAAAGACGCCGCAGAACTCGAGAAGCTCGTCGGCACAGAGATCAATTGCCGCATCACCAAGCTCGACATTGCCGACGAAGACGTCGTCGTCGATCGCCGTGTTGTCCTCGAAGAGCAGGCCCGCGGCCTCACCGCCGCCCGCCGCGACGCTCTCAAAGAGGGTGACGTCGTCACCGGGACCGTCCGCACCCTCATGCCCTATGGCGCATTCATCGACATCGGCGGCATCGACGGCCTTTTGCACATCTCCGACATCTCCCACGCCCGCGTCGCCAAGCCCGAAGACGTTCTCACCGTCGGCCAGGAGCTACAACTCAAGATCCTGCGAATCGATACGGAGACAAAAAAGATTTCCCTCGGCCTCAAGCAGCTTCAGGCCGAGCCCTGGCAGACCGTCTCGCTCGCCTTAGGCCAGCGCATCACCGGCACCGTAACGCGCCTCATGGACTTCGGAGCCTTTGTCGAGATCGAGCCCGGCATCGAGGGCTTGATCCATATTTCAGAGATGTCCTACGGCAAGAAGCTCCGCCACCCCAGCGACATGCTCAAACCCGGCGATCGCGTCGATGCCGTCGTTCTCGCCGTCAAGCCCGAAGAGCGCCGCATTTCGCTCGGCCTCAAGCAGACCCTCGCCGACCCATGGGCTGAAGTCTCCCGCAACTTCCCCGTCGGCTCGCAAATCGAGGGCCCCGTTACTAAGCTGATGATCTTCGGTGCCTTCGTTCAGATTGCCGACGGCATCGAGGGCCTGGTCCACGTCAGCGAGATCACCAACGCCAAACGCATCAACCATCCACAGGATGTCTTGCGCGTTGGCCAGATCGTCAAAGCGCAGGTACTCGCCATCGACCCCGAGAAGCGCCAGATCAAGCTCTCGATCAAGCAACTCATCCCCACCGAGATCGACGAATACATCGCCGAGCACAAAGTCGGCGACACTGTCTCCGGCCGCGTCGTCGAACAGTCTCCCACCCTCACTCACGTCGAGCTAGGCGACGGCATTCGCGCCACCTGCCACACCACGTTTTCGACCGCTTCTCCGTCAGCCGCGCCCGAGGTGCAGATCGAGCTCCCGCCCCGTCCCAAGCCGGCTGCCAAGCCCGTGTCCAAACCCGACCTGTCCAGCCTCTCGTCGATGCTCAAAGCCCGTTGGAAAGGCAACGCGCCTGCTCCAAAGGCCAAGCCCGATCCCCTGAGCCAGGGCCAGATCCGCACCTTCAAAATCACCAAGCTAGACCCCGAAACCAAAAAAATCGAAGTGGAATTAGCGTAGTCGCTGCCAGTCACTTGCGACTCACGATTCAAGTGGCGAATCGTCGTTCAGATGCGATCCCGGCTTCGGTCCTCTTTTTGCGGCCGGAACTCAGCCAGCATCCTGGACAACTTCCTCCATGTAAAGCGATATTTACAAGCCTGACAATCTATTGACAAGAACCTTGACGATCCGCAAACAAGGCCATCTTTGCAGATGCCTATAACCAACGGTGGAGGATACGTCTATGGAAAAAAAGCATAACGTGAAGACGCTCTTGTATGCTGGCATCTTGCTGGCATTGGTTGTAACCGGGGGCAAGTTGGCGGATGCACAGACCTGTGGCGCCACTTGGACCGGGAATGCGGGTAACGGCTTGTGGAGCACGGCTGGCAACTGGAGCCCTCGAAAGGTGCCAGGACCGGCAAGCGATGTCTGCATTCCTCTCCTCGCGACGGCTACCGCAACGCCGCCGATCTCGATCCACTCGCTACAGATAAGCCAGGGAGGGGGCCTCATCATCGAATCGGGGAAGGCTGGCACGAGCTTCTCGGTCGCGACCTCACTGAATAACCAGGGACTGATCCAACTTTACGGAGCCGCGTTGTCAGCAGGGTCGATCGAGATGACCGACCCCTCGAATTTTGGCGACATCAACGTGTATAACACCAGCTCGATTACGAGCCCCTCTTTCTCGAACACCACCGGCACCGTGTACGTTGGCGCCACGGGTACCCTGCGACTGACGGACAGTCCGGTTCAGCTGCAAAACGGAACCTTGAGCGGCGGCAACTGGCTCGTTGACGACACTGGCCTGCTGATAGTCCCGAGCGACATTTCACAAATCACGGGCGGGCCTGACGGCGCCTACTACACGGTGCTATCGGTCACCAGCGGTGGCTCCCTACAGGACACATCCGGCAACAATCCGTTGGCGGCGCTCGCCTCCGTGGGCTCTTTTGTCGTGCTCGACGTCCCTTCGCTTACCTTGGACGACCTCGCCTGCCAAGGGTCCATCGACGTGGGAACTTTGACGGTAAGCGGTACGTTTACACTGGCGTCTGGATGCACGGCGAGTATGGGATCACTGACGGTCAGCGGTGCGTTCACAGTGCCGTCGGGAGCCACGGCGGCAGTGAGCAGCTTGCTAAGCGCCGCGTCGGTCATTGTCGAATCGGGAGGAACACTCTCGCCAAGCGGAACTGTCAACTGCTCAATCACGAACAATGGCACCGTGTCGCCGGGGATCGTGACGGTGATCGGCAACTACAGCCAGGCGGCTGGCGCTGCCCTGACCGAATTGTTTGGCAACAGTACGCTCAATGTGAAGCAGAACGCGACCTTGTCAGCCGCCCTCAACGTGACAGTCAACCCCAAGCATCCCCCGAAGTCGGGTGCGACTTACACCGCCCTGACGTCCGGCTCGCTCAGCGGGACGTTTACGAGCCATACAGCGGGGTTCACGCTGACAACCAGCGCAAACGGCGTCTTGGTAACAAAGCAATAAGCGTTGGGGCCGAGGTCATATCTGAGGATTCGGCGCAACGCATTCCAAAGTCCGGTTGGGGAACGTTTCAAACCGCGCGATCGCCGGATGCCCGTCCTTTCCGCATTCTTTCGCGGAAAGGGTGGGAAACGACGAACCTAAACCGGCTTTTGTTTATCCGTTGCTCCAACCTTTAGCCCGCTCGACTGCCCGCCGCCAAAGCCCGCGTCGCTCGGCTCGTTCACTCGCATTCATCCGCGGCTCGAAGCGCACATCGCCCTGGCGCTTGGCCCGCAACTCCTCCGGCCCGGCCCAGAAGCCTGTCGCCAGCCCGGCCAGGTAAGCCGCGCCCATCGCCGTCGTCTCCGTCACTTGCGGACGCACCACCGGAACGCCCAGCACATCGGCCTGGAACTGCATCAGCAGATTGTTCACCGCCGCACCGCCATCCACACGCAGCGCACCGAGCCGCGTCGTCTCGCTCTGGACGGCTTCAAGAACATCGGCCACCTGGAAGGCGATCGACTCCAGCGCAGCCCGCGCAATCTCTCCTGGTTTGGTGCCCCGTCGCAGCCCGATCAGCATTCCACTGGCGTGCGGGTCCCAGTGCGGTGCGCCCAGCCCCACAAACGCGGGCACGAAGACCACCCCGCCGGAATCGGGCACTGAGGCTGCAAGCGCCTCCACCTCGGCCGACGAGCCGATGAGCTTAAGATTGTCCCGCAGCCACTGCACCACAGCCCCGCCGATGAAGATGCTCCCCTCCAGCGCATACTCGAGACGGTGTTGCGCGCTGGCGGCCAGAGTCGTGATGAGCCGGTGTTTCGAACGCACAAACCCCGTCCCGTTCCCGTCCACCCCGGTCCCGATATTCTGCAGTAAAAAGCAGCCCGTCCCATAGGTGTTCTTGGCTTCGCCCGCCCGCCAGCACAACTGCCCAAAGAGCGCTGCCTGCTGGTCCCCGGCGATCCCGGCGATCGCCACCCCGCCCAGCCCCAGCGTAGTCGTAACTTCGCCCACCCGCTCGCTCGACCACACAACCTCCGGCAGCAAGCTTTCCGGAATGTTGAAGATGCGCAGCAGCTCCCGGTCCCATTTGCCCTCGACGATATTGAAGAGCAGCGTCCGCGAGGCGTTGGTCACGTCCGTCACGTGCCGCGCGCCGGTGGTCAAATGCCAGATCAGCCAACTGTCCACTGTTCCAAAGGCCAGCTCGCCCCGCTCGGCCCGCGCCCGCGCTCCCGGCACATTGTCCAGAATCCACGCAACTTTAGTCGCTGAAAAATACGGGTCCAGCACCAGCCCCGTCTTCGCCGAGACCGCATTCTCAACCCCGCTTTCGACCAACGCGGTGCACTGCGCAGCCGTCCGCCGGTCCTGCCAGACAATCGCGGGATAGATCGCCTTACCTGTCGCCCGATCCCACACGATCACTGTCTCGCGCTGGTTGGTAATTCCTATGGCCGCCACATCCTTGGGCACTGCCCCGGCCCGACCCAAAGCCTCCACCGCGCAGGCCAATTGGCTGGTCAGGATCTCCGTCGGATCGTGCTCCACCCACCCCGCCTTCGGGTAGAACTGCTCAAACTCATGCTGCGCTACTGCGGCAATCGTCCCCGCCTCGTCAAACAAGATCGCCCGGGAGCTAGTTGTCCCTTGGTCCAGCGAAAGAATGTAGGTCATCTCTTTCCTTCCGTCTTCGGACCCCAGTCAAACACGCTCAGCCGTACACCCGCAAGAGTGCGAAAGCCGCAGGTTCAAACCTGCTGCGGGTCACTTCGCACCCAATCTGAGATCGTCGCGTGAATGACAGGTTAAACTAGAGCCATCATGCCCGAAACCGTAAGCCAATCCGCTGAAGCTCTGCTGCGCGGTTCTGTGCTGGTGCTCCTGCAATTTGATGTCTGTGAGGCGATTCGCCTCGACAAACTCCAGGAGCTCGTCAGCGCCCGCAAGGTCGACAAGCCGAGCATGAAGCATCCCGCGCCGGGGTATGTGCGCTATCAGAGGCCGCCGGTCGTTGTGCCCGCTGAGCCGCTGGTGTTGGAAAGCGGCGAAAAGCTCCAAGGCGAGATCAAATACTACGACTATGGCGTGCTCAGTGTAGTCTTCGAGCTTCCTTTTTCCGGTGACTGGGAAAAGCTGACTGGCCTCGCCAGCCGCTGGGTCTGGGACATCGACTTTGCAGCCCAGGCCACTGAGATCGTCCGCGCAAGCCTGAAACGCGCAGCCCCCGCGCTCATCAAGCCCTACGACGAATGGCTCAGCGAAGACTACCTCATCTTTCACGTGCGTGAGATCGCCGGTTCGCCCTCCGTAACCGAGTTGATTCAGCAACGTGGCCCACGCATCGCCCAGGTGGTTCGCGGAGACACCGGCCAACTGGCCGAGAGCGAGTGCAACGAAGTGCTGCAATCGCGTATCTCCTATTACTCCAACGACCTGGCGGTGATTGGGTGGAACGCGGCCTTTCTCTATGACACAACATCTGGCGCCGAGACAGCGGTCCAGTTGCTGGAGTATGCCAACTCGCAGTTGCTTGAGTTCCGCTACTACGACGATCTGCTGACCGAAGAGTTGGAACGCGTCTACACACTGCTCGATAAGGGCACCGGCATTCTGGCGCGCTGGCGTCTGGCCCGCTCGGCTACGCGGCTCCATACGGTGCTGCTCGACGTGGCGGAGTTGACCGAACACGCCGACAACGCGATCAAGTTTCTCAGCGACATGTTTGCCGCGCGCCTCTACAAGCTGGCGGCCTTGAAGGTCGGTGTGCCTGATTATAAAGATCTTGTGACCAGAAAAGTACGCACCGCGGAAGAGTTGTACCGCTTCATGGTAGACCAGTTCAACCAGAGCCGCGCATTCTTTCTTGAGCTGACGGTCGTCGTCATTCTGGTCGTCGAGCTGGTTTACCTCTTCCGTGGCTACAAGTTTTAATCAGGCCCCGCTCCCCATTTGACGTCGCATGTTGAGTCGCTGGATACGTCATGCCGGATTGTGGATGGCATGGAAGCGTGGAGTTTTGTATTCTATAGTTGATGCCCCGCAAGTTTGGCGGCCAACCCCAACCACCTAACCGAGGAGATCGATATGGCAGAACCAATCAAGAAGGTAAAGGCGCCCGCAAAACCCCGCAAAACCGTCACGAAGAAGACGAAAGTTGCCGAAGCTGCAAAGGCGGTGATGCCCTCGCATGAGGAGATCGAGCGGCTTGCACGGAGCTATTGGGCCGCACGCGGCTATCAGGATGGATCTGCGGAGCAAGATTGGCTGCGCGCGGAGCAGGAACTGCTCAAAATGGCCTCCTAACGGGGCCCTTCGGTTTCGACAACTCGCTCGCACATAATGCTGCCAAATTGTCAGCTGATCTGCGCTGCTTTGGCTCCGATTAATCCAACGCTAGACGTTGGCCCGCGTCTCGATTTCCAGACGTGGGCGCATTGACTAGCGCCATTTGAGGATGCGCCTTCATTTTCATCTGATTGAACGGGCTGATCTTATTTATCTTCCCATCCCTCATGCGTCTGTCGCCGGAAGGATGGGAAGCTCATTCGACTTAAAAAGACCTCGCCCAAGGACTCAAACTCAAGTCCTCAGAAGAGGCACGCGTCAAACCCTCGCGCTCCCGGCCACCAGCATTGACTCCAAAATCTGTTCTGAGACATCCTTCACGGAACCAGGCGAGTGAGACAGGAACAGCGTGTTCGTTTTGTCGCTCTCGCCGATCGATTTTAGCGTGTCGAAGTACTGCGTAACCATCACCAACTGCATGACATCTCTCGACGACGCCCCGTCGACCACCTTCTGGAATTGCTCGATCGAGACTTGCAAGCCCTCGATGATCGCCTTCCGCTGGTTAGCGATACCCTGGCCTTGCAAAGCCTTGCTCTCAGCCTCGGCCTCGGCTTTTTTGACGACCAGAATCTTTTCCGCCTCGCCGCGGGCGTTGGCGGCAACCTGTTCGCGCTGCGCTGCGTTGATGTCGTTCATCGCCGACTTCACCTTGGCGTCGGGAACGATGTCGGTCACCAGCACATTCACGATCTCAAAGCCGAAAGTGGCCATGTCTGCGTCAAGTTCCTGTTTGACGGCTGCGGCGATCGACGATTGCGAGGCAAAGACCTCGTCGAGCGTCATGCCGGGCACGTGGCCCAGAATCACCTGTTCGACATAGGATTTTATCTGCGCCGTCGGGTCGGAGAGCTTGTAGTAGGCGTCATAGACCTTTTCTGGGCGCACGCGATTCTGCACCGAGATCGGAATCGTGACGAAGACGTTGTCCTTGGTTTTTGTCTCCATGGTCAACGAGATCTGGTTGACGCGCAGGCTCACGACTCCTGCAACGCTGTCAAAAAACGGGCGCTTCCAATTCAGTCCCGGTTCGGCAACGCGAAGAAACTTGCCAAAACGCGTAATCACGGCCACCTCAGCCGTGCGCACGGTAAAGAAGCTGCTGAGAACCAAAATGAGAAGAAAGAGAGCCAATACTCCCAGTGGAATCAGAAAAAGTCCGTCCATTCGTTCCCTCCGCTGCCTCATTTAGAAGCAACGGAGAATTATACGCGTCCATGAACACAGCCCGATTACGCTGGATGTCCCATTCCTGCCACGTGCCCAAATCTGGCCGTGTGCCCCATATCTGGCGCAGCCTCACCGCGCCAGATGTGGGTTACCACGAAACCTGACTCTATTCCTTCTCCCCCGGCTTCACCTCGAGCTTCATCTTTTCAAACTCAATCCCAAACTCCGGCGCCTCCCGTGTTCCCTTTACGTGGACTGGAATCTCGGTCCCTGCCCCATCCTTCTTGAAGTAGCGGTCAGCAGGTGACAGTAATAGTCCCTTCCACCCGCCTACCATCTTTGAGACCGAAGCCTCCATCTTCGCGCTGCCATCGAAGTTCAACCCGCCGCCCTCCAGAGCATACGTACCCTTCAATTGGATCTTCGCTCCGGGAACGGTAAAGTCGAGTGCGGGCAGTGTAATCACCCCGCCTTCCAACTGAAAGCCGCTCTGCATCTGCGATAGAATGCCGTCCGGATCGGCGGTCTTCAGTTCATCCGGCCTCCCCTGCCCGCGCAGGCTCAACTCGGCGATCCTCCCCTGAATCTTCGGGCTGGTAAACACTGCCTTATCAAGCGAAAACCAACCATTCATATGCAATCTCTCCTGCATTGGTTCCGGCCCCGGTGGAATGTGCAACATGGTCTTCACCGTCACATCGCCGGTCAGCAGCGCCTTGTCAGACTTGCTGGCCAGCCGCATGAAGTCCTCGATCCGTCCCTTATCCACATTGACCTTCAAATCGATATCGTGTCCGGCGCTGTGCGGAGTTCCATCGTCCCCCGCAGCGGTCACACGGACGATCTGCCCCGTCGCGGTAAAGTGCGAACGCCCCAGCGTCGCATCGACCGGTTCCAGCCAAGTATCTCCGTTGGTCCCATCCACCTGCGCATGAAAGCGTGTGGTCAGGGCGAGCGCATTTCCAACTTGCGTCAGCCGGAAATCCGGCGTCTCCGTTTCCCCGTCCACCGCCAGGTCGCGCAGCGTACCCTGATAGTGCCCGGTCGACGAGAGAATCCCCGCAATCCATTTGAAGTCAGCCAGATTCGCATTCTCAAAGCGATAGTTCCCCCGGATAGGGGTCTGCCCAGGGTCGGTCGTCTGCCACGGGCCAATTTGACCCATGGAAAAGATTGTTCCCCGGGGCTTCGGATTGGTCAGTTCGGCGTCAAATCCCATTTGGGAGTCCGATGTAATTCCGGTCAGCTTGAATTGTGCAACCTGAAACTCCAACGGCAGCTTGCCCGGCTTGCTGGTCTCCATCACAAGCTCGGCCTCGGTGCAATCGATCCGGTCCAGCTCGAAACTCACCAGTCCCGCCATGGCGCTCTTTGGCGTGCCGGCGGCATCGGAACTGCCCGCGCCCTCCGCCGCTGCATGTTCAAAGTGCGATTTCGGAGGCAAATCCACCCTCAAGCCCTTCAACTCCACTAGAGAAACGTGAATCGGCTTACCGGGCGCGTAGCGCAGAGGCGCGTGAAAGCGAAACTCATCGAGACGAATCAATGGCTCGCCCAATCCAGCGGGAACCCCCACACCTCCAAACCGTGCAGGCGGCCAGATGCGTAGTCCCTTGCCCTCGGCCCAAAGCCCGTTCACGAGCGACAAATGAAAGCTGTCCAACTCCACCCGAGCATGAAAGTGATCTTCCAGCTCCGCGACCAGTTGCGCCCGAAGGAACGGTTCGGCCCGGCGCAGGCCCAGGTCCACGACCACGGCTGAGATCACCAGCGTCAACAACACTCCGCCCGCGACCCACTTCAACCACCTCCGCCTGAGCCAGAACGATTGCCGAGCCTCTGCCACACAAGTCTCCTGGTTGGTTTCCATTCTCGCAGAACAAATCACCCTTTTCGCTAACACTTGGGTGCCCGACGCCTCGATTTTGAGATGTGAGAAAGATCGAACCTGGATCGACCTTTCTCGCCCCGCATTTTCTGAATAGACACCCCATGCCGTAGACTTCATAGCACGGATGCAAGAGCAAATTGAAAATCTCGTAAAACTGCAAGCGGTCGAATTGGAACGCACCCGCGTCGCATTGGCTGCGCGCGCCCTACCTGCGGAGATCGCTCAGGCCAAAGCCACGCTCGCAGGAGCCGAGGGTCAGGCCTCAGAGACCTCGGCCGCCCTCAACCGCGAAGAAACTCTTCGCGCCAAGCTTGACCGCGAGATCGATGCCCTCCGCAAAAAGGCCGCCCGCTACCGCGCCCAGCAGAACTCCCTCACCACTCCCGAGCAGGCAACCGCCGTCGAAAACGAGCTTCGCTTTGCCGAATCCGAGGCTGAACGCCTTGAAAACGAGGAGTTTGCCAGCCTCGAGCGCACCGAAGCGCAGGAGGCTGCTCTTGCCGCAGCCCGCGCCCAGGTCGAATCCCTCGCCGCCGCCCTTGAAAAGACTCGTGAGCGCATCGCCCTCCGTCAGGCTGAGTTTGACCGCGAACAAGCCGAACTCGCCATCCAGCGCGAGCAACTTCGCCCGCTCATCGAACCCGATGTCCTCATTCGATTCGACCGTCTGTGCGGCTCCCGCGGCACCGGCCTCGCCCGCGCTGAGAATCAGCAATGCACGGGCTGCCGCATGGGTGTCCGCCCTCAGGTCTGGAACCAGCTCCGCGAGGGCGAACTGCTCACCTGCGACAGTTGCTCCCGCTACCTCTACTGGGACCCGTCGATGGCTCCGATTCCAACTCCGGACGACCCCAAACCCAAGCCGAAGCCCAAACGCAAAGCCCCCAAGCCTACCAAGGAAGACTCTGGGAGTATCGACGCATAGCTTTCCGTGAGCAGTCGGCACGCATCTTTCTGAAGTAATTGATAAATAAAGGAACTGTCATCCTGAGCGACCGGACCCTGAGCTTTGCGAAGGGGAAGAGGGTCGAAGGACCTGCTTCTCCGTCGCCTGCTCATGCAAAGAGCCTCTAAGCCACCGCCCCCGAATCGGTCTTCGCTACAATATATCTGTGTCAGGGTGCAGTTTCCGGCTAGCGGTTACATCACCGGAATCTCCGATATGAATCGAGTTACTGACCACCGAGTACTTTCTGAAAATTGTGTTCTATGTCTGCGGTTTGAAAATCACGATTTGATAAACAGTGTTGTCGTGAAACCAGATCAGGATGCCCCGTGATGGCCAGATAAGCTTCGCCCCACCGCCACGCCACTCCATCGTCCCGGCATCGCCGTAGATCTTGCGAACTCTGTCCGCCGACATGCCAAACTTTACACCGCTGCCAGTAACGCCTTTGAAGCGTCTCTCGAAGCGAAGTTCGATCGCCTCGTTCTTATCGTTCAAAATGCAATTGAGGCCCATCTTGTCCCATCGCATCAAGTTACCGTAGGAAGACTTGTCGGGAAAGCCAAAGGCGTCAATCAGAGAGTTCATGCTGGCACCCACTGTGAAACGGTCCCAGCCCACCCCCTCCTGAATTGTCTGCGGCGTCTTCTGGGCAGAAGCTCGGCCCGTTGGGGTCCAAAGGAGCAGAACGATCGCGGTACACATGTACACTCTGGAACAGCGGAGCACCGGCTTACCTCCAAATTGAGAATTGCAGGCATTCTAGGAGATGGTCGCGGATAACACAAGGCCCGAAGCCCTGCCGCAGTGTCGCGCCCGGACGTCGCCTATCCGGAAACTGCACCATCGCCGATCCCTGCTACCCTTTTATTTGGGCCTACCCAGCCCCAACTTAACCACTTAAGGAGCAAGCCGTGCCGCGCATCTGTGTGGACATGGATGAGGTCATGGCGGACACCCTCGCCGAACACATCCGCCGCTACAACCAGACCTTCGATGAAGAAGTGACTCCCAACGACCTGGCCGGTAAAGGCCTCTGGGAGGTCGCTCCGGTCGACCGCCAGCAGCAGCTTCGCGCCTTCCTCGATGCCGAAGACTTTTTCGAAGACTTGGCCCTTATGCCCGGCTCTCAAAAGGTCCTCCAGCAGCTTTCGGCCCGCTTTGAGGTCTTTATCGCCACCCAGGCCATGACCGTTCCCAACTCTCTCGGTCCCAAGTACCGCTGGCTCCAGCGCCACTTTCCCTTCATTCCGCCGACGCACTACGTCTTCTGCGGCAACAAGAGCATTCTCCGCGCCGACTATCTCATCGACGACCTGCCCAGAAACCTCCTCCGTTTCGAGGGACAGGGTTTGCTCTACTCGGCCCCGCACAACCTCACCGCGACCGGCTTCCTGCGCGTCAACAACTGGCAGGAGGTCGCCGATTACTTCGCCACTATCCCCACTTGACGTTTCCTAGGCCTCTCCGGCCTGTTCGCCGCGAAACATCTTCCAGAACTCCAGAAAGCCCTTCAGCCGAACCACCTGGAAGTAGTCACTGGCAATCAGATAGAACATTGCCGCCACAGCCCATAAGACATGCAGTGCATCCGGGCCCAACTGGTCGCTGAAGGGCAACGGTGCCGCCGACAGCACCATGGCCAGCACAATCAGCGCAAGCTTCACGATGCCCATCACCAGGTTGATCTCGACCAGCTTGGCCGTGAAGCTCCTGCCAAGTCTGAGACTTTCCCGAACGGAAGAGAGGGCCGTGCGCTTTTCCAGCGCCATCAGCACCGGCGCAATCGCGAGCGGCCAGCTCACCAGTGCCCACGCCGTATAGAACCCCAGCGAGAGGAAGATCACCCACATCGAGTAGCCCACTAGATCCGGTTCTGCCGCGGGCGTGATGTGCGTGGCCGCAACCCAGCAGACCGAACGAAACCAGCCCCAGCAAATGACGGCGAAAAGAGCCAGCCACCCAGCCTGCAAGCCAATCATCCCAAAGGGTCGAAGGCGCAGCGACGGATTCAAACGCCGCAGAACCAGCCCACGGCCCAACCCCGAGACAACAATCCAGACAAGCCCAGCCCCAGGCAAAAGCCAGTGCAAGACCGTGGCGACGTGCGGTCCGTAGAGCGCCCAGACGTCACTCAACTGTATGGCAGCCAGCCAGGGATTAAGCGGATCAACGGCGGTAAGCCCAGCAGAATCGGGTGGAATCAACTCAAAGATCCGCCGCGCCTCACGCCAGCAAAGCAAGAGACACGGCACGCCAAAGAGCCAGCGCCAAGCGACTTCCAACGCGGTCAACGATGGCCGATTGAAGACCCAGCCCATCTGGCCGACGATCGACTGGGTTCCGCGCAGCGGCGCGGAGGCTTTCATCTCACCACCAGGTTCACAAGTTTGCCCGGCACCACGATCACCTTGACTAGGGTCTTGCCGGCGATGCGCGCTTGTATCTTCTCCTCAGCCAGCGCCGAGGCTTCGATCGTCTTTGCATCGGCATCGGCAGATACACGCACCACCGTGACCAGCTTGCCGTTGATCTGCACCGGGATTTCGATTTCGTCTTCCTTAGCCAATTCGGGATCGCTCTTGGGCCAGGGAGCACGCAAAATGGCGCCCTCTTCTCCCAGTTCCTCCCACAACTCGGCTGCCAGATGCGGGGCGAATGGCGCCAACAGCAGCACCAGCGGCCGCAGCAACTCCAGCACGATAGGCGGGGGAATCTCGCCCGCTGCCAGTTGCGTGTCGGCTGCCTGAATCTCGTTGACCAATTCCATGATCGCCGCGACGCAGGTGTTGAAGTGCCAGCGCCCCTCAAAGTCGAGAGTGATCTTGGCGATCGTCTGATGCAGCTTGCGCAGCAGCTTGAGCGAGAGACCCGTGGGCGCCTCGACCTGCAGGCCCCGGCCAGCGCGCGCCACAGGCGCATATTTTGTGGTCAGCCTCCAAACACGGCCCAGGAAGCGGCTGACCCCGGCGACGCCGTCCTCCTGCCACTCCAGGTCGCGGTCCGGCGGCGCGGCAAAGAGCGAGTAGACGCGTGTCGCATCGGCGCCGTAGTGGTCCGCCATCTCGTCGGGAGAGACCACGTTGCCTTTCGACTTGGACATCTTCGCCCCGTCCTTGATGACCATGCCCTGGGTAAAGAGCCGGTCGGCGGGCTCGTCGTTCGTGATCAGTCCCAGATCGCGCATCACCTTGGTCCAGAAGCGCGAATAGATCAGATGCAGGATTGCGTGCTCCACACCGCCAACGTACTGGTCGATGGGAAACCAGTACTGCGCGATCGCCGGATCAAAGGGAGCGTTTGAGTTCTTCGGGTCGGTGTAACGATAGAAGTACCAGCTCGAATCGACAAAGGTATCCATCGTGTCGGTCTCGCGCTTGGCCGGTCCTCCGCATTTCGGGCAGGTGACGTTGACAAACTCCGGCACGCGGCTGAGCGGCGAACCGCCTTGCTGCGTGATCTCAATCTGCGCGGGCAGCAACACCGGCAACTGGTCGTCCGGCACCTGTACCAGCCCATCTTTCTCGCAATGGATCATGGGAATCGGCGTGCCCCAGTAGCGCTGGCGGCTCACCCCCCAATCCTTAAGCCGGAAGGTGACCTTCGCTTCGCCAAACCCGTCGCCCGCGGCAGCCACTTGCAGCTTTTTCTCAGCCTCCTCACAGCTCAATCCGTCGTACTCGCCAGAGTTGACCAGCACGCCTGCTTCCGAGACGAAGGGCAGCGTCTCGTCAACGTCCGGATTGGAGGGTTTGATCACCTGCACGATTGGCAGGTTGTACTTGGTCGCGAACTCGAAGTCGCGTTCGTCATGCGCCGGGACGCTCATGATGGCACCGGTGCCATAGTCGGCCAGGATGTAGTTGGCCACCCAGATGGGCACGCGCTGGCCGCTGTAAGGATTGATGGCATAGCGTCCGGTTGGTACCCCGTGCTTCTCGATTGCGCCCAGATCGCCTGCATCGCGCGCCTTCTTCTGCTGCTCGATCATCTCGTCGACCTGCATTCTCAGCAGGGGATCGGCCGCAGTGAACTCTGCCACCAGCGCATGCTGCGGCGCAAGCTGTACACTCGTCGCGCCGAAGATCGTGTCCACCCTCGTGGTAAACACGCGAATGCGTGATCTTTCTGTTCCCTGTCTCCTGTTCTCTGCTCCTTGCTCTTCCAGGAAGAAATCGACGTCAGTTCCTTCGCTGCGCCCAATCCAGTTGCGCTGCATCGTGCGCACTTTCTCCGGCCAGCCGTCGAGTTTGTCAAGGCCGTCGAGCAGTTCCTGAGCGTAGGCTGTGATGCGCAGGAACCACTGCACCAGATCGCGTTGTTCAACCTGCGTTGTTTCATGGCGCCAGCAGCAGCCGTCCACAACCTGTTCGTTGGCCAGCACCGTCGCGCATTCCGGGCACCAGTTCACCTTGCTCTTCTTACGGTAAACCAGCCCCTTTTCGTACATCCGCAGGAAGAACCACTGGTTCCAGCGGTAATACTCCGGCAGGCAAGTCGTCACCTCACGCGCCCAGTCAAAGCCCAGGCTAAGCCGATCAAACTGCCGTTTCATGATGGCGATGTTTGAGAGGGTCCACTCGCGCGGCGGGGTATGGTGCTTGAGCGCGGCATTCTCGGCCGGAAGGCCAAATGCGTCCCAGCCCATGGGATGCAGCACGTTGTAGCCGCGCATCCACATCTGCCGCGCCAGCACGTCGCCGATCATGTAGTTGCGCACGTGGCCTACGTGCAAGACGCCGCTGGGATAGGGCAGCATCTCCAGCACGTAATACTTGGGCTTGCCGCAGGTGATGGGTTCGGCCGCATACAAAGTGGGATCCGCGGCCCACCGCTTCTGCCATTTAGGTTCAATTGCCGCCGGGTCGTAACGCTGTTCGTTGTCTTCCGCCATAACCTCTTTAGTGTAAACGGGAGGGTGTAGTAAGCAATTCGCTACTTCGCAACTGTCAGCTTCACTTCGGTGCTCTGGTCTACGCGGGCGCCGGCGGGGGGGCGCTGGGAGATCACCGCGCCCGGCTTGACTGGAAGCGCGGGCTGCGCGAGGCCAGTGCCCATTGGCGCTACCGGGACATCGATGTAGTCTGCGGCGGACTGGATGCCGACAGTCGACAACTCAGCCTGTGCGGTGACAACTAGAAGGCCGGTGAGGTCTGGCATGACATAGCCGTCAGGGGCATTGTCGTCGCTGGCGGCTACCAGAAGATTGATACTCGGCCGAGCGATACCCTGCGCGTGGGCGGGCGGATCCTGGGCGATCACCGTTCCGTCTGCCGCTCCCGTCCAGGGTAGTTGCGCAGTGACCCCGACCTCAAGGCCTACGTGGCGCAGCCGAAGAGCCGCAACGCGCTCCTGCTGGCCGACGGTCTCGGGCACCTCGACTTTTTGCGGACCGAGACTCTCGGAGACGCGCACGCGCCATTCGCGGCGCACCACCGAGCCCGGCTCGGGCGACTGCGAGAGGATGTGCCCGGCGGCCACATCGCCAGAGTAGTAGCGGTTGTCGACATCGAGGTTGAGGCCCAGGCCCGAGGTCTGGCTGCGCGCCTCGGCCACGGTCATCCCCTTGAGCGCGGGCACCTGCACCTCAGCGCCGTGAATGGCGAAGTGCATGGTGGCGATGGCCGACAATAGCGCCACGGCCACCAGCAGCATCACCAGCGAGCCGATCTGGAAGAAGTTGATGACGTGCCGTCTCATGAGTTGGGGTCTTCTCCCGGAATGCCTATCTTCTATTCGATCATAGACTTCTCGTCAAGAGGCTTCTCCAGTCATTGATGAGTGTATACAAAATGTGTATTCCTGAGTCGGAAGGATGCGCGATGAACAGCCGGGAAGTCATTCGCAGGCTCAAAGACGACGGCTGGTTCGAGGTTGCGCAGACCGGAAGCCACAAACAATTCAAGCATCCCGTCAAGGCCGGACGAGTGACGGTCGTGTACCCCCAAAAGGATGTCCCCGAGGGAACTCCCAGGAGCATCGAAAAACAATCTGGACTCAAGCTCAGGTAAAGGAGCCGCCATGGAATACATCGCCTATCTTCACAAGGACAAGCACTCGGACTACGGAGTGAGCTTCCCCGACTTTCCCGGATGCGTCACCGCCGGTTCCACTCTAGAGGAAGCGCGCACCATGGCGGCTGAGGCTCTGGCGTTTCATGTAGCCGGAATGCGCGAGGATGGCGAGGCAATTCCCAAGCCCTCGACTCTCGATGACCTGCGCGGCGATCCTGCGATGAAGGGCGCGGTGGCTTTTCTGACTGAGTTGCGCGAACCTGACAAAACCGTCCGCATCAACATCACCGCCCGTCAAAGCCAGATTGCCGAGATCGACCGGCGCGCCCGCGCGAAGGGACTTACGCGGTCGTCGTACATTGTGCAGAGCGCGCTGCAACAAAAGGCTGCTTCGCGCTAGCGAATGGCAAATCGCAGGAGCGTCGTGAATGCAAAGTAAACGATGAAAAGCTGTGAACCGAGCCTATGATTAAGATCGGCGGCATATGCAGGGCAGATTTCTTTCGCCTTCAGTTTCTACGCCATCTTAATTCGTTCCGTGAATGCGGTGTAGGCCGGCAATAGGACAAAAAACTGTAGGCCAATTTTCAGGATCTATTGAATCGCTGGCGACGGCTTGAACCAAATGTATTTGATAAAGACATATTCAAACATGCAGATAAACACACAGGAAAGAATATAAGACGAATCGCCGTCGGTAATATCCCGATTGCCTTCGCTCTGATCAGATTTCTTCCCTTCGTTCTCAGCCATCGTTCTTTCCTCCAGGCAACGATTTCAGAAGGTCAGGAATCTTTACAAGTGTACGCCGGAGACTGCCGGATATCTCACCGCAAGTTATCCGTGACTGGCTCGGGGTGGATAGTTACCCGGTAGACTTCGGGGCACTCGAGCTTGAAGCGGTCCTCCAGCGCGGTGATGACCTCGTGGACGCGGCGCATGGTCAGATCATCCGGCAGGGTGCAGTGGCAGGAGAGATGGATGTGATCGCCGGTGCGGCCGACGATGATCTCATGCACATCGATAATCTCCGGCAACTGCGCGGCTGTGGCTAACATGGCCTGCTCGATGCGGCGATCTTCGGCGACCTGCTCGGCGGGCAGTTCGATGGTCGCCGGCTCGCTCTCGATGTGCGTGAGCACGGCGTCGATCTCGGGAACTTCGCGAAGAATCTCGGACTCCAACGAACAAACAAAGTCGTGGGCCTTGAGCAGCGGTTGCTCTTCGTCGAGTTCGAGATGTTGCTCGACGCGCAGCTTTCCCTTGTGCGATTGCACGCTTAGCTCGTGGACGCTGACGTTGTTGCGTGCGGCGACGGCGCGAACGCGATCAAAGATGCTCTCTGCCCGTGCCTGGCGAGGGACGGTGTGGATGACGACGTCGGCTTCGGGGATGGTGCGATGAACTGCCTCGGTGGCCGCGCGAACCAGTTCGTCGGTGTGTTCAAAGGTGTAACGGCGGGGCAGGGCCAGCGTAAAGTCGGCAAAGTAGTTGGCCCCGGCGCGGCGCACGCGGGCCTGCTCTACGGAGAGTACGCCAGGCACTCGTGTGACATCTTCGATCAGGCGCGAACGAGTCTCGGAGGGAATCTGATCGAGCAGAACATCCACCGCCTCGCGCCCCAGGCGCACGGTGAGGCGCAGAATCAGTAGCGAGACAACCACTGCGGCCGCTGGATCCGCATAGCGCAGGATTTCGATGCCGAAGTGCATTCCAACCCAACTTGCGGCCAGGCCTGCGAGCACGGCCAACGATGACCAGATATCGGAGGCAAAGTGGAAAGCGTCCGTCGCAAGTGCAGATGACCCGGTGCGGTCCGCTACCACTTTTAACCGGCGCGATCGCCAGAAATCAACAGCGATGGAGCAGAGCACCACGGCGACCGACCATTCAAAGCCCTGTAGTTCCTTCCCGTGATGGATCATGCGCTGGATAGCTTCCCAGATGATCCAGCCACTGGAAACGGCCATGAGAATGACTTCGCCGAAGGAAGAGAAGTTTTCAAATTTGCCGTGGCCGTAGGTGTGGTCTTCGTCGGCCGGCTTGTCGCTGACCCGCACGGAAAAAAAGGTGAGCATGGAGCCCACCATGTCGAGGCCGGAGTGGGCCGCGTCGGAGAGCACGCCGAGCGAGCCCGAAACCAGGCCAGCAGCGAGCTTGAGCAGCGTCATGGCCGCCGCGGCCAGCATCGAGTGCAGCGCAACCTGCCGCTTTTCAGCGGAAAAGGAGGCGACGGTTTCGGCCGTGCGGGACATGGTGCTTCTAGGCTACAGCGGCGCGGCGGGCGGTGTACAACCCGGCGATGCCAAAGGTGTAGGGCGCCCAGGAGCACTCGGTGTAACCCGTGGAGGCAAGCAGGCCAAGCATCTCGGTGGGCGAAGGAAAGTTACCGACCGATGTGGGCAGATAATTGTAGGCGCCTGCGTTGCCGCAGACGGCGCGGCCGATGGCCGGCAACACGCGGCGGAAGTAGACGGCGTAGGCCTTGCCAATGAGGCCGCCGGGCTCGCTGAATTCGAGAATGCCCAACTGGCCGTCGGGTTTAAGTACGCGATGGAACTCGCGCAGGCCGCCTTCGTAGTTGGCCAGATTGCGAAAACCGAAGGCCGAGACGATCAGATCGAGCGAGGCGGAGCGCAGCGGCAGATGCAGCGCGTCGGCTTCGAGCGGAACGGCGCCGGATTGCTTAAACTTCTTTGCTCCGCGGCTGAGCATGGCGCGCGAAAAATCGGCCGCGAGAATAGGCCGAGCGCCTTTTGGACGTTGCTTGAGCAAGGCCATCGTCATGTCGCCCGTGCCGCAGCAGATGTCGAGAATCGCCGCATCGGGATTGACCAGAATTTCACGGAACCGCCGCGCCGCACGCCGCCACCAGAGCCGGTCCACGTTGGCCGAGAGGACGTGATTGAGCAGGTCATACCGCGGCGCGATGGAGTCGAAGATCTGCCGCACGGCCTGGGCCGCGCTGGCTTCGTCGTTTGCTCCGGGCGGTTTGGCTCCGGTGGTGGTCATTGAGCCTTCGGCCTTGCGGCCTGCGCGAGCATGTAGCCCACCGCGGCCTCCAACTCACCTTGCGTCACGTCTTCCACGACGCCGGCGTCGCCGATACCGATGGGCAGGACGAAGCGTCGCACGCCGCCAACATTTTTCTTATCGCCGCCCGTCGCGGCAACGACCTTGGCCGCGCGCAGCTTGAGCGGCGGCAGCGAGCCGTAGAGATGAGTCAACTTCTCAAGCCGATCAAATTGGCCGGCCGAGATGGTGCCCCGTTGGCGTGCGAGATGGAGCGCTGCGATCATGCCCCAGCCGATCGCTTCGCCGTGCAGCAGGGATTTGTAGCCGGTGGCTTGCTCAAGCGCGTGGCCGACCGTGTGGCCGAAGTTGAGAATCATGCGCAGGCCGCTCTCGCGCTCATCCTGGTTGACCACGCCGGCCTTCATGCGGATCGATGCCGCGATTACTTTTTCGAGGGCCTTGGGCTCGCGGCCCAGCACCTCGCCGGCATGCTCTTCCATAAAACGCACCAGCGCGCGGTCGCGGATGATGCCTGCCTTGACGCTCTCCATCAGCCCGGAGCGCAGCTCGCGATCCGAGAGGGTTCCCAGCATGTCGATGTCGGCGAAGACAGCCAGCGGTTGATGAAAGCTGCCGACAAGATTTTTGCCTTCGGGCAGATTCACACCGGTCTTGCCGCCGACCGAGGAGTCCACCTGCGCGAGGAAGGTCGTCGGAACTTGAACGTAGGGGATGCCGCGCATGAAGATCGCGGCAACAAAGCCACCCACGTCGCCTACGATGCCGCCGCCAAAGGCGATCAGCAGCGATCCCCGATCGCCGCCGGCCTGAATCATCTGGCGCAGCAGGTTTTCGACGCTCTTGAGGGTTTTGTGTTCTTCGCCGGGCGAGAGAAAGAGCGCGATCGGCTGCTCGGCGAAGGAGGCCAGGAATCGCTCACTCCACAGAGCCCAGATGGGCGCCGAGGTGAGCACAAAGACCCGGCGCGGCAGCTTGCCATGAATGCGCTCGATGCGCCGGGCCAACGTGGCGATGAGCCCGCTGCCTGCGATTACGTCGTATTTCTCAGAAGATGTTTCAACTCGTATCGTCTGCACGGTACTTACATCCTAAAGCCTGCAGGCGGAGCGAGGGTCCGGTCTTTCTTTACATCAGCCAGAACAGCGGAATCAGGCCCAATGCAGCCAGGGAGATCAACCCCACCAAGGCCTGCACGCCTGTCTTGCGGTCGGCGAGCGAGTAGGCGTAGATGCCCTTGACGACGTTATTCGAGGAGGCGGCGATGGCCACCGCCGCCGCCGCAACCTTAAAGGGCGTCAGCGTGCCGGCGGCCTGGGTCAGTCCCATGATGAAGGGATCAACGTCGCTGACTCCCATGATTGCGGCAAGTGTATTCACCCCGGCTTGTCCCAGATAAGTTACGGCTAACTGGGTTGCCACAAGCATGACGAGAAAAAGCCCGGCAAAGACAATCGCCGTGACCAGGTCGAGCGGATTCTTGGATTCATACTCGCGCTGGACTTCCTGAGTGTTTTTATCCGCTATGCGCGACCAGAGGTAGCCGCCTCCGACCGCAAGAGCGGCCACCGAAAGAAATGGGATGTAGAGCAGCAGCATCAATTGCCGGTTGAAGAGGGCCAGCAGGATGACCAGGCGCAGATACATGATGCCGCAGGCCATCAGGATGCCGCCGGCAAACAGATGCGGACGCTCTTCGAGCTTGGCGCGACGAGCCATCACGACCGTGGTGACCGTGGATGAATATGCGCCGCCGAGCAGCGCGGCCAGCGTTATTCCGCCCTGGCCTTTGGTGAGCTTTTGCAAGACATAACTGGCGTAAGAAACGGCGCTGATGGCGACCACGACAAGCCAGGTCTTGAAGGGATTGATGTGGAACTGAGTGTACTCGGTATGCGGCAGGATCGGCAGAATGACAGCGCTCAAAAAAAGGAACTTTGAGAAGGTGAGGATCTCGTTGGGAGCGATGCGCGAGGCGAGCTTCTCAAGCGCGGCTTTGAGATCGAGCAGCAGCAGGCTGGCGACGCCCAGAGCGGTAGCGATCCAGAGATGGTTGTAACAGACCAGAGCTCCGACAAGAAAGGTGGCCAAGCCGGACATCTCGGTAGTGACTCCGGGACTCTCGACGGTGGAGATCTTGTGCCAGTACGACAAGAGCAGGAATCCAGCAACTACCAGAAATCCGATGGCCAGCGGCAGAATCTGCGTGCCTGAGATCATCGCCGTGGAGTAACCGATGAGGCCAATCAGCGGGAAGGTCCGGACCCCTCCGAATGAGTAGGCTCCGGCTGCTGTCTTGCGTTCTTCGCGCTCGAGGCCGATGAGGAAGGAGAGAAAGAGAACCAGGACGATTTGTACAGCTGCTGGCGGTAACTGGTTGTAGATTTCCATTCGAGTGCGGTCCTCCGGAGCATTTCATTCTCGCCGCGCCCCTGGTGTGTGACGCGGGCGCGGTTCAGACGGCAGATGAATACCGGTCCATTTACCGGTCTGTAATTGGTCTGCTAGACAGCTTACACGCTGGCGCGAGGATATGGACCGCAAATCGCCAGAGCCGGCTGCATCGAACCACCCAAGTAGCCGAGATACATTCCTCAGGGGTAAACAGGCATGGAAAAGGCCTTATACCCCCGGCTTGGGTTCTCCTGGGAGCGATTTTTAGTCTTTTCGGCCTGTTTGGCTGCGGTGTTTCCTCTTCGTCTTGGGGCTGAAGGCGGCTCTTCCTGCCTCCGTGCAGACGTTGCCCCTAACCGGCCAGCGGTTCAATCGGAATCCGTCTCCGCATGTGCACCATGTGATGCACCACGATCGACAGCAGATCGAACCAATCCACCCGATCCAATCCCCATGCCGTCTCTCTGCAGATCTTTCCGCAGCCTGCAAATCCGGGTACTCCACCCTTGCCGCGTCGTCGTTTCTGCGGCTTCGGGATCGTCAACGACAGTTCTTCGTCATTGGGGCAATCGAGGGCGGGATATCACGAGCCCCGACCGGTCCCGCTCCTACCGGATGATCTCAAACCTCTCCCAGGGGCAGTTACACACAGGGCACCGCTCGTGCTCTTCCTCGGTCTCGGAGGTGTAGCCGCAGACCGGGCAGACGTAGAAGTCCCGCGCTTCGGCGATCCACGAGTCCTTCTTACCGGCCGTCAGCAGGGCGATTGCCTCGCTGTAGAGCCGCGCGTGAGTCTTCTCGGCCTCCAGCGCCCCGGTGAAGGTGCGAATGGCGGCAACATTCTTGTGTTCCCTGGCCTCCTCAAGGAAGCCCGGATACATCGTGTCGATTTCGTATTTCTCACCGTTCAGAGCGGCCTTCAGGTTCTCCAGTGTGCTCTTCACTTCAACCGGATGAATCTCGCATTCGGAACGGCTGCCAAGCTGGTGGAGAACACGCGAATGGTTCGCGGCGTGGATCTGCTCGGCGCGCGCCGCGGCCCGAAAAAGGCTGGCGACGCCATGCAACTCTTCCTCATCGGCCTTTTCGGCAAAGGCCGTGTACTTGGCATTTGCATTCGATTCGCCTTCGAACGCGGCCAGAAGATTCTGAACGGTGACTAAACTTTCCTCGGCAATTGTTGGCATGAATACTCCTCCCAACTCCGTTGAAGAGCCTACGTGCGGGGCAAGCCGTCGCGCTGTGACGCAGGTTACATACCGTTGAGCATGCGACCCATCGGAATTGGGCGTCCAAAGGTGGGGAATTGGAGCTTTGTGAAGTCGCTCGCACAAAGAGCCGTCAAACGAGTGAAGCGATTCGATCGGGCGGTCCTGCGTTGAAGTGGCGCGGCTTGAGCCGCGCCTCAGAAGCCTCATCAAATCAGAGCCTTAGCATTCCGCAGGAGACACGTCCCCGGCGTGAACCCTGTCAAGGTCGCTAAATCGGGTGCGGCATCGTGTTCTCCGCGTCCGCCACGTTGTCCGGCGAATCCGAGAAGGACTTGCCCGAGCTGTAGGCAGACTTCTGATGCTTCGAGCCAACCTTGCGAATCGCGTCTTTCCAGCCGTCATCCCAGCTCACCTGCGCCTCGCCGTCCACATAGGCCCACCTGCCGTGTTCGTGGTTCATCGACCGCCAGGCATCTCCATTGTCCTCAAGCGTGATATAGAAGGTGCCTCCCGAGCCATCGCCAACCTTCCACTTCCCGATGTAATGGCTCCGAGAAGGCGAGATCGGGCCGACCGGCGCAGCCGCAACAGCAGCATCCCCGGAGTTGGGAAACTCCACGCGCAAAACATCGGAGAGATTGAAGCTCTGCCGGTGGCCGTCTTTGAAGACAATCACGATTGTCCCCGCGCCGCTCTTGGACCCAGGAGCCGGCGTCTTGGCAAATCCAGCGGGAACCGCAAGAGAGAGCATCGTGGCCAGGCTGGCCACGCAAATCATCGACCGCATAAGTTTCTCCTCTGCAATCAGGGACGCAGTTGCGACTCGACCTCGACCCTCAATAGTCTACGCGGGCCGCATCACAATTGTTCCCGGAAATCCATCCAGCCCGCCGCGCGCGCAGCAAAAAGGCCATCCCGCCAATGGGATGGCCTCTGCACTCCAAAGATCTCTGCGGCCTACTTCGTTTCGCTTCGAGCCTCTGCCTTCTGCACCAGCACCTTATGGACATTGTCTTCCAGCGCCTGCGCCTCCGGCAGGAAGGTCAGCGCCTTCTGGATCATCGGATCCCAGTCGGCCCGCGTGCGCAGTCCCTGCTGCTCGCCAAACTGGATAGTGACGATCTTGTCCTTGATGCTGATCTTCAGCCAATCCATCACTTCATTCAGGTCCGCTTCAGTCCATACGATGTTTTGCGCGGTCAGGTATTTCTTGAACTCCGCCAGCACCGCGTCGTCCACCTGAAAGTTCTTGTCTACCGTGCGGTTGGCCAGATAGGCCGGCGCAAAGTGGAAGAAGACATCCTTGAAGAGCAACTCCTCCTGGAAGTGGTTGCTTTTGGGGCTTTCGATCTTTTCATCGGGGTTGATGCCGCCTCCGCCGTAGACGGTGCGCCCAGCATCGGTGAATTTCACCTCCCGGTTAGTCGCATCGGCCGGCGCCGTGCCCCCGTGGCTGTAATAGTCGTAAAGCGAGACGCCCGTGTAATTGCGCTGGATCAGCCGTCCCGAGGGTGTGTAGTAGTGGTAAGTGGTCAGCGCCAGACCGGTGTTCTCGCTCAGGTTATAGACCGTCTGCACCAGTCCTTTGCCAAAGGTTGTCTCGCCCACGATCAGTGCGCGGTCGTGATCCTGCAACGCGCCGGAAACGATCTCCGCCGCCGATGCCGTACCGCGGTTCACCAGTACAACGATTGGGAATGTCCTGCCGCCGTTGCCGTGCGTCGCCGTATACACCTGATCCGGAAACGCGCGCCCGTGCTGCGAGACAATGCCCTGTCCCTTGGCCAGCAGATGGTCGCAGACCTCCACTGCCTGGCTCAGCAGGCCGCCGGGGTTGCCGCGCAGGTCAAAGATCAGACCCTTTAGGTCGCCGAATCCGTCGATGGCCTCGATCACCTCACGGGCTGTCGTCTCCTGGAACTGTGTCAGGTGGATGTAACCCACGCCCGGCCGGATCTCGTAGGCCAGATCCACCGAAGGATGGGGAATCTCGTCCCTCTCCATGTCGAAGACTAGCGGCTGCGGCTGACCCTCGCGGATCATCGTCGCCTGCACATGCGTGCCCCGCGGTCCCTTCAGGGCCTTGGCCACCATATCCGTCGAGTTGAGGCCGTCGGGAATCTTTCCGTCCACCGAGACTTTCTTTCCATCCACCGAGTCGATCACGTCGCCGGGATGAATGCCCTTTTTGAACGCCGGCGATCCCTCGAAGGGAAAGAGGACATAGACCTTGTTGTTCTGCTGCTGGATGGTCATGCCCACACCGTAGTAGCGCCCATGCTGCTCCTCGCGCATCTTGGCGTAGGACTTGGGATCGTAAAAGTTGGAGTGCGGATCGAGCACCCGCAGCATCCCCGGAATCGCTCCGTCATAAATAGCTGTGTCGGCCTTGTCGCCCTCAATCGGCTCGGCGTAGTTTTGTTCCACCAGCGCATATACGTTAGAGAACGACTTCAGGCTGTCGCGCAGTTGGCTTTCGTCGGCAGAGGACTGCGCCCCCACCTTGGCCTGTAATACGCTGCCCGCAACGGCGCAGACGGCAAAAAAGAGAATCGTGGTGAAAAGAGCGCGGCGTGCGCGGGGATTCATAAGCGGGGCCATCCTCCGGACTGCGGCGCGGCCTGCGCGTGCCAGATGCGGCCCGAAACGGCAGTCATAGGGCTAAAGTATATCACTAAGAGGTTTGACGCCCCTTGCCGCCTTCCGATAGCCATTACCCCAAGCCGCAAACTGCTGGATACCAACATCTGACGCCCGGGACTCAGTTCAATCTGGGTGCCCTTATCTGGCGGCGAAGTCCCAATTCACTCTGGGTGCCCCATATTTGGCGCAGTCTCATCGCGCGAGCCGTGGGAAACAGCGAACCTCGGCCCCATTTCGCTCGAATCGTCCCCCGAATCGCCTTGCCGCTCCCCAGCCATTTACAATGGCGACTATGGAACAGGCGGGAATTTGCCGCCGCCTGCCATGTCCTGACCCTATGACTCTTCGACTTTTTCGCACTCCCGCGGCTTTCGTGTTCTCGGCGGCGCTGCTCGCAAGCTATCTCCTGGCGCAAACAGCGCATCCCGCCGCGCCGGAGAGCCCCTATGGCGGCACGACTGTCGCCGAGATCATCGCCAAGGTCAACAATCAGATCATCACGCGCGCCGACTACGACCGCGCAATGAAAGACCTGGACGCCGAGGCCCGCCAAAAAGGCGCCTCCATGCAAGAGATCTCCGAGGCTCACAAGGATCTGTTGCGCAACCTCATCGATCAGCAGCTCTGGCTCTCAAAGGGCAAGGAACTGGGCATCACCGGCGAGACAGAGATGATCAAGAAGCTGGACGAGATTCGCAAACAATCCAACCTCGAAACCATGGAAGACCTGGAAAAGGCCGCCAGGGAGCAGGGTATCTCGTTTGAAGATTTCAAAGCCAACATTCGCAATGGCATCATCACCCAGGAGGTGATGCGCCAGGAGGTGGGCAAGAGGGTGGTCTTCACTCCCGGCGAAGCCCAGCGCTACTTCGAGCAGCACAAGCAGGAGTATGTGCAGCCCGAAAGTGTCACTCTGGCCGAGATTCTTATCTCTACCGGCACGCCATCCCCTTTGGTTACCGACCCGAGCAGCGTACAGCCGGAGGATCAGGGAAAGATAGCCGCTGCAAAGGCGAAGGCCGACGATATCGAAGCCAAGCTTCACGCTGGCGGTGACTTCGGCCAGTTGGCCCGCAGCTTCAGCGACGGTCCCACTGCCTCAGAGGGCGGCGATCTGGGTCAGTTTCAGCGCAACAAATTGGCCAAGGTCCTTGAGGACAAGACCTTCGCGCTCAAGTCGGGCGAATATACCGAGCCGATTCGCACTAAACAGGGCTATGTCATCCTCAAGGTGGTGCAGCACATCCCCGGCGGAGTGCCGGCGTTTAAGGATGTCGAGCCGCAGGTTGAGGAAAACTTCTTTATGGCCCGCATGGAACCCGCCATGCGCGACTATCTGACCACGATGCGCGAGCAAGCCTATGTCGACATCAAACCCGGCTTCACCGACACCGGCGCCAGTCTCAAACAGACCAAGCCGATTTACAGCGCCTATGTGCCTCCGACGCCAAAAAAGAAAAAGAAGGTAGAGCGCACCCGATTCCGCGAGAGCACGCGCAGCTTCAGGCAGAAGGCGCCTCAAGCTGCTGCACCCGCCGAATCCGCATCCGCCGCGCCCGTCGCCCCAACGGCAAAAACAAAGAGCAAGAAAAACGCAAGCGCCGATCAGGCTTCGATGAAAGCCGGCAAGAAAGAGAAGATACGCTTCGGCCAGGCGCCCAGCAAGACTCTGCCGACTGGGCCAGAGACCAAAACCGAGGACGCAGGCGCGGGGACGCAAACCGCCAGTGTCAATATCGAGACGGCAAGTCCACTGGAGACTAGCGCCAAACCGGCTCAGAAGACACGCTACAGCGCTCGCGCAAAGCAGTCCAAGCAGCCCAAGGCAAAGGGACACAGAGTCGACACAATGGCTCCTTCGGCGCCTGACTCTGCCGAAGTTGCCGATCGTCAAACACAGGCAGGTCCATTGGGTCTGGCCGGCGATACCTCGACAAAAAAGAAGAAGAAACAGACCACCACCGGCGACAAGACCCGCCTGGCAGACAAAAAGAAACCTGAACAGCCGGCAGAGAACTCCGGTGATGTGCCGCTCGGTCCTGCTCCAGCGCCAGTTCCGGCCCCGCAGTCGCCAGCTCCCACGCCGACCCCGCAATCTCCCGCTCCGGCTCCCCAAAATTGAAGACATTTTCTTGAGTCGTAAGAAGAGCGCGGTCTCGGCCGCGCTCTTCTTGCGAGGATTCCTGTCTGGCTGGATCTTCGACACCTATACTCGCCGCTTACGCCGGGACTTGGCGGAGATGCATCCGACGGTGCACAATGCTTGAGTTCCTCAAATCTGGTGATCGATCGCGCTCTGGCCGTTGATTAAAGTGGCGGCTCGCGCAATCGCAAGGAAGCCCCGATGCATTCTGTGTGGTTCGGCGAGTTTATGGGCACCCTAATTCTGATGCTGCTGGGCGGCGGCATCAATGCCGGTGTGACTCTGCGCAAGTCCTATGCCGCCGATTCGGGCTGGAACGCGATCACGACGGGCTGGGCGCTGGCTGTTTTATGCGGCGTGCTGGTGGCCCAGGCTTTTGGAAGTCCTGGCGCTCATCTGAATCCGGCCATCACGCTAGCGTCCGCGGTCATCAGCGGGAATTACTCGCAGGTTTGGATGATGTGGTCGGCGCAGTTGCTTGGAGCGATGTCCGGCTCGGCGCTGATGACCCTGCACTATGCTCCGCACTGGCGGCTCACGCCCGACCCGGCAGCCAAGCTGGGCATCTTCTGCACCAATGCGGCGGTGCGCAGTCCGCTGCTTAACGCCGTAAGCGAAGTTCTGGGCACGGCCGTTCTGGTGGTGGTAGCCGGCTCGATCTTCTCGCATGGAGTCTCAGCGGCGGGCCCGGCTGCTGGCCTGTCGGCGGGCATCGGTCCATGGCTCGTGGCCAGCCTCGTGTGGGGCATTGGCCTCTCGCTGGGCGGCACGACAGGCTATGCGATCAATCCGGCGCGCGATCTTGGGCCGCGCATCGTTCATTGGCTGCTGCCGATTCCCGGCAAAGGCGGATCGAATTGGAGCTATGCGCCGATACCAATCATTGGCCCGCTGTTAGGCGGCGCGCTGGCCGGGGTGTTGCTGCGGTTTGCGCATCTCTAGTCGAGGACGCTCAATCATCCTGTCTCGGCAGCACATGCAGTAGCTTCTCACAAACAAGAACGGCGACTTAGTCTCTGCGAGTTGTTTTAGCCAGGTCCTTGTTGGTCACAAGATCATTGATAGCGTTGTCTGCGATCGACTGGTACTACAGTTGTAGATCGGGGTTTCCGGAGGGAGCAGAGGGCTTCAGCCCTCTGAGCGAGGGAGTAATTGCAGGGCATATAGGCCCGGATCACTTCCGTTTTCTCGATGTCTGAGGGATCTACAACTGCAGTACTAGAGTGGTGTTGCATTCAGCGCTGCTTGATTGATAACAGATGACGCGGGACTAGCTTCACCTGTCCAACGGTTCATTTGAGCAGAGCTTCCTTTCTCTACTCCAGGTACGAAGCCACCACGGCCAACGCGGCGATGGCTGCGGTCTCGGCTCTCAAGATGCGCGGACCGAGCGATGCTGCGCGCCAGCCATTGGCGTCGAAAAGCGCCTCTTCCTCCGGCGCCCATCCGCCTTCGGGGCCGATGGCAATCTCGATTGTCGGCGTCTCCGTCCCGGCGACGGCCATGGCCTCCTTGAGCACATGGCGCAGCGTGGTGGTTCGCTCCTGCTCGGCCAGAACGATGTGCGCAGAGACCGCGGCATCGTCTGTTGCTGCGCGCGCCCGTGAGGTCAGCGGCGCCGGCTCGAAGATGATCGGCACATCGGAGCGCCGCGACTGCTGCGCCGCCTCATGCACGATGCGCCGCCAGCGTTCGGCGCGCTTGGCCGCAACCTGTGCGAGATGTTTCTCGGTCCGGTGCGCGATGACCGGCGCGATCGCGACGACTCCAAGCTCGGTCGCCTTCTCGATGGCCCACTCCATATGATCGAATTTGTAGATCGCCATTACGAGCGTAACGGGCAGCGCAGGATCGGCTTCCAGTTCAGAGATCAGGTTGAATCGGACTTCGTCTTCAGTGACCGCTGCCACCTGCGCATGAAATACGTGGCCGCCCGCCACAACGTCAGCCTCCATGCCAGGCTGCGCCCGCAAGACGCGCGTCATGTGCTCGGCTTGCGCGCCCGTGAGCGTTGCGGTGGCCTCGTCCCATTGCTCGGCAATCCAGCGGCGGCGCGTCATAGTCTCCTCTTCCTTCTCTGCGTGGTCTAGTGTAATCCATTTTCCGAAATGCGCATCAGGCCCCAAAAACACTTCAGGGGAACGCTTGAAGCGTTCCCCTGAAGTGTTGCCTTTTGGTTGGAGGGACCGCTACTTCTTCTTTGCGGCCTTCTTTGCCGCCTTCTTCGCGGGTGCCTTCTTGGCTGCTTTCTTGGTTGCCATTTGCCTATTCTCCCTTTCGACGATTTTTGTTTCGTCCCTGCAAACGATAATGCAGTTGAAGAATGTATAGATTTATGTAATGCAAGTGTCAAGAGAAAAACGACATGGTGGTGGAAAAATAGGCAACAATTTTTTTGAATGCCGGATCGGAGCTCGGCTTCATCGCTTCAAAGGATGTGATTCGATCATAGAAACGCGAGAGCTAAACTTGAAATCGATTCGTGCGATCGATGCACGATCACGCCCGCGCACGGATTGCGCCGGTTCAGCTCCGGCACGTCGAAGAACGTGGCAACGAGAGTGAACGAGGAGCCCTGCAGAGTTCCAGTCGCTCATGAACATCGCAGGAAACAGGCGCAAACCCACTTTGTTGTGGCACTCTAGTACTTTGGAGGAGTTTGACCATCATGCCCATTCAAGACCCTGCCGTTGCAGCAAGCGAAGAACTTCACGCATGGGAGGCAGGTGGAGCTGCTTCTGCCGAGGCGCTCTCGGCATGGGTTGGCGCGCGTCTTGCTGCGCACGAGTCGGCGTTGGCGGCACTTCTCGCCATCGAAGGACGGCGCACGCCCGGGAATTCGCTGCGTCTCTACGATGCGGCCATCGAGCAGCTCAACCTTGCCGGAGCGCAGGCCGGGGTGTTGAACTCTGTTGCCGCCGATAAGGCCGTTCGCGACCAGGCGCTACAGGAGGCGCAGCGCGTGGCGAAGGCCGGCAGCACGCTCAGTCTGAACCGCGATGTCTATGAGGCTCTGGCCGCGATCGATCTCGACGGCGCCAGTCCCGCCACAAAGCACTTCGTCCAGCGCACACTGCTCGGCTACCGTCTGGCCGGCGTCGACAAGGATCGGGCCACGCGCGACCTGCTGCAATCGCTCCACGAAAAAGCCACGCGCCTCTCGCTTGAATTCAGCCGCAACATTCAGGAAGGCGGCAAGACCATCTCGGCCACCGCTCTAGAACTAGACGGACTACCTGCCGACTACGTTGCACGCCATGAACCGGACATCGATGGCCGCATCACTCTCACTACCGACCCGCCCGACATGCAGCCGGTGATGACCTTTGCCTCGAACGCTGCGTTGCGCGAGCGCATGTTCCTGGCCTACAACACACGCGCCTATCCGGCAAACCAGAAAATCCTTCTCGACCTGCTCGCGACTCGGCAGAAGATTGCCAGCGTTCTCGGATTTCGCAGTTGGGCCGATCTGGCCACCGCAGATCAGATGATGGGCTCCGCAGCCAACGCGCGCACCTTCCTCGCCAAGCTTAACGATGCCAGTCTGGACGGCGCACGCCGCGAGCTTGATCTGATTCTCGGCTTCACGCGCGGGCGCCAGCCGGAGCTGACGGCCATCGACATTACCAGCCGAGCTTACTGGTACGAGCAGTTTCGCCGCTCGGCCTTCGACTTCGATTCACAATCCGTGCGTCCCTATTTTCCCTACGCGCAGGTTGAGGCGGGCGTACTTGAAACGGCTGCGCGTCTCTTCAAAATCGAGTTTCGGCCTTCAACCGCAGTAGCATGGCACCCAGAGGTCTCGGTCTTCGATGTTTTCGACGGCGGCAGCAGGGTAGGCCGCTTCTATCTGGATATGCACCCGCGCGAAGGCAAGGACAAATGGTTCTCCGCCGCGCCGATCGTCACCGGTGTTCGCGGCAGCGCACTGCCCGAAGCCGCTCTGATCTGCAACTTTCCCGGCGGTGACAGCAAAGATCCAGGGCTGCTGCAATACTCCGACGTGGTGACCTTCTTCCACGAGTTCGGCCACCTGATGCACGCCATTCTCGGCGGCCAGACTGAGTGGGCTGGAATCTCCGGATTCGCCACAGAGGGCGACTTCATCGAGGTGCCCTCGCAGATGCTGGAAGAGTTTTTTCGCGACGAGAAGCTGCTCCAGGCCTTCGCCAAGCACTATCAGACCCGCGAGACACTCCCCTCCGAGACCATCAAGAAAATGAAACTGGCAGGAGCCTTCGGGCGTGCAGACTGGGTACGTTCGCAGCTCTACTACACTACGCTCTCGCTCGATCTGCACGACCAGGACCCGGCAGGCCTCGACCTCGACAGCATCACCAAGCGGCTTTACGAGGGCCTTCAACCCTGGACTTGGATGGAAGGCAACCGGATGTACGCGAGCTTCGGTCATCTCACCGGGTACTCGTCCAACTACTATACGTACGCCTTCGACAAGGTCATTGCGCTGGATTTCTTCGCTCAGTTCGATCCCGACGATCTGCTCGGCTGCGACGCAGGCAGCCGGTACCGCAAAACGGTGCTCGAGCAGGGTGGGTCGAAGCCGGGACGGCAGATGGTGCGCGACTTCCTCGGCCGCGATGAGGAGTTTGCGGCGTTTTCCAAATGGCTGAATGAGGAGTTTGAAGAAAATCAATTGGCTGCAAATCGATAGGCGAACGAAGCAATGGAGGAAGATGCGCGGATGGCCGCATACCAGATTGCCCAAGTCAATATCGGTCGAATGAAAGCTCAGCTCGACGATCCCGTGATGGCTGGGTTTGCTTCGCGCCTGGGCGAGATCAACGCCCTCGCGGATTCAAGCTTCGGCTTCGTCTGGCGCATCCAGAGCCCTGAGGGACATGCGGCATACCTGCGCCCCTACGACGACGACCGGATACTCTTCAACATGTCTGTCTGGGAGACGGTGGAGGCCCTTCGCAATTACGTTTACAAGACGGCCCATGTTGAAATGCTTCGAGGCCGGCAGGCGTGGTTCGAGAAGTTTGCCGGCGTCTACACGGCGTTGTGGTGGGTTACCGCGGGACATATTCCGGGCATCGACGAGGCCAAGGAACGACTCGCGCATCTCGATGCGCACGGTCCTACGCAGTTCGCCTTTACTTTCAAGACGGTCTTTGAGCCGCGATATGGAGTTTGAAGAGGAAGTGGCCGGCTCGCGCTCGCAGGTCGCGTTGAAGAGCCGGTTTCGATAGGGAGAGATGCGAAGAGACTATAGAAAAGGATGAGCCCGACATGGAATTCATGACCTGGACAAGCGACCTAAGCGTGGGAGTCGCGGTTCTGGACGACGACCACAAGAAACTGATCGGCATCATCAACCAGCTACACTTTGGAATCACGGCAGGCCACGACAAAGAGGTTCTCGGCGCGGTCCTTGGCCAACTCGTGAACTACACCAAATTCCACTTTGCCAGGGAAGAGGAGATGCTATTGGCGGCAGGTTACCAGGCGATGCCCTCGCATCTGACCGAGCATGAGAAATTCATCCGCCAGATTTCGAATGTGCAGGCGCGGCTCAAGTCCTCGTCCGCGGCCATGCTCGATCTCGAGCTGATGGACTTTTTGCGCGATTGGCTCTTCTCGCACATTCTGGTCTCCGACAAGAAGTACGGGCCGCGCCTCAACGCCTATGGCCTTTACTAGTTCTCCTGAATCTTCAAAACCAGGCAAGTGACCGTCTTATCACCGGTAACGAGCATCTGATGCGGCGTACCAGCCGCAACGTGCGCCACGTCGCCCACACGAAGCTCCTGCCGCCTGCCGCCTTCCACCGAAGAACCGCGAATCTCCCCCGGCCCAATGCTGTTCGCTCCGGCCACCGTGCCACCGGTGATCAATGACGCGCAACCGTCGAGGACGTAGAAGACATCCGCGAAGTTCTCGTGCACCTCGGCGCCGCCATCGCGGCTGCGAACCAGAAGCATCGCGCAATGCCGCGGATATTCCTTTAAGGTTTCGCTCTCTGCTCCGCTCCCGTGCTTGGCCAGCTTGCGCAGGTAGACAGCGCGCTCCAGCAGGATCGCCGCGGACCAGTGATCGGAATGGCTCGCGGTTACTTTCTGCTGGTCCTGCGATCTTGCAGCAAGAACATTGGCGTCCGGTTCTCCCGGAAGCAGCTTCTTCAGGATTTCGTCTGAGAATTTATCCATGACCTTTACAGTCTAAGGCCAGAACCGGTCGAGCGAATCGTCGAGCATCAACCTTCTGGATTCAGTTCCCACCACAACCGATCGGCCAGAACCACTGAAGTTTCAATCTGCCGCGCAGAGACGGTCCAGTAACGCTTGAGAAGGAGGTCCTTTTGTATGAGAGAAACCCCTTTGAAGCCATGCGCTTCGTAGAAACGGATGGCCCAGGCCGCATCAGTCCAGGTACCGATCAAGACCGGATTTGAAGTCAGCTTCAGCAGATGAAAGAGCAAACGCGCTCCGATTCCTTTTCGCTGGCGAGTTGTGCGGACGTAGGCGTGGCGAATCAAGGTAACATCCAGAACCTGTTGAATGCCCATCACGCCGAGCAGTTCTCCGCCCTCCTCTTCCCCCCAGAATTCGACGCCGTCCTCGATCTCATGATGCAATTCGCTGACGGACATGTAGGGCTCCGTCCAGCAGTCCTCAGGGATGACGCCTTTATAGGCTTGCGCGCCATCGTTGACGATGGCCCAGATCAACTCAAAGTCACGGTCGTCACAGCGGCGGATCATGCGTGCTCGTTCTCCTGGCCTGTTTTCTCTCATGATCGCAGATTGGCTCTGCGACGACAAACAGGCCCAAAAGGAGCGGCGATGCAGTTTCCGGTCGACCGATGATTCACCAAGAATCACATTAAGCAATGCAGCATAAGCAAGGATTACCGACTTCGATGCTCCTGATACCATGCGAATCCGACTGCGAGAAGAATAACGAGAAGGATGACGAGTGCGGTTTTCGCCCAAGTCAGAAACACCTGAGGCCAGTTCAATGGAACGCGTTCGATAACTCGCTGTTCAGTGTCCCCCCAAAACCACTTACTAGGAGTGCCCTTGCACTTGAACCGATACGACGCAAGTGGAACTATTGGCAGGCCACCCAGAGCGAACCATTTGGTCCGAAGCCGGATGTTGGCCCTTTTGTCGGCCTCGTTGAGGAAGCGGTTGCCATAGAATAGGAGGGCCGGCCCCCTGCCCCGGGCTCCCTTTTCTTGCGCCTCATCACGAAGATTGATGCGGTTTTTGTGTGCCGCGTTCCGTTTCACATCGCCGTCTTTGAGATTGCGCCGCCTCAGTTCTTCCGCCAACACCTGTTCAGCTTGCTCGGTGAACCCGTCCTCGGCTCTCAGGTTCAGAAGTTGAGCGTCGGTAAGAGTTTTGTAATACTTAGCAAGCGTGTCTGCACCCAGCATAGTTTTGCTTTCTATGTTAACTCAGCCTGTCGACTTCTTCGGGATTCAGTTTTGGTTGGTTGGTCGCCTATCCGGAAACTGCACCACAATGCAACAAGGGCGTCCGTGAATTCCACGGACGCCCTTGTGATTTCCGTACAACCGGCTTGCCCTAAAAATCCAGCCGCAGCGACATCTGCACCTGGCGCGGGCTGCCGATGGAGTGCGTGACGATGCCCAGGCCCGATGGGCAGTTGTAAAAGCTGGTGTTGGTCTGCGATCCATTGGCGCCGCAACCGGTGGGCAGGGCTGCTGTGCCCGCGGTCGGGAAGGGATTGTAATACTCGTTTTGTGCGACGCCGTTGCCGGGAATATCGAAGCTGGTGGTGTTGGTCAGGTTGAAGACGTCGAAGGTGAATTTGAGACTATACCGCTCGCTGATCGGCGTAACCTTCACCAGCGAGGCGTCGGCGCGCTTCTGAAATGCCTGGCGGAAGATGTTGCGCTGGCCGGTTGTGAAGCCCGTTTCAAAGGGATCGGAGGCGGGGATGGCGCCACCGAGACCGCCTGCCGGCAGCAGCGGAAGTGTGAAGCAATTGGGCTTCAAGGCTGGGGCTCCGCCCGACGGGGTCCATGCACCGGAGGCGCCGGTCACGGCGGTCTTGGCTGTGCAGCCTTGCGCCAGCGGGACAATGGGGTTGGTGATGCCGTTGGATGTCGAATAGAAGATGCTGCCGATCGCGCCGGAGTAATCGATGATGCTGTAGGGCTGACCGCTCTGGAGCACGGTATCGCCCAGCAGCGACCACCCGTCGATTGCCTTGCCTTTGAGGGAGTGCTTTGTGGCGAAATCGGGAACTTGAAAGACATAGTTGAAGCTGATGACGTGGGTGCGGTCGAAGTCCGAGGAGCCATAGGCGCTGCGCAGATCGAGCGGATTGTTGCCGTTGAAGAAGAGGCCAAGTCCGCTCTGTTCGTCGAGTGCGTGCGACCATGTGTATGAGCCCCCGATCTGGACGCCGTGGCTCATGCGCTTGTCGATGTGCGCCTGAAGAGCGTTGTAGGCATCGACGCCGGCGGCCTTGTAGGAGATGGACTCCGCCGCATAACCGATATAAGGCACTCGAAGGTCGACGTTGCCGCCTTCATAGTTTGCCTGGTAGGGAATTGTGCCGGCGGGGTCCACAAACCCTCCCACGACGTTGTATCCGTAGCTGTAATTCTGCTGGTAGGCGCTGCCCGGCAGCGCCGGATTTGAAGCGGAAGCTATATTCGGCTGATTGAAGGGCACCGGAATCACCTGATGGCGGCCCACATTGCCCACATAACCGATTTCGATGGCCAGGTCGCTGCGCGGCTGCCACTGAATGTCGAGAGTGTAGTTGATGGTGTAGGGCAGTTTGTTGGCGCGGTCGTAGACGCCAAGCGAAACGGGCTGGCCGTTGTTGATTACGCCCGTGGGACAGATTCCACCTACGCCCCCCAGTCCAGTATTCACGATGCTGCATGCGTTGGGCAGGTAATTGCCGAGATCGGAAGCCTTGGGGTTGGTGATCGGCGTCGGCGGGGTCGTGCCATAGGGATTTTCAAGGTTGCCCGTCTCGGCTGTAGGCGGCCCTGCGGGAAAACCAAAGGCATTGTTGCCTCCGCAGGTCGGTACGTAAAAATCGGGAGTTGAGGTGGTGGAACCGGTGCCGTAGAGAGAGCGCGAAATCGTCGGGCAGTTTGTGGCAGAGACGAAGGGGAGCTGCTGGTTGACACCGAAGGGGCCGCCGGTGACCGAACCGATGGCGTATCCGGGCGAGAGATAAGTGAAGAGTTCGCCGCGGTCGTAGTAGATGCCGCTGCCTGCGCGGAGCACGACTTTGCTGTGGAAGAATCCTGGCTGCCACGCGGCCCCGACGCGGGGACCGATGCCCCACTGGCGGCCGGTGAGCGTGGTGTTGCTGACGCCGCCGGTGCCGTTGGTGTTGTTACCGGCGATGATCAGGCCCGGATTATCGATGGTGTCGGAGCCGACGTCGTATTTGTAGCGCGTGGGGTCGAAGTTGAAGATGCGGCCGTACTTCTCTGTGAGGCCGCCGTCCCAGTCATAACGGACGCCCGCTGTCAGCGACAGCGTAGGAGCGATCTGATATTTGTCCTGCACGTAAGTCCCGAGCTGGTTGGCGCGGTAATAACGGCTTGCGTTGCCCTCAAGGAATGAGGTGACGTAGAAGTCCGAAGCCGAGCTGCCGGGCGTGACAAAGCCCTGAAGCATCTGACTGAAGTCGTCTGTTGCAACCGTTCCCGTGCCGGTACGCTTGTCGATGGTGTTGAGCTGGGTATAGGTATAGCTGGCGCCGAAGCTGACAGTGTGCTTGCCCAGCGTCCAGATGGAGTTCCCCGAGGGGGCAAGGCGGTTCTGGAAGACGCCGGTGTTCGCAGATTGCGATTCCGCGTTGGGGCCGATATTCAGCACGGCTTGGAGAGGAATGCCTATCGGCTGATATTGCCCCAGTACATTCACAATGGAGACGCCGGGGAAGTAGCTTGACCCGAAGACGTTCATCGATCCCGTTCCTGCTGAACCGCCGGGGATGGCATTGGGGCCGAAGGCCTGCTCATTGTCGCCCCAGTTCTTCTCGCGCAGCACGCCCAGTGTCTGGGTCGTCGAGAGGTTTGACTTGACGATTAACGTGTTGGTGAACGAGAGCACCTGCGCGCCCGAGTCCAAATGCTCGCTGAAACCGGGGACACTCGAATAGGCGTAGGGCGCGATGGTGGGATCGTGCTGGTAGAAGTATTTGAGGCTGAGCGTGTCCTTGGCGTTGGCGTTGTAGTCGAGGTCTGCCACGCCAAGATCCGCGGTGAACCGGCCTGTGCCAGGGATGAAGGCGTTGTCGAGATGGGCTGCGGTGAGTTGGCCGCCCGTGGGAGTGTACGTGTCATTGGGGATCAGCCACTTGCCAGGCTCTCCTGGAAGCGCGGGGGAGTTGAATAACTGCAGGGCGAGCGTATCGACGTTAGCGGCAGTGATGTTTGAATTGCCGAGGTTGGCGCCGAAAGAGTTGTTGCTGATGGTCGCCAGTCCTGACGCGGAGCGGTCGTCGCTCAAGCCGACAGGCACGTCGAGAAACGAGTCGCCGAGTTCCTGATCGGAGACGTGAAGGTGTTGATAGGCGAGAAAGCCGAAGAGCTTGTCTTTGACGACCGGGCCGCCCACGGTGGCGCCGGCTGTATAACGATGCAACTGCGGAACCTTGTCATTGGCCGGAACATCCGTATCCTGATTGAAGAAGAATGGAGCGGCATTGATCCAGTTGGTGCCGCGATGAATGTAAGCCGTGCCGTGGTATTGGTTGGTGCCGGAGGCCGTGCTCAGGTCGATGTGCGCACCCGAGGTCGAGCCCTGCTGCGCGTCGTACATGGACGCGTTGACCCGGACCTCCGTGATGGTTTCAGGCGCGGGCGTGGGGATGGCGTTGCCGATGGAAAGATAAATCGATGCCGCAGATTGGATGACGCCGCCGCCGCCGCCGGGGCTGGTCTGCACGCCGGTCGAGTTGATGACGCGCGCCGAGGCGACCTGGCTTGTGCTCTTGCCGTTGAAGAGGTTACTGGCGTCGACGCCATTGAGCAAGAAGGAGTTGGATGTATCGCGCTGGCCGTTGGCCCAGATGGGAGCATTGCCCAACCCGGAATTTGCGCCCGTTCCGCCGCTGAATTCGGCGCTGACTCCAGCCGATTGGATGGCGAGGCCGGTAAAACTCCCGGTGGCCAGCGGCACGGCTTCGATCTCCGACTTGTCCAGGACGTAACCGACCGTGGTGTCGACGGCGTTCATCAGCGGCGAGGCCTGCACAATGTCGGTTTCGGTCGCGGCGCCGACTTTGAGCTGTGCATTCACCGTCGCCGTGCGGTTGGCCTGCACGGTAATGTGTGGCGTCTTTTGCACTTCGAATCCCGGCGCGGAATAAGTCAATGTATAGGTGCCGATGGGCAGGTTCACGAAGGCATACACGCCTGAGCCGTTGGTCTGTGCCGTGCGCGTCAATGAGGTCTGCTCATCGGTCGCCGTTGCGAGCGCGCCGGGAATCTCGTTGCCGGTTGGGTCGGTGACCTCGCCGGTGATGCCGCCAAGCGTCTGCTGTGCCACGAGCGGTGAGCTACACAGCGCAATAGCCGCCGCAACCGCGGGCAGCCAGGAAAGTAGAGAAGAGAGCGTACGAAGGGAATGTCTCATCATGCAGGCCTCGGAAAAGGGATCTCCCCGTGAGTTTTTTGATTTGTTCAAAAAACGCTGGGCTGATAAGAGAAATCTGAAATTCTTCAGTCGAAAATCTGGAGTTGACGGAACCGCTTGCGAATGTTGTGTGTTCGTTTGAGTGGTCCAGCCTGAACTGCGGGGGTATTTACAGAATATCGCTTGTAGCGCAAAATTCAACCAAAAATTCATTTTTGAGCGGTTGCGGTAGCGTCGGCAGATGTGCAAAAGGAGTGCATTATACGGTGTTTGCAGTTACGGCCATGGTTCGAAACCGCAACCATTGCTGAGTGCTGGAGATCTCGACGAGTTTTTCCACATTGCTCGTCACAGAGCTATGTTCACGGCGGGGCGGCATTCGCTCTTTCGGCCCCACTACCTTACTATGGAGCGGTGCAGGCCCCGGCCAATCCGGAGTTTTTGCGTCGCGCCATCGCGCTGGCCACAGCGAACGTCATGAGCGGCGCGGGCGGGCCCTTTGGGGCTGTTGTTGTGCGCGACGGCCAGGTCGTCGCCGAGGCTGCGAACACCGTGACCGCAACCAACGACCCCACAGCCCACGCCGAGGTGAACGCGATCCGCGCGGCTGCCAAGGTGCTGGGTGTATTCACGCTGACCGGTTGCCAGCTTTACTCAAGTTGCGAACCCTGCCCGATGTGCCTCGCCGCGGCGCACTGGGCGCGGATGGATGCGATTTACTTTGGGGCAAGCGCCGCCGATGCCGCCCGCGCCGGCTTCGACGACGTCCTTCTTTATAGGGAACTGCGCAAAGACAGCGCCGAGCGCAAGCTCCTCCCCGTGACGCAACTGCTCGGCGAAGAGGCCTGGGCCAGCTTCGCGGCGTGGCTCGCGTCAACCGACAAGATCGACTACTGAGACGGGCTAACCTAGCCCGGCCATTCATTTCCCTGCGCCAGATGCCTCAGCGGCTCCCGAAGGCGCCACAGAATGATGAGCTCAGCCAATGGCCAAACCGCGATTACAGTAGATCCTTCTGAAACTCAGGATGCACGGTCCGGGCAAGTTGAAGAGCTTTGTCGCTGGCTCGCTGCGCTTCCCCGGTGCGTCCGGAGGCCGATAGCGCCTGGGCCAGCACGTTCATCACTCTTGCGGAATCCGGCGCCAGTTGAGCGGCGCTTTGCGCCAGGGCCAGAGCCTCTGGGATGCGATGCTGCCTGAGCAAGCCTGAGGCTTTTGCGGCGTCGTTGAGCGCAGCCAGCAGCGAGACATCGAAGGTGCCGCGATAGACCAGAATGACATTGCCGATCGTATCGTCCGGCTGGCGGCCGGCAAAGGTCTTGTAGGGGTTGAGAGTGTCGGGTCCAGACATGAGACCCGAGATATCCGTCGCGCTGATCAGAACGGTGCCGCTGATTGTGGCGGGCAGGCTGGCCGTTCCCAGTCCCACTAACAACCCTATGTTGGAGGGCAACGGCTTGCAAGGAATACCGTAGTAGCCAGGATTGATCATCGGATTCATATAGTCGAACCAGCAGTCGTTCGTGGGATGCCGGTCCAGGTAACTCCGGGTCCACTTCAGCCCCTGGCCCCAGTCGTCGTTCGAGTCCACAACCTCGCGCCAGGTGTTCGACGGTCCGCCAAATGCTTCGTTCGAATAAGCGAGGTAGTCTGGGAAGGTGTGCAGCGACGAGACCGCTGTAAACACCAGCAGCCCGGCCACCGCGACCCGTCCGGCCTTTGACCGCGAAGCCAGGGAAGCACCCGCTGCTGCCGCCAGCACGATGCAGAACGGATAGATGGGCAGAATGTGGCGAACCCCAAGGTTGAGCATCGAGGAGATGGACACAACCAGAAAGAAGGCGGCGGGGAGCGCGAGAAACAGCAGCGCGCGGCGCTTGCTGAGAACTCCCGCAAACGGCACAAGCAGCAGCAGGCTCAGCAGAGCCAGTGTGCTCTTGATGAGGAAGACGCCGGGAAAAAAGAACCACTGCCCTTGAGGGAAGAGGTGGCCGAAGATGAAGGTGGTGCGGTAACTGGTGATGAGCAAAATATCGGTCCAGCCGTAGAGATAGGCCTCGGGAAACAAATGGTACTTCGCAAAAAAAGCAATCGTCGCATGTTGCAGCGGCTTGAGTCCTGCGGAGTAATCGGCGAGCGACGGGGCCATGACGAGTTGACCTGGACGGGCCGCATAGTGGAAGCCGTAAAAAGTCCAAAGAATTGCGTAGCTCACGATTCCGATGATCGCCAGCGCGCCAGCCAATTGTCCCAGATTCAGACGGCGGGGCCGAGTTCCCGTCCTGGTCGCGTCGTCCGGCGAAAAGTGGCGGGTAAAGTGGTCGCCAAGACCCAACAGCAGCAAGGTGGGCAGCACCAGCGCGCCGGAGTGTTTCACCGCCATCGTCAGTCCCGCCGCCGCGGCGCACAGCGCCAGCCGGGCGAGAGTGGGCGATTTGAGAAAGCGATAGAAGGCGTAGATCGTGGCGAAGAAGAGGCACGCAAGCGGCATATCCGTGGTCACCAGCGCGCTGTTTGAGAGCACGACCGGCTCGAGCACAAACAAGCCCAATGCGATCAGCCCTGCCAGCGTGCCGAACATCTCGCCAGCGGCCAGATACACCAGCCAGCCGAGCGCAACGCTGAACAGTGCCAGCGTCATGCGGCCCCGCATGAGAATCGAGTCTGCCCTGCCGCCGTCGTACAGGAACTTGGATCCGTTGATGAAGTTCTCAATCTTGAAGAAGGGCGCGGGGAAGTAGGGCGGCTCTTTGAGGCCCATCGAAAGTAATGGAACCGCTGCCAGCATCTTCGCCAGCGGAGGGTGCTCGGGATTTTCGCCAAAGTCCCCGTGCTTCAGGTATTCGAAGCCGGCGTAGATATGGATCGACTCGTCAAAGGTCTGAGACTCCTGGCTCACCGAGGCGATCAGCAGCGTCGCAAGCAGCGTCAGCAAGGCTGCGGCGATCAGGTTCGCAGTGCGCACAGACGGACTGAGCCAAGCCGGATTTGAGGTTGCGACAGAGGTTGATGGGGAAGCAGATTGGGATGTTTGCAAGGGGAATCCTCCTTCAGAGACTGAAATCGGACTTAATCTGTCTATTTTGCAATATATCCACTCGAATGAATACAGAAAATGACAAACCGCAAAGTGCTGTATCCTTTCAATGGTTCCGATCTCTGCCGGAACGCCGAAGGAAGATGGACCACCTTCGCCGCGTGGCTCGCTTCGACAAGCAAGATCGACTACTGAGATACCTCGGTTTAAGTCGATGCTTTGAAAGGGCACGGCTTCAGCGGTGCCGCAGAGTCGGTCCGGAGCGGAGTCTTGAAAGGGCACGACTTCAGTCGTGCCGCAAGAGAGGCAATAACATTGCGGGCTTTAGCCCCTGAGGAATGTTCTTCGCTACCTTGACGGGGCTTATGCGATCTGTTCCATGAAGCGTTTGAGGCATCTGCCAAGCGTTCGGCGGGTGAGGGAATACCTTCCCTCAGGAACTCAACAGGCTTCGGAAGAAGACATGCCTCAGGGGCTAAAGCCCATGTCATTTTTTGCGACACGTACGGCACGACTGAAGTCGTGCCCTTTCAAGACGTGGCTGTAGACTGAGTTTTTGAAACTGGTGAAGTCATACCCCGATGCAAAACAGGTTGATTTGCCACCGTCAATGAGCGGGTGTAGCTCTGCCATGGAGCGTGCATCTATACTGCGAGCCATGAAAGCGATACGGCTTATTTCTCTTCTGGCTGTTGCGGCCTGTGCGGCTGCGCAGACGCCGGTCTCTGCGCCTGCGGTGTGGCAGATGCAGGAGTCGGGGACGACGGCTGGATTGCGCGGGATTGACTCTGTCGATGGAACAGTCGCCTGGGCCAGCGGGACGGGCGGGACTGTGTTGAGGACCATCGACGGCGGCGCGCATTGGACGAAGTGCGCTGTTCCAGATGCGGCGAAGGATGGCGCTACGCTGGACTTTCGCGGCGTGCAGGCTTGGGATGCGACGACTGCGATTGTGATGTCGAGTGGCAAAGGAAAACTCTCGCGCCTGTACAAAACGAAGGATGGCTGCAAGGCATGGAAAATAGTCTTGAAGAACCGAGAGAAAGGAGGCTTCTGGGACGGGCTCTATTTTGACCGCGGAGAGGTCGGCTGGCTGATCGGAGATCCTGTAGGTGGCCGATTTTCGCTCTTCAGAAGTGAAGACAGGGGCCGAGACTGGTACAAACAGATAAACAAGGGCCTGGGTGCAGACGGAAAGATGCAAGGTTTGTTCGCCGCCAGCAACTCTTCACTAGTGGCTTATGGCGGTTTTGTTAATTTTGGTTCTGGCGGAAGTGTAGGTGCTTTCGTATACGGTGTGACCAGTTTCTCAATTTGCATCGACTGCACTTTCGAGCGGTCGGATTATGAAGGTAGACAGACTCAATGGATCCGACAAAGTGTTCCCCTAAAAGGAAACTCGGATTCGTCCGGTGTCTTCTCAATCGGTTCTCGAGCTTCGTCGGCAGATCACCCAGCAGGGAAGGACATTCTGGTTGTTGTCGGTGGCGATTTCACGAAACCGAACGAACCTCAAGGGACTGCCGCTTCCAGACTCGAATACGACGGCCCCTGGATTTCATCAGCGACACCGCCTCACGGTTTTCGCTCTGCCGTTCAATGGAGTGAATCTCTCAAAGCCTGGATCACCGTCGGCACCAATGGCTCCGACATCAGCCACGATGACGGCAAGACATGGCAACCGCTCGACGATGGAAACTGGAATGCTCTCTCGCTGCCTTTTGTCGTTGGTCCCAATGGCCGCATTGGACGGATCAATCCGGCTGCCGTTCCGGCAACGGTGACCAGCGTAAGTTCGCAGAGCGCGAAAGCCAGCCCCGGCACAGTAAAATAGGGGCAACCGGATGACCCATCTTTCTTCAGCGGCGGCCGACCAGGAGGCCCGCAACGCGCGGGTTCCAGTAGCGCGGGCGGACGAGCCGCAAATCTCCGGCGAGACCCCGCCCAAAGCTCCGATGATTCAGGTTAGAAATCTCGAAAAGACTTACACGACTGCACGCGGCGCGCTGACGCTCTTTCGCGGGCTCGACTTTGAGGTGCAGGCTGGCGAGATGGTGGCTATTGTGGGCCAGTCGGGCGCGGGAAAGAGTACGCTTTTGCATATCCTTGGCGCGCTGGATGCACCTACATTGGGTACGGTGAACTGTGCCGGCACAGAGGTGGCGCGGCTCTCGCAGCGCGACTCGGCGGCCTTTCGCAATCGCGAAATCGGCTACGTCTGGCAGTTTCATTATCTGCTGCCGGAGTTTACGGCGCTTGAAAATGTCGCCATGCCTTTGATGGCGCGCGGTTTGCGCAAGTCCGAAGCTCTGGCGACGGCAACCAACTGGCTCGGCGAGGTCGGCCTGGAAGATCGCGGCGACCATCGGCCGGGAGAGTTAAGCGGCGGCGAGCAGCAGCGCGTGGCGCTGGCTCGCGCGCTGGTCAATAACCCTCGGCTGCTGCTGGCCGACGAACCCACCGGCGACTTGGACGAGACGACCGCCGGCCGCGTCTTCGACCTGATCGAACGGCTTCATGCGAGTCACGGCCTGACCTCGATCCTTGTGACGCACAACCTTGACCTGGCCGCGCGCTGTACGCGAATCTTGCGGCTAGAAGCTGGAAGGCTGGCCGGTCGCAGTTCGACAGCAGCGGTGAGCGCTTCAAAAGAAGTTTGACGATCAGCAAGTTTGGCCAAGAAATTGCACCATTTGGCTTGTTTCTGAGTCTTAACATTAACCAATCGAGATTGGATGATTCGATCCCATCACGCTTGGCAGGGCAGGATGGAAGTCTCCTTCGCAGCATGATCGCAAAGACTTACGGGGCGAAGGTGATCTGGAAGCCATCCTAAAAGAGCTATTCGGGGCCGAGATTAGAATTCCAAGAGTCCCCGGCGGCGACATTAATGGAAGGGCGCGAGCGGGTAGGCTGAAGCCGGAAGCGGGGTCCCCGACGACAGGTCTTCATCGTTGGGGTGACCTTAACCGGACGGCTACTCCAGCCGATAGCCATTTTAAGGGGGACCAAATGTTCGAACGCTATACGGAGAAGGCACGGCGCGTGATCTTCTTCGCGCGATATGAGGCCAGCCAGTTTGGCTCGCCCTATATCGAGACCGAGCACCTTCTGCTTGGGCTTTTGCGCGAGGACAAGGCGTTAACCAACCGATTCCTGCGCTCGCACGCTTCGGTGGAGTCGATTCGCAAGCAGATCGAGGCGCATACGACGATCCGCGAAAAGGTCTCGACCTCGGTGGATCTGCCGCTCTCGAATGAGTGCAAGCGCGTGCTTGCCTATGCGGCTGAAGAGGCCGAGCGGCTGGGCCACAAGCATATTGGAACCGAGCATTTGCTGCTGGGCCTGCTGCGCGAAGAGAAGTGCTTCGCCTCGGAGATCTTGCAGGAGCGCGGCCTCAAGCTGGCGCAGATTCGCGAGGATCTGGGCCGCACCGCGCAGGAGAAGACTCCGCCACAGCAGCGCCAGCGCGAATCGAGCCTGCTGGCCGAGTTCAGCCGCGACCTGACGCAGGCAGCGATGGACGGGCAGCTCGATCCCCTGGTAGGCCGTGACGGCGAATTGGAACGCGTCATTCAGATCCTCTGCCGCCGCACAAAAAACAATCCGGTCCTCATCGGCGAGCCCGGCGTTGGCAAGACAGCCATCGTCGAGGGCCTGGCGCAGCGCATCGCCGACGGCGAGGTGCCCAGCTTCCTTGCTGAGAAGCGCGTGCTCGGCCTCGACCTCTCGCTCATCGTAGCCGGCACGAAATACCGCGGCCAGTTTGAAGAGCGGCTCAAGACCATCATGAAAGAGCTGATGGAGAACCAGAACTCGATCATCTTCATCGACGAGCTTCACACGCTGGTCGGCGCGGGCTCTGCCGAGGGCTCGCTCGACGCGGCCAACATCCTCAAGCCGGCGCTCTCGCGCGGCGAGATCCAGTGCATCGGGGCAACCACCCCGGCTGAGTTCCGCAAGTCGATCGAGAAGGACCGCTCGCTCGAACGCCGCTTCCAGGCCGTCAAGGTGCCGCCGCCCAACGAGGCCGACGCCATCAAGATCATCATGGGCATCAAGGACCGCTACGAGAAGTTTCACGCGGTGAGCTACACGGATGCGGCGGTGGAGTTCGCCGTGTCGCACTCGAGCCGCTACATTCCCGACCGCTTCCTGCCCGACAAGGCGATCGATTTGATCGACGAGGCCGGCGCGCGCGTGAAGCTGCGCCAGACCTCGCTGCCCGAGGAGATCACTGAGGTGCAGAAGCGCATCAAGTTCATCGTGCACAGGATGGACTCGGCGATTGCCAACCACGAGTTTGAAAAGGCTCGCTTCTACAGCGACGAAGAACGCAAGGAGCGCGAGACTCTGCGCTCGATGCGCGACAAGTATCACCTCGACGACTCAGCTGCCGGTATCGTGGGCCGCGAAGACATCGAGGACGTGGTCAGCCGCTGGACAGGCGTTCCAGTGACCAGCATCAAGGAAGAAGAGACGCAAAAGCTGCTGCGCGTCGAGGAAGAGCTGCACAAGCGCGTGATCTCGCAGGAAAAAGCCATCAGCGCGCTGGCTCGCGCCATTCGCCGATCGCGCGCCGGCTTGAAGTCGCCCTCTAGGCCCATCGGAAGCTTCCTCTTCCTCGGCCCCACGGGCGTTGGCAAGACGGAGATGGCTCGCACACTGGCACAGTTCTTATTCGGTTCCGACAAGGCGCTGATCCGCTTCGATATGTCGGAGTTCATGGAGAAGCATTCCGTCTCGAAGCTGATCGGTTCGCCTCCTGGGTACGTGGGTTACGAGGAGGGCGGCCAGTTGACCGAGCGCGTCAAGCGGTCTCCCTATTCCGTGGTCCTGCTCGACGAGATCGAGAAGGCGCACCCCGATGTCTTCAACATTCTCTTGCAGGTCTTTGAGGACGGCCAGTTGACCGACGGCCTGGGCAATACTGTCGACTTCAAAAACGTGATCCTCATCATGACCTCGAATATCGGTGCCCGGCACCTGCAAAAGAAGCAGGGGCTGGGCTTCCAGAGCGATCGCGAAGAGCTGGTCAGCGAGAAGGTGGAAGAACTGGTGCGGCAGGAGGTCAAGAAGACCTTCAACCCCGAGTTCCTCAACCGCCTCGATGAAGTGATCCTCTTCCAGTCGCTCTCCGACTCGGATCTGATCCAGATCGTAGAGCTTCTGGTTCAGCAGTTGAATGCCAACCTGGCTCAGAAGTCGATCACTATCTCGGTCACCGAGGAGGCCAAGAAGTGGATCCTCGACAAGACGCTCATCGACCGCAGCTACGGAGCGCGCCCATTGCGCCGCGCACTGCAGCGCTACGTCGAGGACCCCTTGTCGGAGGCTCTGATCGCCGGGCAGATCACCGCGCGGCCGGCCTTCCTTGAGGTCTACCTCGACGCCGACCAGCTTTACTACCGGCCGGTCAGCTCCGATGAGAATGCGAGCGAAGAGAAGCCTGCGGGCATTTTGCTCTTTAGCGCTTAAGACTCAAAACGCGGCAAGCAAAAAAGCCCCCGGCCAACCAGCCGGGGGCTTTTCTTTCGGGTACTCTTCTCGCTTCGTCTGAACTCCCCTAAATATATTTTTTCCGCCTAATTTGTCCATCTTTTTCAATAGATTACCCGATACTTTGACCGATGAAATCGCCAAAAGCGTGTAACGTTGACCAGACTGTCGACACTAATTGGACAATTGCAGTCCATAATACACGTATGGGACTGCCAAATGCGTAGAGAGCACGTCTCACATGGTTGTCTCAACTGACCGAGTGGACTTTGATCGCGGAGGTTCCTTGCCGCCCAGAGAGCCATTTGGATGAAAGCGCGCCTGAAGACAGGGCGCTTTGAACGCACTTCGAGCGAATGTCTTGGGGGGATCGATGACGTCTACACGTTTGTCCTTAAATGGTTATGCTTCGGGTGAGGCAACAACCAGAGATTCCAATATCGCGGAGCGCGTCGTCATGATGTGCGCTTCTGCTCTCTTCAGCGGTCTCTCAAAAAGCGAGTGCATGGAGATTGCCTCGTGCGCCAGGGCACGCACTTTCGCGCGCGACGAACTCCTCTTCACGCAGGGACAATCTGCCCGCAACCTGGTCATGATCCAGTCCGGCAGTGTGAAGCTCTCCCAACTCAGCACGAGTGGCAGCGAGGTCATCCTCTGGATGACCGGGTCGGGCGATCCGGTTGGCATGCCTGCCAATTCTCTCTCATGCAGCCACACTTGCTCTGCTCGCGCGATGGAAAAATGCCATGCGCTGGTCTGGGAATATACAAGACTTCAAGGCCTGTTGGCGGAATACCCTCAGATCGGCCGGAACTTGAGCCAGATCCTCTCCAACCGGCTTACTGAGCTTCAGGAGCGGTTCCGCGAGGTGGCTACCGAGAAGGTCGCCCAGCGTTTGGCTTTTGCGCTGCTCAGGCTGGTAAAGCAGGTCGGCAAGCCGGCAAAGGGCGGGGTCGAGATTTCTCTCTCTCGCGAGGAACTCGCCCAGATGACGGGCACCACCCTGTTCACGATCAGCCGCCTGCTCTCGAAGTGGGGAGAAGAGGGCTTCGTCTTGCCCCAAAGAGAAGCGGTCGTGGTGCTCGATTCCCGCCGTCTCGCGCAGGTGGGTGAAAGGGATGACGAAGGGATCTCCGATAGCCTCCGCCCTTCCTCGATGATTAATTCGAAGCTGACCCCCGCTTTTGCCGTCTAGCAAGCGCCGCAAGTCCGGCCACAGTGAACAACTTTCCGGCATTTTGCTCCTCAGCAACGCAGGAGTTAATCGGAAGTGGCAGACTCGGTTGCATAGGTTGCGGCTCTTTAGGCTGTGACCACTAAAGAAACAAGCGCCCCCGGCCAACCAGCCGGGGGTTTTCGTTTGGAGGTGGACCAAAGACTAGAGAACAGGGAATAGAGGATGGCGGGTTGGAACCTATCCATGACCGGTAATCTGCCTGGGCCTTCGTCTTGCTTCTAACGTTCCTTACAAGGAGCGCCGCAGTTGGAACTGGTGAAAGATCCGGAATCAGGCGTGGCTGCGCCGGACGGCCTTGAAACCAACAATGACCATCCCAAGCAGAAACAACGGCCAGGTCGTTGGTTCGGGGACCGGGCTGACAGCGGGCTCGATCGTCGCATTGGCTGAGAAACCCACGTCCGAACCGGCGCCGAGCGTCAGGTCCAAGACCTCCGTAACCGGATACGGAGCGGTCAGCGAATTGATCCTGAGTTGCTGGTCATTGGCGAACGTGCCCGCGGTGATATCCGGCGTGCCCGGCCCATCGACAACCTTTGCACCGATGCAACTTGTTAGATTGACATCGGTCGCACCCAGACAACTGGTGAACGACGCCAGATTGTCTGCGTTGTCGACCGTGACTGAACCGCCGATAAGGCTGTTCATCTCAAGTGCGGACCCCACCGGCGCCGAGAAGCCGGTGTCACTGAAGACAAAAACGATCGAGGCCGTCGCGCCCGAGGTGTTTTGGATGTCCAGGCTGGACGACGTAAGTTTCGCAAGACCTGGACTGCCGGGCGAGTTGGACAAGTCAGAAATGTTGGAGACGGCGAACACGCCCAGCGTGGGCGAACCTCCACTCACCAGCGCGCCGGAAGGGCCGGTTGCAAGAGTGAAGAAAGTTACACCTCCGTCGAGGCTGTAATCGATGACTTCTTCTGCTTGTGCCCTTGCCGCACTGAGGGCCAGCACTGCCGCGATGGCCGCGATCAACAGAACGCTGTGCAAGAATTTGCGCATGGAAGATCTTTCCGCCGAACACGCAAGACAATTGTCGACTGCGATTTGTAGGGCGATGCTTTCATGCGCCAGGTTGTTGTGTCAACGCAGGGGTTGGCTTGGAGATCAAGACGGCGCAATGTCTGTGCGTCGTATCCCACATCTGGCGCGATGAGACTGCGCCAGATATGGGGCACCCGACCCTGACGCATCTTCGGGAGTTGGGTAAACCGAGATTTTGCATGTTTCCCACCCATTCCGCAGAAAAACACTGAATGGACAAGGCACGGAGGTCTACAGCAAATCCGGAGACGCTCTATGTTAGATTTTTGGTTGACTTCTTTTTTCTCATCTGAACGCAGGCGAAGGTACGCATCAGGCGAGAACGCCAGGAGAGATTGAATGGCAATGAATCGACGTGAGTTTTTAGCGGCTTCGGCAGCAAGCGCGGCCATGTTGCAACAAGGCGTGTCGGCCTTTGCCGCTACACCCGCAAGACTCCAGGTCACCATCGATGCGTCGAAGAGCGGCGAGCCGGTCTCTCCGATGATCTTCGGTGCGTATATGGAACCGGCGACGACGCAAGTGTGGGCCGAGATGCTGTCCGACAGGAAGTTTGCCAACCCGGTGACCGATGCAGCTCCAGCGCCGACGCCGGCGAACGCCTTCTTCCGCCGCTTCATGGGCGAGCCGTTCAAGCCGGTGGGACCGGCGGGAAGCGTCACGATGGACACCGAGCGGCCCTTTGTCGGCAAGCACAGCCCGTGGGTTCAGCTTGACGGCTCGGGTGCTCGCGGCATTCAACAGTCCAGGATCAGGCTGGGCCGCGGCAAGAGCTACGAGGGCCGAGTTTATCTGGCCGGCGATCCCGGCGCTAAGGTTGTGGTCCGTCTGGTTTGGGGCGTAGGCACCGGCGATTCTCAAGCCATCACGATTCCATCGCTCTTGCCGGAGTACCGGAGGTTTCCGCTGAAGTTCACTGCCGGGGCCGACACGGAGAATGCGCGGCTGGAGATCCTGGGCACGGGCAGCGGGGCTTTTCATGTGGGGACCGCTTCGCTGATGCCTGCCGACAACGTTGAAGGGTTCCACGCCGGAATGATTCGGCTCTACAAGGAGGCAGGCTTCAAGATGGCCAAGTGGCCGGGCGGCAACTTTGTCTCTGCTTACGACTGGCGCGACGGGCTCGGCGACCGTGACAAGCGCCCGCCGCGGCTGCAAGTGATGTGGTCCGACAGGGTGGAGTCGAACGATGTGGGTCTGCATGAGTTCATCGCGTTTTGCCGGTTGCTCGGAGCTGAGCCCGATCTGGCGATCAACAGCGGATTTGGCTCGGCGCGCGAGGCGGCTGAAGAGGTGGAATATTGCAATGGCTCGACTGCGACGCGGCTGGGCAAGATGCGGGCGGACAATGGCCATCCTGAGCCTTTCAACGTGCGCTACTGGACGATCGGCAACGAGATGTACGGCGACTGGCAGTTTGGCTACATGGCGCTCGACCAGTATTGGGTGAAGCACAATTTCATTGTCGAAGCGATGAAGAGGGTCGACCCGAAGATCAAGGTGACGGTAGCCGGGGCGAGCGTCTGCGAGAAATCCATCGGCGGCGCGGAGAAGAGGGGTAACTTCTTTCCGGACATTTGGGAGGCGCCGATGCGCGACAAGCTGCCGTATGAGTTTGGCAGCTTGAATGACTGGGATGGATGGCTGCTCGCCAAGTGCGCCGATAACATCGACAACCTCTCGGAGCACACCTACGCCTATCCCGATCTGGCCTTTGACGCGGAGAAGCAGCGGTTTGTGGATGTGCGCGACCCGTTACAGTTCAGGGCGCGGAGGCTGGCCAACCGCATCGGCGAGGCATTCGATGCGTGGGACAAGTACGTCGAGAAGATGCCGTCGTTGAAAGAGAAGAACATCAAATTCATCTTCGATGAATGGGGTAATCGCTACCGTTCGGCGGATGGCGAAAACCACCAGCCGCCGGGTATGCTGGCGCCGCTCTCATATGCGCTCTGCCTGCACGAGATGTTTCGTCACTCCGGGATGATTGCGGCCAGTTGCGCGACCGGAGGATTGCGCACTGTGTTGACCGACATCACCGGCGATGCCGTGGGCTTTATGCCGGAGGGGCTGGTGTTGAAGCTGATGGCGACTCACTTTGCCAACGCGCATCCGGTTGCGGTCGACGGGGATTCTCCGCAGCAGCAGGTGACCGGCACGGAGTGGGTCGACAGGGGGCCTACGCTCACTGGAAGCCCGACCTATCCTCTGGATGTGGTGGCAGCATTTTCGAGCGACCGTAAGAAGTTCATTATCTCGGTGGTCAATCCGACGGAAGAGGGACAGAGCTTTGCGCCGAAGATCTTCGGCGTGAAGCTGAACGGACCGGGCAAGCTGCATCGGATTGCGCCGCCGGCACTGACCTCAGCCAATGAAGCGGGCAAGGAGCCTGTCGTCAAAATCGTCGAAACGGTGCAGGATGGAGTTCCGGAGGTGGTCGAGATTCCGCCGATCAGTGTGAGCGTCTACGAGTTTGACATTGCGTGAGAAAGGTTCAGACTATTGATCCGGAGAGAAAAGAGTAACCTTCATTCCCATCCATTCTCGTCAAAAACGCTGAATGGATGGGACACCGCAGTCTCTAGAAAAGCGAAAGTGATCTGGATCGCCCAGGAGTGTTTGAACTGCGTTAAATCTTTGTCTTCGGAGGTGAGACTCGTTCCATAAGCAATTACCTCCCGAAGAGTCCCTTCAATACGCCGGCAGTGTTGGTCTTCTGCTGACCGCTGGATTTGCCGAGCAGCCCGCCGGTCTGCTGCTTCAACATGGATCCGAGGTTGGCGTGGATCGATGGATTCGACGTGGTGCCGTTAATGGTGAGCGGAATACCATTGTTCGCCGCTGTACTGGAGCCGCCGCCGAACAGGCTGCCGACCATATTCAAGCTGGTGTTGACCACTGCGCCTACTGGCGTCGCATTGTTGAGCTTGGCGACAAGCTGGAAGTCCAGCGCGCCCGCTGATGAGACCCTGCCGCCTCCTGAGGCGGTGCCAATCTGGGGAACCGACGCGTAAATATTGTCGAATTGCGTCGACTCCGGAGAGGAGCGCACCTCTGTGCTCAACTTCTCAATCGCCGTTCCGCCGCTGGTTCCTTTCAGCGGGTTGATCCCTTCGATCTTTGAGCCGAGGTCAAAGCCGGCGAGCTGCGAGTTGTCAATCTCGATGGGCCCTGCAATCACAGTCGAACTAAGGGAGCCGGAGATGGCAAGGTTTGCGGTCAGCGTGCCGCCGCGCAGCTGTGAGCCGCTTGGGAGGTGAACTCCGACCGTTGGCAGCAACTGTTCCAGCTGGTCAACCGGGAGATCTGGCGCAGAGAGGTGAAGATCGAGCACGACGCCTTTCCCCGTCGACCGGTAGCCGCCATTCACATGAACAGCGACGGAGCCGGTGTGAATCGAGAGATCCGAAACCCGCCCAGTCTCTTTGCCCAGATCATCCGATACCGCAAAGTCCACATCGACCGGGTGAGGGGCTGGTGAACCGCCGCGCGCTAGCTGGAGCCTAGAAGCCACGATCTTCCCCGTGCTGGTGAGACTGGTCCCGTCCGAGGCAAGCTGCGCGCTGAAGTCGGCGACCATCGAGATCCCTTGATCGCGTTCAACCGCACCAGCCGCCACCGGATCGAAATGCTTTAACTGCAACGCCGCATTGAAGGGCGTCGCGGCGGCGTCCAGCTGCGAAACCGGCCCGGCAGAGCCCTTGAGCGAGAAATCACCATCGCCCGGCAGCTTGAGCGAGAGTTCGAAGGGAAACGACTTTGTGAAAGAGAACTGTTTGACGGAGAGGCTGATCCCGGTACACACAAAGGGCTTGTCAATGGCGGGCGTTGAGGAGACAGTGGCGCTTCCGTCTTTGATCTTCACCTCGCCAACGGTCAGATCGGGAAAGACGCTCTGCTGCTGCGGCGCAGGGCTGGCCGTGGAGGCGCTCCCCAGGCTCGAGAAGTTCCACGTGCCCTTCTCCGAGTGAATCAGCTGGATCTGGGGGGTGTCGATGGTGAGGTTTGTGATCCTAATCTGGTGATCAAATAGAAATGGCGCAACTTCGATACCGATCTTCAACTCCTTCGCCTGGAGAAAGGATGTCGTGGCAAATGCGGGGTCATCGGCAACGGAGAGATTGTCCGCGATCAGGCTGCCGCTGATCAGAGAAAGGCTGAGGTGGCCGAGCGCAACCTTGCGCCCCAGCGAAGTGGAAAGCTGCTCCTCCACCTTGGGCCGGAAGGACTCGGCGTCGACGAAAAACGGAATCGCACCGACAACCAAGATGACCAAAACAACGACGGCAAGAGCGGCTGTAAACCAGCGTCTCTTCATCGGAATCTCCTCCTCAAATCCAGATTCGCTCGAATTGTATCTCTTAACGGTCGGGCGCGACATTGAGAAGATCAATATGCCTGTCATCCAGGCCGGATTTCTCATTTCCTCACAAGTCCCTTATGTCCCATCTGCTAAAAGCTAAAGGACGGGCTTCAGGTAGGATGGTCTATTGAAGTCGACTTCCGATCGCCGGCCTGAAATCCCCACAGGGAAAGACGCAAGCCCACATGAGCGCAAGCCATCCACTGGAATTGGAATCGCTTTACGGAGACTATCCGCTCGATCGGGCATTCGACGAGATGCGCGGGGCGGACGGGGAGGTGCGTCAGCACTATCGCGCGCTGGCAGAGACCCTGGCGCGGCTGCCCGAGGAAGAGTTGCAGAGGCGCAAGCAGTCAGCGGATCTTTCATTTCTTACCCAGGGCATCACCTTCACCGTCTACGGGCGCGATGAGGGCACCGAGCGCATCTTTCCCTACGACCTGCTGCCGCGGCTGATTACTGGCGCGGAGTGGGACCGCATCGAGCGCGGGCTGACGCAGCGCATCACAGCGCTCAATCTTTTTTTGCGCGATGTCTACTCCGACGCCAAGATTCTCAACGACCGGGTGATTCCCAGCGAACTGGTCTATAGCTGCAAGCACTACCGGCGGCAGATGCGCGGCTTGCAAGTGCCGCGCAATGTCTACATTGCGGTGGTCGGCTCGGATCTGCTGCGCCTCGACAACGGCGAGTTTGTCGTGCTCGAGGACAATCTGCGCGTGCCCTCGGGCGTGAGCTACATGCTTTCCAATCGCCGCGTGATGAAGCGGACCTTCCCGCAGCTCTTCTCCAGCTACGGCGTGCGGCCGATCGAGCACTATCCACAACTGCTGCTGGCTACGCTGCGATCGCTGGCCCCCGAGGGGCGGCCGGAGCCGAATATCGTGCTGCTCACGCCGGGAGTCTTCAACTCTGCATACTTCGAGCACACGTATCTAGCGCGCCAGATGGGAATCGACCTGGTCGAGGGCCGCGACCTGGTGACGCACGATAACGTGGTTTACATGCGGACCACCGATGGATTGAAGCGAGTGGACGTGATCTATCGCCGCGTGGATGACGATTTCAGCGATCCGCTGGTCTTTCGCGCCGACTCGTCGCTGGGCTGCTCGGGGCTTTTCAACGCCTATCGCGCCGGCAACGTGACGGTGACGAATGCCTTTGGAACAGGGCTGGCCGACGACAAAGCTGTCTACGCCTATGTTCCGCAGATGATCCGCTACTACCTCAACGAGGATGCGATCTTGCCCAATGTCGAGACCTATCTGCTGGGCGAGGAGAAGCAGCGCCAGCACGTGCTGGCCAATCTGGAAAAGCTGGTGGTGAAGGCAGTTGGCGAGAGCGGCGGCTATGGGATGCTGATCGGGCCACATTCGACGGCCAAGCAGCGCGAGGAGTTTGCGCGGCAGATCGAGGCCAATCCGCGCAATTACATTGCCCAGCCGACGCTGGCGTTTTCGCGCGCGCCCTGTCTGATCGGTAACCATTTGGAGCCTCGCCACGTTGATCTGCGGCCTTACATCCTCTTTGGCGACAAAGTGAACATCGTGCCCGGGGGCCTGACCCGTGTGGCTCTGGAAAAAGGCTCACTGGTGGTCAACTCCTCGCAGGGTGGCGGCAGCAAAGATACTTGGATTCTCGAGTAGCAATCAATAAGGGTTTGAGGAGAGCACGACCATGCTATCGCGGGTTGCCGACAGCTTGTACTGGATGAGCCGCTACCTTGAGCGGGCCGAGAACACTGTGCGCCAGCTCGACGTGACGATGGGCCTGATGCTCGACACCGGCGGTGCGAGCGAACATGAGCGCTGGCAGCGGCTTGTCGGCTCGCTGGGCAAGCCGGCGGGTCTGGAGTGGAACGGCAACCTGGAGGCGATGGCGCACAAACTGGTCTTCGACGGCCTCAATCATGCCGCGGTAACCTTTTGCATTAACGGCGCGCGAGAGAATGCCCGCCAGGTGCGCGAAGAGATCTCAAGCGAACAGTGGCAGAGGCTCAACCGGCTCTTTCACCAGATTCACTCGCCGCAGGCGGAGATTCTGTTCAGCGCCAGCATCAATGATATGCTGGCTTCGATCATCGACGGCATTCATCTCTTCAAAGGAGTCAGCAACACGACGATGATTCATGGCCAGGGCTGGCAGTTTATCCGCCTGGGCCGCTATCTTGAGCGGGCATACGCCACGGCCACGCTGCTCGAGGTTCACCAGCCCGAACTGTTTCACCCGCAGGAGCGCGAGCACGAGGGCTACCAGTACCTCGAGATGGTCGGCCTGCTGCGCTGCTGCACCTCTTTCGAAGCCTACTGCCAGGTTTACACCGCCGATGTCTCTGCCGCGCGCATCCTGGAGTTTTTGCTGCTGAACCGCGATTTTCCCCACGCCATTCGCTACTGCGTGGACAACATGCGCGACGTGATCGAGTCGATCCAGCGTACCGGCGGCCGACGCCCTCCCGGAGATCTGATCTCAGGCATCGGCCGCCTGCACGCCATGCTCGACTACACCACCATCGGCGAGATCCTGCACGGCGATACATCCGCGTTTCTTCACAACATCCGCGAGCAATGCCTGCGCATTCACGAACTCATCTATCGCCACTATGTGCACTATTCGATCCAGTCCGCGCTGGCCAGCTAAGAGAAACCGGGAGCAAGCATGAACTTTTATTCCATTCGCCACCTAACGCGCTTCCGCTACTCGCGGCCCATCAGCGAGAGCATCATGGAGACGCGCATGCACCCGCGTTCAGACTCTAATCAACACTGCCTCACCTTCACGCTCTCGGTCAGCCCGCGCTGTCGCGTCTTCAGCTATCGTGACCACCAGGGCAACACGGTGCAGCACTTTGACATTCCCGGCGAACACAACCAACTGGTCATCGTCGCCGAGTCGGTGATCGAGCAGCAGGCCCTGCCCGATGTGCCCAGCTTCCTCGCGCCGGAAGCCTGGGGCGCACTCGATGAACTGGTCGAGGCCGGCGACTACTGGGAGATGCTGCTGCCCTCGACCTTCGCGGTCGAGACTCCCGCGCTCACCTTGCTGGCCAAACAGATGGGCGTCACCCGCCGCGACGATCCTTTGATGCTGGTGCAGGAGCTGAATCAACGGTTATTCGACTACTTCGACTACGAGCCGCGCTCGACGCGCGTCGATTCGCCGATCGACGAGGCCATCGTCAGCGGCAAGGGCGTCTGCCAGGACTTTGCCCACACCATGATCGCTCTCCTGCGCCACGTAAAGATCCCGGCCCGCTATGTCTCCGGCTATCTTTACCGCAGCCGGGAAGATCACGACCGCTCGACTCCCGACGCAACGCACGCATGGGTGGATGTGCTGCTGCCTCAACTGGGCTGGGTGGGCTTCGATCCGACCAACAATCTCGTCGCCCATCATCGCCACATCCGCACGGCGGTGGGCCGCGACTACGCCGATGTGCCGCCCACACATGGGATTTTCCGCGGCAGCACGGACAGCGAGCTCTATGTCGCTGTGCACGTCGAAGCCAGCGCCGAGCCGCCGGCTCTGGACCGCAAGCTGCCCATCCCCGAAGACTGGAGCGTGCTGGTGGAGCGCGCCCAGCAGCCCCCCGAGTCGCCGATTCCCTTTATTGATTTACAGCAGATGCAGCAGCAACAGCAGCAGCAATAGGAAGCAGGGCTGCCCGTCCTACTCTCACGTGTTTGCTGTTCTCTGATCAGCTCAGGAACTCGGCAATCGCCCCGACCACCGTCTGCTGCTCGTCGTCGCGCAGCTCGGGGAAGATAGGCAGGGCCAGGACCTCACGCGCGGCGCGCTCCGCCTCGGGGAAGCTGCCTTCGGTGTAGCCGAGGTTCTTCAACGCCTCCTGCATGTGCAGCGGGACGGGGTAATAGATCTCGGACCCGATCTTGCGCTCGGCGAGGAAGGTGCGCAGTGCATCGCGGCGGGCAGTGCGAATGACGTACTGATGCCAGACATGGCGGGTGCCTGCGACCTCGTGTGGCAGGACGATGCCCTTGCTGGGATACGGACCGGCCTCGGCCAGTCCCGCCGCATGAAAGAGGGCGTGATAGCGCCGGGCTACGGCGCGCCTTGCGCGATTCCAGCCGTCAACATACTTCAGCTTGACCCCGAGGATCGCGCCCTGGAGGCCGTCCATGCGGGCGTTCCAGCCGATTTCATCGTGGTAGTAGCGGCGCTTCATGCCGTGCTGGCGCAACATGCGGGCACGCTCTGCCACATCATCCGAGTTGGTGGAGATCATGCCGGCGTCGCCGGCGGCGCTGAGATTCTTGGTGGGATAAAAGCTGAAGGCCGCCGCGTCGCCGAGTGCGCCGGCTTTCACGCCGCTATACTCGGCCCCCCAAGCCTGAGCGGAGTCTTCGATGAGCTTCAGGCCGTACTTTTTTTGAAGGTATGAGAACGCCGGCCAATCGGAGCACTGTCCGAAGAGATGGACGGACAAAATGGCCTTGACCTCCGCGCCGCGCTCGCCGTCGAGGACGGTCTTCACTGCCTTGGGATCGAGGTTGAAGGTTGTAGGTTCGATGTCGGCCATCAGCGGCTTTGCACCGGCGCGGAGGATGGCGCTGGTGGAGGCGAAGAAGCTGAAGGGCGTGGTAACGACAGCGTCACCTGCGCCGATTCCTGAGGCGGCCAGCGCGAGCCAAAGAGCGTCTGTGCCAGAGGAGCAGCCCACGGCGTGCGTCACCCCCAACTGCGCGGCGGCGGATTTTTCGAAAGCTGCCACCGCTTCACCGAGAATGAATTGCTGCTTCTCGAGCACATCTCCGACCGCCTGGAGCAACTCGTCGTGCAGGGGGCGATATTGGCGCTTGAGGTCCAGCATGGGGACGGACTGGGCGGTTGCGGCAGAGGATTGAGGCGGATTGGGCGCGGCCTTCACAACCCCATGCTACCAGCCTCCTGGATCTCCTCATCCCAAAAACTGGCCAGACAAGTGGCATTGTCTGAAAGGATTGTTTCGCCGCGAGGTTGAAAAGGTCGGCTTGTCCCTATAAAGTAGTCACATTGCGGGAATCATCGGTTCCGGGGCTTCCGGCGCCGCGCCCGCCGATTTGCACGAAAACGCATGATTCAATTGCGTTCACCCCCAAAACAGAAGGCAGGAGATCGGCACATGGAGAACAAGCCGGCACAAAATATTCAGGACACATTTCTAAACACCGTTCGCAAGGACAAAACCCCTATCACGGTCTATCTTGTCAGTGGCGTCAAGTTGACCGGGAAGATCCGGTCCTTCGACAAGTATTCCGTACTGCTGGAAAACAACAGTCAGGAGCAGTTGATCTTCAAGCATGCGATCTCGACGGTGGTCAGCAATCGGGCTGTGCTGCACAGCGAGCACCGGCCGGTCACCGCGATCAACGGCCTCGGACCGGCGCCGGTCCCGGCGCCGATCACACCTACGATCATTGGGGAGCCGCGATAACAGGCGTGGGCCCCCTTCAATTGGCTGCCGAGCAGAGCAGGACCGACCGCGCCGGCAACCCGGAGCGAGCGGTTCTCGTAGGTGTGGAGTTCGGAGGGCGCTCGCGCGCTAACCGCGCAGCTCAGACGGGCGCGCGGCAGGCGGCCGCGCACGCGGGCGATGGCTTGTCCGGTCAGGAAGTGCCGGAGGCTGTCACTCGTCTTGTCTCAGGTGTCTCCGTGGCCAGAATGCCTCAGGTGCGCTCCTCGACTGAACTGGACGCGGAGGAATCTCTGGCCGAGTTTCGCGAGCTGGTAGGGAGCGCTGGCGGTAGGGTTGTTGCCGAGCTCTTGCAGCGGCGGGCTCACCCCGATCCGGCGACGCTTATTGGGACCGGCAAGGTAGAGGAGATTGCCGGGGTCGTTGCCTCAACCGGGGCCGATCTCGTGCTCTTCGACCACGACCTGACGCCGACCCAATTGCGCAACCTCGATAAGGCGCTGCCTTGCCGTGTCCTCGACCGGACACAGTTGATCCTGGACATCTTTGCCCGTCACGCCCGAACCAGCGAAGGCAAGCTTCAGGTGGAGCTGGCGCAGCTTGAATACATGCTGCCGCGGCTCGCAGGAAAGGGCAAGGCGATGTCGCAGTTGGGCGGCGGTATCGGCACACGCGGACCGGGCGAAACCAAACTCGAAACCGATCGCAGGCAGATTCAGCGGCGCATCGACCATGTGAAGCTCGAACTCGATTCGGTGCGGCGGGTGCGCAAGCAGCAGCGGCAGCGCCGCGAGTCGGTTCCCGTGCCCACGGTGGCGCTGGTCGGCTACACCAATGCAGGCAAGAGCACGCTTTTCAATCGGCTCTCCGGCGCCCAGGCATTTGAGTCGCCGCGCATGTTTGCCACGCTTGATCCAAAGCTGCGGGCCATCGAGCTCCCAAGCCGGCGCAATGTGCTTTTGTCTGATACCGTCGGCTTCATTCGCAACCTGCCGCACACGCTGGTCACCAGCTTCCGGGCAACCCTCGAAGAAGTTGCGCAGGCCGAGGTGCTCTTGCATATCCGCGACGCGGCCTCGACGTATGGCGGAGAACAGAAGGCTCAGGTCGAGAGGGTTCTCGGCGAACTGGAGTCGCTCGGCAAGCCGCGCATCGAGGTGCTGAACAAGATCGATCTCCTGGAAGCGCCCGAACGCAATGGATTGCTGGAGCGCAACTCTGGAAGTGGCGGCGAGGTGGCCGTCTCGGCGCGGACTGGCGAGGGTATGGACTCGCTGCTCCGGGCCATCGATCGAGCCTTGCACACCGACCCGCTGATTGAGGCGGAGTTGCGTGTTCCACAGCACGACGGCGCGGTGCTGGCGGCGATCGAGGCGGGGATGATCGTGCATTCGCGGGAGTATGAAGGCAATGTGGTGCGGCTGACGGTCAGCGGCCCATCATCGCTGATGGGCCGGTTGCGCCGCTACCGGCTGCGGGAAGATCCGGAAACGAACAGTAGCTCCGATTTCTGAGTCAGTCAGGTACTAGCCTTGTAGAATGCCAGTATGCCGCGATCGTCAAGCAATTCTTTCAAAATGACTGTTGGGTTTCGCATAGCCTATTCCGACCAACAAAAACTGGTTGCTTGCTCTGGGGGCCGAATCAATGTTTTTGATATTGAGCGGCGGCAGAAAATCATGAGCTGTCATCCCCTTTCCAATATTTCTGCTGCCGCATTTTCACCCAACGGTAAGCATCTTGCCGTTAAGAATACTAGCGGAAGAATTGTAGTCCTCAATTCATTTACCGGCGAGGTGCTCTGCGACCATAAGAACCAGAAAGAAGGAGAAGGATGCCCGGTGCATTTTTCGCCCGATGGCGAAATGCTCGTCGACGGCTCTTGGAAGGGAGTGATTACTGTCCGCAAAGCATTTGAGCCGACAATCGTAAGCCGGGAAGAGTTCCCCGGCGAAATGATTCTACAAATCTCGCATGATTTGAGCAGGCGCAAGTGGCTTTTCATGCACAGTCCTAAACTTAAGCCCGGACAAAACCGCTGCGATCCACCTTATTTGATTCTGCGCGATTGGCCGTGCGGAGAAAGCAACTTACAACGAATTCCGCTCGATCCCGATGTTTGGTCCGGCAGTACCTCAACGATTTCTCCAGACGCATCGAGAATATGCTACGAGCACAATTATCGTAAGGATTATAAGGTTTGCATAATTCATACAAGGGATGGCAAAATTGAAACGATTGCAAATACTGACGACGTGAGAGGAGAATTAGTCTGGTCTTGGGATGGCCAAATCATCGGCGCAATCCACGGTTATAAGCCCGAAAGTAGATTTACCTTCTATCGATCTTCCGATTTATCCATGCTCGGTGAAGTTCCCTGCGAATCTCCATCCAGCATCTGTTTTCTGCCCGACACCGATCAGGTTGTGCTTGGCTCGTGGCACTTCTCGCGGCTTGCCAGCCTGGAGGATTTTCTCTCCGGCCTGGTAAAAATGCGTAAATAAATCTCCTCTTCACACAAGAAATACACGCTTTGGGCGATCCTATAGTTTTAATGGAGATTTCATGGCACCAGTTAAAGATAAAGCCGCTCCCTCCATCACCACGCTCTCCAGCCGCGAGGTCTATCGCAACCACTGGATGCGGGTGCGCGAGGATGAGATTCTCCGCTCCAACGGCGTCGAGGGTATCTACGGCGTGGTGGAGAAGCACGACGCGGCGATTATCGTGCCCATCGACGGGGACCGCATCTGGCTAGTCGAGCAGTTCCGCTACACGATTCAGGAGCGGGCGCTGGAGCTGCCTCAGGGCGGCTGGGAGATAGAGATCGAATCTCCCGAGTCTCTGGCCCGCGGCGAACTGCGAGAAGAGACGGGCCTCGAAGCTGCCGAGATGATTCGCCTGGGAGAACTGTGGGTTTCCTATGGATTCGCGAGGCAGAAGCAGCATGTCTTTTTGGCCACTGGCCTGACCCAGACCTCGAGAAAGCCCGACGCAGAGGAGCAGGATATGACTGTCCGCTCGGTATCGATTGCCGAGTTTGAGGGGATGATGCTTTCGAGCGCGATCCGCGACAATTGCACTCTGTCGGCCTGGGCGCTCTATCTCATGTGGAAGGTCCGGCAGGACTCCGAGGTGGGAAGCTAGCATCCCTCGCCGCAAGATCTTCTGACACCGAAAAATCCTCTACCTCGGTTCGTTGCTATTGCCGTGCCGGTGCGCCCAAGACTCCGAGCTTGGTAAGCGCCATATGCAGCGCGACGCGATAGCGCTTATCTGAGAGGGTTAGGGGAAGAGGAAAATGGAAGAACGATCCTAGCATCCATCTGAAGTAATCGAGATGTCCAGTCTCTCTGGCCAGGATCGCCATGTCACTCTCCAACCTGCTGATCATTCGAGCCCGTTTCCACCACCTGACAGGGGCGGGCGTTTCACCGGACACAATCTTGTCGACGACGACTGCAAGATAATGCATCATGAGACCGGCTTGATGGCTAAGACCCTCAGGGGAGCGCCGGTAATATGTAAGCGGCTCACTTACCGAGGCGAACTGCGCGCCAGCCTTCACGAAGCGGACCCACAGTTCCCAATCCTCCCAATATCGCAGGGCGGGGTCAAAATTGCCGACCTTGATGACCATCGCCCGGGAGAGAACGACAGATGAAGTTGCAATTGAATCCCGGACCATCAACAGCTGATTGATCTGGGCAGCAGGTGGCGAGACAACAATATTTTCAATGCAGTCATCAAAAAAGCACTGAATGTCCGTATAGACCAGATCCGCTTCGGGGTGTTCCAAAATCACATCCGCTTGTTTTTGGAGTTTGTCAGCGTGCCAGAGATCATCGGAATCCAGCAGAGCAATCCAGTTGTGCCGCGCAGCTTCGATGCCTGTCTTCCTAGCGGATGAAACCCCTCGATTCTCTTGTGATATGCAGAGAACCGGGCTACCATAGTCTTGCGCAATGCTCAGGGTTTCATCGGTCGACCCATCGTTGACGACGATCACTTCCGCTGGCGGATAACTCTGCGCGAGGGCACTGTCGATCGCGGCGGCAAGGAATCTCTCCGCGTTGTAAGCCGGAATTACGACACTAAATAAGGGACGTTCCTGACGAGCTTTCATTTGTGATCTTACCGATGCAGATTGAGGTGGGGCGAGCGCGCTTCAAAACCGAGAGAGTTGGATGGCGCGTCAATACTTTTTTCGCGCTTGGATCACCCCGCTTAGCTGTTGAATTATTCTCTTATCCCCGTTCTTCCATCGGAATATAAGGCGCGGGGTAGGCGGGGCCGATGTACTCGGCACGAGGACGGATGAGGCGGTTGTCGTCCAACTGCTCGATGACGTGGGCGGCCCAGCCGGCGATGCGGCTGATGGCGAAGATGGGCGTATAAAGATCGATGTCGATGCCCAATGTCGCGTAGGTCGAGGCCGAGTAGAAGTCCACGTTGGCGTTCAATTTCTTGTCGGAGTTGATATAAAGCTCGATGGCGCGGGACATCTCGTACCACTTGGGCACGCCGGCATCCTTGCCGAGCTGCTCGCTCATGAGGCGCAGATGGGTGGCGCGGGGATCTTCGGTCTTGTAGACTCGGTGACCGAAGCCGGAGATCTTCTGCCGGGCCGCGAGCATGTTCTTCACGTATTCGACCGGGTCGTCGCCGGCTTTGTCGATGGCGTAGAGCATGCGCATCACGCCCTCGTTGGCGCCGCCATGCAGCGGGCCTTTGAGCGCGCCGATTGCGCCAGTGATCGCCGAGTGCACGTCGGCCAGCGTTGCGGCGATGACGCGGGCGGCAAAGGTCGAGGCGTTCAGCTCATGCTCGGCGTGCAGCACGAGCGCCATGTCCATGGTCTTCACCGCGGTCTCAGACGGCTTGACGCCGTTCAGCATCCAGAGGAAGTTGGCCGCGTGATTGAGCGAGCGGTCGGGCGGCACGATTTCGAGGCCCTTGCGCAGGCGGTCGTAGATGGCCACGATCATGGCCATCTGGGCCGTCAGATGGTAGCACTTGCGCACGTTGGCGTCGTGGGAGTTGTCTTTCTCGTCGGCGTCGTAGAAGCTCAGGGCAGAGACGGCAGTGCGCAGGACTTCCATCGGGGTAGCTGAGGCAGGAATGCCACGCAGCATGTCGACGATGCGGAAATCCAGACCCCTGGCCATTGAGAGCTGCGACTGAAACTCGCGCAGGGCGATCTGGTTGGGCAGCAATCCATTCCACAACAGGTAGGTGGTCTCTTCAAAGTTCGAGTGCAGGGCGAGCTCGTGGATGTCGATCCCGCGATAGGACAATACGCCCGCTTCTCCGTCGATCCAGCAGATCCCGGAGTTGGCCGCGACGATTCCTTCCAAGCCCTTTCCAGCAGCCATTCTTTCCAATCCCTTTCCAGCGACAGCGGTCGACATAGCCTTTGGGCCTCCCCTTTGCCTGATTTACTGATGACGGGGCCGGCTGCCCTGGCCTCAAGAAAAGCGCCCGGCGCCAGAATGTGCTGTATACATGTTTATATCGTAGCAATTCGATGGTTGTCACGAATTGCGGGACGGCAAAGACACGAAAATGCTGTCGGCACCCGTTTTTCCTTCGCGCACTGGTCAAGAAGATGCAGCTTTTTCTGCACAAGCCAGAATAATTCTATATTCTGGATGTTGCCTTGGAGACGCCTGGGTAAGAGCTCTGCAAAAATGGTATTCCGGTCGAAATCCCGTCGGAGAAACGGGAGTCCCGTCAATGAGTTCATCTTCAAAAGCGCCCGGTCAGAGTGGAGGCGCTCGACAACAACGTCGGTCCGCAAGACGGGCCACCCACGAAAGGTAAAGACATGAGTGAAGAAGTTGACAATACCCCCCGAAGCTACTCTGGCGCGTTGTTGGCGGCCCTGGCCGTGGCGCTGCTGCTTGCGATTGGCGGCCTGATCTGGAGCTACACGCTCAACACCCGCCTGAATGGGCAGGAAGCCGCATTGGCCGATGCCAAACAGCAGAACGTAAAGCTGGCCTCCGACCTGCGCGAGACCGATGCCCGCCTCAAGGTGGCCACCGAAGAACTGGGCAACTCTCTCGGGCTGACTCAGAAACAGATGGATGCCCGCGCACAGGAGATGTTGCAGCGCGAGCAAGCCGACAGCAAGAGGCTGGAGAATGCCCAGCGTCAGACTGCGCAGGCCGTTACCGCCGTCTCCAACGACGTCTCCAGCGTAAAGACCGACGTGGGCGGCGTTAAGACCGATCTGGGCAAGACGCAGACCGACTTGGCCACCGCCATCAGCCAGTTGACCTCCATGAAGGGAGATCTGAGCGACCACAGCAGCCTGATCGCCCGCAATCACGACGAACTGGAAGTGCTCAAGCACAAGGGCGATCGTAGCTACTACGAGTTCACGCTGGCCAAGGGACAGAAGAAGCCCGTTGGAACGGTGAGCCTCGAACTAAAGAAGGCCGACTCAAAGAAGAGCAAGTTCACCCTGGTTGTCTACTCCGACGACAAGCAGTACGAGAAGAAGGACCGGAATCTGAACGAGCCTCTTCAGTTCTACAGCGGCAAAGATCCGCAGCTCTTCGAAATCGTCGTCAACAGCGTGGGCGCCAAGAACGGCCAGATCAGCGGCTATCTGACAACGCCCAAGGGCGCGCCGGCTCCGCCTACTGTTCAATAACCGGGGTGTGAGGCGCGAGCGTGACGCTGGACTGATATTGGAAGTTGAAAGTAAAGTTCAGATCCTTGCGCGCGTCCCACTCCTGTTTGGTTCGCCGGACCGCCCAGAAGGCGGTCCCTTCCAGCTTCTGTCCCGGAGCGATCATGGTCCGCGGCGCCAGACAGTTGGCATGCAGCGAGGCTAGCTCCGGATAGGCGATAAATACCTCCTCGAATTGAGTGGCGTTTCCCGCTGAGACCGAGAGTACGCCGTCGCTCAGGGTGGCATTGGCCAGAATGTCCTGAAGATAGAGCGGATCTTTGGTCTGGTTTTCCAGCTTGATGTGAGCGAAGACCAGCACCTCGTCGAAGACGTCGACGGCCATCGGCGCACCGGCGGCGTCAAAGCCCGAAGTCTCGACATGCCGCGGGTGAGCCCAGACCTGGACGATCTCTCCGCTGACCACGGATTTCTTCTGCCCGGTCCACGCATAAAATCCGATCGCCAGGCTCACCACCACGACCGCAATCACGGTCGCCCATACTACGTGGCTGCTGCCCTTGGTGAACGATTCGCCGCGCGCGGCATCGTCGATTTCCTGCCCTGATTCCTGATGAAGTAAGCTCATTGCGCCTTATCTTATCTCGACTGGCGCACGATAGGCCATGAGATCGCGCGCTTTTTCTTCCAAACCTTGGGATTCGATGCGAGACCACCGGCGAAATCGGGTGCAGAGGCAGGGAACTGCCCAGGTGCAGTTTGGGTGAAACCACCGACTCGCCTGTTCCGTCGATTAGCCGCCCAAACCGGAGTCCCATGGAGTAACTCGCTGGGCGAGAGGAACTTGATGTGCATCGAGTGCGACGTGACAACAATCGGGATATTGACCGTACCTCAGACCCACCGCTTGGCAGCGGTGTAAAGCTCATGAGCGGAGTTATGCCGTGCTAGGCCGTATTGCGGACCGCATCTCTCAATCGGACAACAGCATCCGCCTGAGCGCCTTTCTGACCTTGGACGATGTCGAACTCAACATCATCGCCCTCTTTCAGCGTCTTGTATCCATCCAACTGAATCGACGAGTAGTGGACGAATACATCTGGACCGTCTTCACGGCCGATGAATCCGTAGCCCTTCGCGTTATTGAACCACTTGACCTTCCCTTTGTATTGAGCCACAGAGTTTGCCTTTCTTTACTTCAGTAAAACCGGCGGGTGTGTAAGGCACGCCGACTTCCATTAAGACGCAATTCTGAGGCTTAAGGTCCAAAACTTCTTTGAGCAATGTCAACAAGAACGAAAGGGGCCGGCGCATGTGCACCGGCCCCTCCGACAAAATGATTGATTCAATGGAGTTTCATGAATTCTATTTTCGTTTACCGGGAACCTTGCGGGCGAAGAAAAGGACCGAGCATAGTGTCTTTCCGTCCATAATCGCGCCCTTTTCGATCATTTTCACGGCGTCAGAGAGTTTGACCAGACGAAAGTCAATTTGCTCGTCGTCCTCGGGATGCGCCTGGCCCGCTATCAGACCCTCGGCAATAAAGACCTTCATCGATTCGCCCAGAAAGCCGGGGCTAGGGTAGTACTCGAGCAGAGGCTTCCACTTCCTGGCGCTGTATCCGGTCTCTTCAGCCAACTCGCGCTGCGCGCCGGCGAGGGCGTCTTCGCCCGGTTCGAGCTTTCCGGCCGGCAACTCCCACAGGAACTGACGAGCGGCATGGCGATACTGCCGCTCCATTACGATCCAAGGGTCGCGCCTGCTCTTGGTGGTGTCCATGGCCAGAATGACCACGCTGCCATGATGGCGGATAATGTCGCGCTCGCTGGGGCGGCCGCCGGGTTCGAGCAACTTGTCGTGCACGACGCGGAAGAGTGGCCCCTCGAAGACTGTCTCGGAGCTGATCAACTGCTCCTGCTCGTTCACCTTGCTCGCCGGCTTCAGCGCTTTGGGAGCCTTGTTGGCCTTGGGTTTTGCGGCTTTCTTCTCCTTGGACTTCGCAGCCTTCTTTGCCTTAGGCTTCACGGCTTTGGCTCCTTCGGTTTCGGCGGCCTTCGCGGCTTTGTCCTTTTTGGGCATCTTTAGTCTCTCTTTCCAGGGGATCTGAGGATATTGCGGAATAGCGCAATCAGATAAAGAGTATACGCATAACGGCCGCCGCGGAACGAATCAAGAGCGAGTCGACGTGCTGACTTCGGTTTGACGGTCGCTCATCGAGAATGGGAGAGACTGATTCCGTTTGGGGCCAACCTGCAGATTCTGACGCAATGGGTCTGAGTTCAACACGAGCCGTGATCACGGTATGACCCGAAGACCCGCTCATCATACGGCCTCGATGAACAGGGTACAGCTTCTCAAGGCTCATGACGATCCTTCGAGGTTGATGAGCGAGCCACGCCTATATTTCGATACAGCCTTTTATGTAATCTTCCCCGCTACTTACACGAGCTGGTAGAGGATACCGTGATTGCGACTACGTAATGCAGCCAGGAACCGCCATCCAATCCTCCGGCTGGCGGATCGTCCTTCGCGACGACTTTGCCTTTTTCGGCCCGCTCGATTTTGAATCTTGTTTCGACCGCAATAACGCTGTTCACCCCTTCGTAAACCAAACTTAGCTTTGGCCGGGTGTTTCTTGGGTTGGCGCCGGTGACCTCAACCGATGAAGAGCAGTACGTTGTTCCAGCGTTTAGAGAGCATCTTCTCGTCCCCGATCTCACAGTACCGCTATTATCAGGCGGAAGATCCCACTCACAAAATTGATCCTGCAAATGCCATGGCCCGAATACCGCACCGACGAATGTTGTAACCACACCGGTTGGAGTAACCTCTCGGATGTTGTCACCTTCAAGCACGAACACATTGCCGGCGCTGTCGGTGGCAACAGCCATGGGGTCGGAGAAGGTAGCCGCTGCGCCAATGCCGTCGAATTCACTACTACGCTCACCCGGACTTGCAATGCCGGCGATGGTCGACACCACTCCGGTCGGAGTGACTTTACGGATGGTATTGTTGCTGGAGTCCGCCACATAGACGTTGCCAGCCTTATCGGTCGCAACGCCGTGAGGATAATAGAAGGTCGCATTTTTGCCGATTCCGTCGGCATGCCCGGTCTCGCCGGCCCTGCCGGCCAAAGTCGTCACTTCCCCTTCCGATGTTATCTTGCGGAGTGTATTGCTGGACATCTCAGCCACGATGAGGTTTCCGGCGCTGTCGGCGGCGATGCTGTAAGGGGCAGTGAACCTTGCCGCCCGGCCGCGGCCATCGTTTTCACCGCTTTCACCTGCCAGGCCAGCAATGGTCGTCACCACACCGGTCGGGGCGATTTTACGGATGATGTTGTTGCCGGAGTCCGCTACGTAGACGTTGCCTTTGCTGTCGGTTGCGACACCGGCAGGACCAAAGAAACTCGCATTCCCGCCCATTCCATCTGAATGGCCGGCAATGCCCGCGGTGCCCGCCAAAGTCGTCACTTCCCCTGCCGGCGAGATCTTGCGGATTGTGTTGCTGACCTTGTCTGACACGTAGAGGTTACCTGCGCTATCGACGGCAATACCAATGGGGTACACGAAGCGTGCCGCAGAACCGACGCCGTCGGCGTTCCCTCTCTCATCCGGCTTGCCCGCGAACGTCATTACTACCCCAGCACGCGTTATCTTGAGGATCGTGTTGTGCGAGTTTGCTACATAGACGGCGCCGGCGCTGTCGATGGCGATACCCGTTGTGAGACTAAAACTAGCAGCAGCAGGAGAGGCGCTCATTTGCTCCTGCGCGCTTGCATCGTTGCTCAAACTAGAAACTGCCATGATTCCCATTAGGGCGGCGGCGCTGACCCAGGCCTTGCAGTTCTCCTTCATCTTGCTTGTTCCTTCCCGCCAGAGAATTTCGCTTCCCGATCTCGCCATCTTGGGATTGAGCAGGTGGGCCGTCGATTTCTGACTCCGCCATCGCCTCCTCCATCTAGACCGGTACAGATCCTGCCCGCATCGTCGGCGCAGCTTAGCCATTCACCGCATTCCGAAATCCGCAAAAGGCCCACCGCCGCGGTGGGCCTTTTGCGTAACGCAACATCTTGATTTTTGAGGGCAGACACCGATACGGGACCAAGCCTTTCCTCAGATTGACTTCTTGTGTCTCCTGTCTCAGAATCGAGATCCAGAAGGCAAGAAACCAAGTTTCAACCACACCGTCCGGCACCCCCTCAACCTCAAAAGACCAGCTTGAGAGCTATCTGAAGTTCCCTGCTGGGAAAGTACGAACTGACTTGACCGTAAGTGGTATCGGTCGCAACGCTATCGGGAGCCTGTGCGTTGGAGTGATTCAGGACGTCGAACGCCTCGGCGCGGAACTCCAGGCCGACCTTTTCGAAGCCCACCGGGAAGCGCTTGTGCAAGCCGAGATCGAGATCGGCGAAGCCGGGAGCGCGGGCGACGTTGCGCGGGCAGTTACCGTTTGGTGTATTAGCCGCAACGGGTATGGTGATGGCGTTCGGGTCGAGATACTGATACTGGCCAGGCTTGCCGGTCAGAGCGGTCCGATGGCTCGATCCCAGAACGGGTACTCCGACCAGATTCGGACGGTAGAGAAAGCTGGTTTCGGTACTCAGCTGCTGTGCCGTGGATTGGGCGTAACTGATGTTGATCGGCAACCCGCTGATCAAATAGTTGAGAGCCGTCAACTGCCAATCGCTGAGAACAAACCTAAGGGGCGCGGCGGCATGCGAGCCGAAGCGCTTGCCCGCGCCGTAAGGAAGATCCGCGACGACGGCCAGCGAATCATTCAGGGGCCGATCATAGGCCGAGCGGGTGTAGGACCCCATCATGTTGTAAAGATCCACCACAGGGGAGTCGTTGTTGTTGAGTTCCTGGTTGGCGGCTGCCACGTCCTGCGCGTGCGACCAGGTAAAGGAGTTTGCGATGTAGATTCCGTTGGCGTAGCGTTTCTCCAGCTTCGCCTCCAGCGCGTTGTAGCGCGAGGGCCCCTCATTGAAGGATTCCTGAATGGTGCCGTAGGTCTGAATGGGTCGGCGTTGCTGCAAGGTAAGCGTGCCGCCAGCCGCATTAGGGGTCGCCTCGTTGTAGTCCTGCACAATCTCCTCGTGAACGCCATAGTTGCCAACGTAGCCTACATCCAGATAGGTTCCCTTGGTCAACTGCCTTTGAACGGAGAGTTGATAGCTTTGCACATAGGTGGTGGGGGTTCTGGCTGGATCGTAGGTCGTGGTCGTCGACAGAGGTGAGTAGTTTGCCGAGGTAAGGAAGCCGGTCCTGTAGCCGAGTTGAACGGGCTGGAAGCAATTGAGCGGAGATGTGGACGCCGGGGTGCAAACAGCCTGTCCCGTCTTCGGATAGGCCGGCGCGTATTGAGTGATCAGGTTGTCGATGCTGTAGGGGGCGTTCTGCGCCAGTTCATTCACCACCGCCGCGCGGAGGAACTGCTGGTAGCTTATTCCGTAAGCCGCACGCACCACCATCTTCGAGCCAAGGCTGTAAGCCAGACCGAAGCGGGGAGCGAAGTTCAGGTTGTTGGGACGGATCAGGGCGCGATTGTAGATGGACCCGCCGCTCGCCAACAGCAGAGTGCCGGTGGTGGGACTGTTGACCGGGTCGAAGTTGGAAAGCTGATTGTTGGTCTCAAAGGGCGGCGTCGCCAATTCGTAACGCATCCCCAGGTTGAGCGTGAGCTTGTTCGTGATGCGCCAGTCGTCCTGGCCGTAGAAGAAGTGCATCCGATGGTTGTATTCCACAACGTGGTGGGCGCTTAGCTCATACTTGCTGCGCGCGCCGAAGATGAAATCGGCCAGGTTCCAGGCCAGCGCATAGGTGGGATCAGGGCTGCCATTGACTGTTGGCGCTTTGTTTGCTCCTGCTGAGAATTTTCCGCCGTAGGTGTCGGCGCCAAAGATCGGCTTGAAGTTGCTCACTACCGAAGACTGATGGATGTATTCATAGCCGAATTTGAAGCTGTGATGGCCTTTGAGCCATGTGTAGTTGGCCTTCGGATCGACGACAAAGGGATTGACCACCGTGGGCAGTTGGGTATTGCGTCCAAACTGCGTGAAGCCGGTCACCGTAACGGTGTTCAGGCCGCTTGCGAACGACGGATCGGCGGGCACGTTGGGCTCCCCGGCCGCAACCAGCATATTGGTCTGCCCGATCGAAGTGGGGTTCTGCGCACCGGCATTCCAACTGAAGCCGACGCGCAGATCGAGCGCGGAGGCATTGTTCAACTGAAAGACGAGACCCGCTGCCAACTGTTTATTGTCCTGGTTGATGTTGCCTTTCGCGGTTGAGTAGAGAGGAGCCGGAATGGGCGCCGGATCGAGGGCGTTGAATCTGCGCTGGCTGTAACGGGCAAAGGTGGTCATCCTCTTGCTGATAAAGAAATCGATGCGCGCGTCGCCCTTGTCGGAGTCCTCGGTGCCCAACGGGAACGAAACGTAGTTGTTGCCCGTGCTGGGGGTCTGCGAATTCAGGGAACCGGTCGGCAGTAGGCTCAGGACGGTCATATCCAGTGGACTGATTTGCGAGGTTGCCGAACCGGCGAATAGCGGCGTCGCCTTGAGGGCCGAGACCGGAACAACGCCTTTATAAACGATCTTCGTATAGGGATTGGTGATCGAAATAAGGTTGCCGTTCTCGTCGGCGAATGTGATGTTTCCTTTTGAGTCCGGGACCGCCCACGCCTGGGGAGGCAGGGTGGCTGTCATGGCCGTGCGCAGGCTACGGCGGAAGCCCTCATAATCGCCGAAAAGGAAGACTTTTCCACGAACGACGGGACCGCCGATGTCAGCCCCAAACTGGTTCTGAACAAGAGCCGGGGTTTCGCCGTTTGCCGCAGGTATCGGCCCGTTGGCGTCGAGAACCGTGTTGCGCAGATAGTCCCAAGCAGCGCCATGATAATTGTTGGTGCCGCGGCGCGAGACCTCATTGACGATACCGCCGGCCGCTCGGCCAAACTCCGCGTTCTGGTTGCCTGTGGTAAAGCGGAACTCCGACAGCGCATCGGGACTCATCTGAGTCTCCTGGTTGGAGAAGCCCAGGTCGTTCAAGCTCCAACTATTGTTATCCAGGCCGTCGAGGAGGAAGGAGTTGACTTGGTTGCGGAGGCCGTTGACGTTGTATGCGGCCTCGCGGCTGGTGGCGCCTTCGATTTCAAGGAAGGACTTGTTCACGCCTGGAACCACGAGCGCAAGGTCAGCCGGGTCTCTGCCGTTCAGAGGCAGATTGATGACCTCGGTCGGATTGATGACCATGCTGCGATCGCTGCTGTCGGTCTCAAGCAGAGCTTCCACCGCCGAAACGGTCAACTGCTGGGAGACGTTGGCGGGATAGAAGACCAGATCGAGTCTTTGGCGCGCACCCACAGTTACGGAGAAGGCGGAAGTGGAGGCGTCCTTGAAGCCGGTGTGCCCCGCCTTAACGACATAGTCTCCGGCAGGAATGCTGGAAAATGTGTAGTCCCCCACACCGTTGCTGAGAGTTGTTCTCACGACGCCGGTGCCAAGGCTCTCAAGCCTAATTGAAACCTCCGGCACAACTCCTCCATTCACGTCGTGGACGGTTCCGACAATGCTCCCGCTATCGAACTGAGCATTTAAGATGGTGGCTGAGCAGAGAAGGACCATAACCCAGAGCAGTCGACGCATAAACGACATAGAACCCCTTTCGAGGGACATCCCGAAGACGGAGAGTCCTCACCTGATGCAAACTTTGGTACTTTGCTAGCTTGTACGTGATAGTACTATGGTCATTGAGTGATGAGGGTCTATGGTCATAGCATTTCTCAACACTAAAGTAACCGATCATCTGAGACTTGCTGCTGGAATTCCAGTCGGATGGCTTCATTACGCGAATGACAGTTAAGTGGTTTTTAATGTGTACTTTATTGCACGATGAACCCGTGGATAGTGAAGCGATCAACAATGGCGGAGAAGTAGTTAACCTGCAAGGTGTCGTCCGCGGCATCGGGAAGCGCATCATCCGGTATAGAAATCGCTGCTTGCGTATTTGCCAAACCCGCCATGCAGCCGATCTCTGTCCGCATTCCAGCTGGCGGAAGCCGTGAGAATCTCAAAGCCGCAATTGCTGAGTGACGTCTGGCTCTGTATGTAATGTCCCTGAGTGTTAACACTGGCGATCGCCTTCGTACGTATTACCTCTGCGCATTGCCATCTTTGGTTGCTGAGAATAAGTACTGTGACAATTGTTACGAATAATGCTGTGCGGTTTATTACCGAAATAAGTACTTCAAATGCTCGTTACCGAGTTGTATGGAATTAGCACTAGATTGTAGTTGACCGTGAAGAAACAAAGCATCACGATGAGTCATTAATGCTGCAACTGAGCAGCGTTCATCGACTCAGAGAGGAGTCACTCCACCATGATCTACGCGAGTGAAGCCAGATTTAGAAAGACCTTGATCCCGTTCGGGATCGGGATCATTACTTGCCTGGTTGCTTTCACTATGTTTGCTTTGATGCCATCGCCTATCTCGGCGCAGCAGAATCCAGCGTTCGCCGGAAACTACGCAGGAACCCTGGGCCCGCTGCACATCAAGTTGCATTTGAAGGTAAACGGCGCGGGCAAAGTGACAGCCACTCTCGACAGTCCCGATCAAGGATCCATTGGCATTCGATGCGACGACTTCCATGTTGATGGACAATCCGTCACCTTCACTGTTCCTGCTGTCCAGGGAATGTGGAAGGGAACCATGGCTTTAGACGGAACGCTCACTGGAATCTGGGATCAGGGCCATTCTCTGCCCCTTAACTTCGCCCGCGAAAATGTCGGACAGGCGGAGAAAACCTTTAATGCCTCTCTGCGTTGAAATAGAGCCTCTGGTGTTTACTGTGCCGCGCGAGAATCCATTGGGCTGGGAAATTGACTTGCTGTTTTCCACCCCACCCGGTCGATGAACTTCCGGCGAGTGGTTTTCGGCAAAATCCGGGACCCGGCCGGCAAAGCACCCAAATGCAACAAAGACCCTCAGGCGTAGGGGGGGCTCTATAATCCATTCTATTAAAAATACTTATACGTGATGATCCTCAGTGTTCCCGATCGTGTCATGACCGGATTCTGGTCGAAATACCCGTCGGCAAGCGCTATCAGAGCGCGGACAAGCTGAATTTGCCAATGGCCATCGTGAGATCGGCCGCCTGCCGCGTAACTAAATGCAGTGGAGCTCACATCCAGCGCATTTACGTTGAAATGCGGTAACGAAGATCAGGGGTGGGAGTTCAGAGGCGGTCTTGCGGCCGAATCGAAAGAGCTTAGAACCTCTCTCCAGGTTACTTGCGTGTCGGCTGGAATATGGCAGACACTAGAAGCATGATGCGTCTGATTGGCCGAATTTCGTGCCTTGCGCTCTTCCTCTCGCTCGATTTCGCGTTATCGTTACCGGGACAGAGCGCTAAACAGGACACTAAGAAGCCGAATCTCCGCGGACTCTTCTCCGAAGGATCGTTTCGGGTGCGATATGTGCGCTTTGCCGGGCAGACCGCCCCCTCGAAGGAGTTCCGCCTCTTCCTCGACCACCAAGCACAATGGGACGATGCGGGAGTCAGCGACCCGAATGGCTCACATTTGCGCTTTGTGATGATCCAGAATCAGCCGGCTCAGGGAGAGCAGGGTCCGACGCGGTATCGAGTCTTTGCAGAAGGCGCCCCTCAGAACAAGGTCTATTCTCTTCAAAAGTGGCGGGTGAACGATGAAGCAACCACGATCGATCCCCGCGATCTGTATGTGAATGGACAGGGTTTGGTGATGATTCGCAGGCCGCGGCCTGACGAGGAGGCTAGTTTCGCAGCCGGGGAGGATGAGCTCGAGGTTGAGTCCGGGCCATCGGTTGCAGAACCTGTTCGGTTCCTCCTGTCCACCGTGGACGGAGAACTCCTGATCTACGGAACTCTGGTTGCACATCCCTTGCTCTCAATCGATCAGGGATGCATGCTTGAGGCGCGAATTGCGCAGCCGAATGAGGAAACCGTTCTGATCATTGCCAACGGATTCCCAGCAAAGAGCAAGATTCCACTGGTGTTAAGGTCCGGCGACTCGTTGGCGAGCGACACTCTGGAGACCAACTCGGATGGCCATGCGGTGTGGGCCGTCTCTCCGATTGTGCCCGGCATGACACAGGGGACGATAAAGGCCAGCGCTGAGGGACCCAACTGCATGCCCTCTGTTGTGTTGCCGTGGAGAGCAGTGGCGAATGTGACCCCGAAGACTCCAGGTCTATGAATGTCGAAGATGGGCACACAGCCGGTGAAGTCGAGGCCGTGCTTTCTCGAGGTCGACTCCCGTCTTGTCTCACCTCAAGCAAGCACAAATTGGGCGATCTCGCTGGGTGGCGAGAACAGCATTCGAGAGCGGCTGCCTGCCCCGCATCCTCCCGTCTTCGTCAGCATCCAAAGCACTATGGAATATCGATTTTTGGGAGGCTCCGGCCTCAAGGTTCCAGTTCTCAGCTTTGGCACAGCGACATTTGGCGGGGGCAATGAGTTCTTCAAGGCCTGGGGCGAAACCGACGTCACAGAGGCCGGCCACCTCATCGACATCTGCCTCGACGCCGGCGTCAACCTCTTCGACACCGCCGACGGCTACTCCGACGGGCTCTCTGAGCAGATTCTCGGTAAAGCCCTCGACGGCAAACGCGACCAGGCGCTGATCTCGACCAAGTCCTACTTCCCCATGGGAGAGGGTCCCAATGACAGGGGCAGCTCGCGCTATCATCTGCGTCGGGCACTCGAAGCCAGCCTGCGCCGCCTGGGTACTGACTACGTGGACATCTACCACCTGCACGGCTTCGACGCGATGACGCCCATCGAGGAGGTGCAGGAGACGCTGAACACCTTTGTACGCGAGGGCAAAGTGCGCTACATCGCCTGTTCGAATTTTTCCGGCTGGCACCTGATGAAATCGCTGGCCGTGGCCGACCGCTACGGCTGGACGCGCTTTGTCGCTCATCAGGTTTACTACTCGCTGATCGGCCGCGAATACGAGTGGGAGCTGATGCCGCTCGCCCTCGACCAGAAGGTCGGCGCGCTGGTCTGGAGCCCTCTCGGCTGGGGTCGCTTGACCGGCAGGGTCCGCCGCGGCCACCCGCTTCCCGAGGTGAGCCGCCTGCACAAGTCCGGCAAAGTCGGTCCGCAGGTGCCGGATGAGTATTTCTATAGAGTGGTGGATGCGCTGGACGCCGTCGCCGCCGAGATCGGCAAGACAGTCCCGCAGGTGGCATTGAACTGGCTCTTGCAGCGGCCCACGGTCTCTTCGATCATTCTCGGCGCGAGAAACGAGGAGCAGTTGCACCAGAATCTGGCGGCGGTGGGCTGGAATCTGACTCCGGAGCAGGTCGCGGTACTCGATAAGGCCAGCGAAGTGCGGGCGGTCTACCCCTATTGGCACCAGAGAGACCAACCCGAGCGGAATCCGCCGCCAGTGTAAAAAAGCAGAGATCAGGGAACAGCCGAAAAAGGCGTGCTTCCGAAACAACGATCACGATTGGAGGCGTTTTTATTAGGCTGGTTCCTTGAGATAGATCTCTGAGTAGTCCAGATAGTTCTGCGCGTATTCGAGAATCATGGCATGGTCTTTTTCGCCCAATTCGCGGCGGAGCGTTGCGGGCACGCCGGCCCAAAGCGTCCGTGGCGGAACGATCGTTCTCTCTGGAATCACGGCTCCGGCGGCGAGGATCGAGCCTTCGCCGATCCGGCAGCCATTCAGCAGAACGGCTCCCATGCCAATCAGAACAGCGTCCTCGACCACACATCCGTGGACGGTGGCGTTGTGGCCGATGGTCACCCAATCGCCCACAATCACCGGGAAGGATTTGCGTTGGCCATGGAGAACCGCGCAGTCCTGCACATTCGAGTTCGCGCCGACGCGGATCAAGTGAACATCGCCTCGCAGGACGGAATTCATCCATACCGAGGATCGCTCACCGAGCGTCACGTCGCCGATCACCTGCGCTGAAATGTCAACGTAGCAACTGGCGGGAATCCGGGGCAGCCGCCCCTGATAGCTGCGGATCATATCGAATCAACCTCGCGGGAGCCCAGCGGCCCTGCAGCGAGTGTAAAGGAAGAACCTGGGCGGTGCATCCAGGTAGAATTCCGAAGACCAACTTTTAAAGACGGACAAAAGACGGCGCGGATTCCTCAAGACGAGCAGCATTTCAGTCCGCAGGTTGTATTTCTCTGGATTTTGGCCTATTCTTGAGATGCAGACGAGTTTGTCCGCCTGAGTTGCCGTGAGCATGCCGGCTGGCGGAGAGATGAGTGGGCTTACAGCCCACTTTTTATTTGCGGAAAATTCCAGGGATTTTCGCGCGGTTTCAGGGAAGAATTCGCCCTTGAAGCGCGTAAGCAAACGGGGTCCCGGGCGAGCGATTGCGGCTCGCTGGGATGTTGAGAAAGATGGCAGTCAGGTTGGACGCAATTCGATCGGGAGCGGCGCGTGTGGCGGCCTCGCATGGGCTGGATCTGGTGGATCTGGAACTGGCCGGCCCGTCGAAAGAACGCGTTCTTCGTGTATTTCTCGAGAAAAATGCTGAGGGCCGGGCGCGGCTCAAGGCGGCAATTACAACTGGCGTCGATGACGGGAATCTGCCCGAGACGTTGGTTCGGGAGATTCAGGAAGGCAAGCTCGGCACCGATCGGCTGGAGCAGCTTTCGGGCGTCACGCACGAGGATTGCGCGGCCTTCAGCCGGGACTTCGGCGTGCTGCTCGATGTGGAGGACCTGGTTCCGGGTGGCGAGTACACGCTGGAAGCCAGCTCTCCGGGACTGGACCGCAAGTTGACCCGGCCGGAGGAGTTTCAGCGGTTTTCAGGAAGCCTGGTGAAGGTGCAGACCTTCGAGCCGATTCGCAACAACCGGCACTGGCAGGGACGGTTAACGGCCAGTACCGGTGAGACCATCACGCTCGACCTGAACGCGGTCAAGCAGAACAGCAAGAGCCGGAAAGCCGGCGTCGGTACGGTGGAGATTGCGCTCGTCAACATTGAGAAAGCACAGTTAGTGCCGGAGTTTTAAGCAACCTCTGATTGAGTCGAGGCTTTGAAAGGGCACGGCTTTAGACGTGCCACGAAGGCTGCAACATCAACGCGGGCTTTAGCCCCTGAGGTACGAATTTCGGGCAATCCGTCCAGATTCGTACCTTCAACGAGACCAATTGAACCGGCAGGGGCCACATCTGGGCCGCTAGCCGAGCGAAATAGAGAGAGCAAGCAGAGTATGGCCAGCGTTTTGTATCAGAGTATCGAGCTCTTGAGCCAGGAAAAGGGCATTGACCCCGGCGTCGTAGTCGGCGCCGTCGAGGAGGCCATCGCCTTGGCCACGCGCAAGTATTACAAGACTCAGGAAAACATGCGCGGCGAGCTGAATAAAGAGACCGGCCAGATCACGGCCTACATTTACAAGACAGTTGTGGCGGACGACCAGCCGATCGAGGATGCGCTCAACCAGATCACGCTCACCGAGGCCAAAGAGCTGGCGCCGGATGTTGAGGTGGGCAGCGAGATCCGCCTCTACCGCGACACCAGTCCCTTGGGGCGCATCGCCGCGCAACTGGCCAAACAGGTGATCTTCCAGAAGGTCCGCGAGGCCGAACGCGACACGGTCTTCCAGGAGTACGCCCACCGCGAAAAGGAAGTGCTGAACGCGACCGTGAAGCGGATCGAGGGCCAGGACATCATCTACGACCTGGGCAAGGCCGAAGCCCGCTGCCCCAAGCGCGAACAGTCGAGGCTGGAGCAGTTTTCGATCGGAGAACGGGTTCGCGTCGTTCTTCTCAAGGTGGACCGCGCTGCCAAGGGACCGCAGGTGATCGTCTCGCGCGCCGCGCCGGAGCTGGTGCAGAACCTTTTCCAATCCGAGGTTCCTGAGATCTACGACAACACCGTGGTCATAAGGGCCATCGCGCGCGAGGCCGGCGAACGCACGAAAATCGCCGTTCAGTCTCGCGACAAGGACGTGGACCCGGTCGGCGCTTGCGTGGGAATGAAAGGCATGCGCGTGCAGTCGATCATCCGCGAACTGCGCGGCGAAAAGATCGACATCATCGAGTATTCGGACGAGATCACCACCTTCGCCGAAAAGGCTCTGCAGCCGGCCAAGGTCAGCCGCGTCTCCATCTCCGACCTCACCGACAAGCAGCTCGAAGTGATCGTCGACGACACACAGCTCTCGCTGGCCATCGGCAAAAAGGGCCAGAACGTTCGCCTCGCGGCCAAGCTGCTGGGTTGGAAGATCGACATCAAGAGCGAAGAGGAGAAGCGCCAGGAGGTCGAGCAGCAGATGCAGGACCTCACCGGCGGTCCCTCCACGCCGATCGAGCAGGTCTCTGAGCTGGGCGATGGCATCATTCAAAAGCTCGTGGCCGCCGGCATCACCACCGTCGAGGCGCTGGCCGACATGACGCCCGAACAGCTCGAAGAGATTCCCGGCATCGGCGAGAAGACGCTGGAGCGAATCAGCGTCGCCGTCCGCCACTACTTCGGTCAGTTTGAAGAGGGCGAGCAAGGTTTCGTTGCGGAATCCGCTGAAGGTGGAAGTGCGGAACCAGCCGCAACCGAAGAAGCACGCGAGGCTGTCCTCGCCACTGACGAAGCGGAAGCTGAGAATGCCGCTTCCGTCATCATCGAAGCGGAGAGTGTCCGCTCTGCCGAAGGGGATGCGGAGAATAGCACCGAGGCCGAGGCCTCGGTGGAGAATATCCCTACCGCCGATGAGGCCGAAGTGGAAACTTTGGAAGACCGGCCGGGCGAGGCACTTGAGGCGGATGCCCAAAGCGCAGCAGAGCCCTTGCTGGAAGAGATTGAAACCGAAAGCGCAACAACGGACGAACAGGCTGAGAAAGAGCGCGGCGCGTAAAATGCGCCGCGAATCCCTAGCCCGGTCAGGCGATAACGGAAGTTTTGAGAACAGCCAATGCCACGAGGCAGCGATGAGCGACTAACGGCTTTGGGCTTCACAATTCGAAAAGAGGCGGATGAGTAAGGTTCGAATCAACGATCTTGCGCGCGAGATGGAAGTCAAGAGCCGGCAGGTTCTCGACGTATTGGCGGAGCTTGGCCTGGCCGCCGGAAAGACCCACTCCAGTTCGCTGGAGGACTATGAGGCCGACAAGGTGCGCGCGCATTTTGAGCGCGGATCGCGACCCGCCGGCCAGGCAGCGCAGCAGTCTCGCGCACCGCAGGGCACGGCGCCTAAGATAGATCTCTCGCATATCTCCAAGCCGGGCGACGTGCTGAAGGCTATCCTGGCCAAGAAACAGGAAGATGAGGCGGCTTCGCGCCGCGACCATGCGCCCGCTAAGCCAGCGGCCGCACCCCAGCCGTCGGTGCCGTCCCAGGTGCGGCCGGCTGCTCCGGCAGTGGCAGCCACGCCACCGCCTCCTGTTCGTCCAGAACCGCGCAAGATTGTTCCTCAGCCGCGCTCCGCACCGCAAATCGTCGTCGCACCGCCGCCGCCGGCAATTGCCAGTCGTCCGCCCGCTGGCCCTGTTGTGGCCAAGGCACCGGCAGGAGTCGCAGTTGCGCCGCGGCCTGCCGTCGCAGTTGCGCCGCCTGCTGCAACCGTTGCGGCAAAACCTCCGGCGGCCGCGTCCACCACTCACGCAGTCCGCGATGCTTATCCCCGCACCGTTCCGCCGCCCGCCGTGCCTCCGGTTGCGACTCCTGAAGCTGCCGCTCCTGTCGCCACAATTGCGGCGCCGGAGACTCCAGCACCGCCGGTTGTTACGGCCCCGGCCGCTGAAGCCGCCGTCTCTGTCGAGGCTCCACCGTCCCCGGTTGTTGAAGCTGTAACTGTCGCTTCCCAGCAGGAGATTCCTGCCGCCATCGTTAGTTCCGAACCCGAGGTCGCTGCCGAGCCGATCGTTCAGCCTGCGCACCGCACCAAGGGGCACACCCACACTCCGTCGCCGACTCCGACCCTTCCCGCCCGCCGCATGGTGATGCCGCAGACCGGACCCCGCCCGGTCTACACTGCGCCTCCCGTGGTTGCGGCCCCGCCTCAGGCCAACGGCGGACCCGCTGGAGCAGGTATTCAGCGCGGCCGGCCAATCTTCGACCGCAATCGACCCTCCGGCGGCCCTGGCACGTACCCTCAACGCACCTCCGGCGGTCCTGTGGGGGCACCTGGCCAGTTCCCCGGCGGCCCGCGCCCCAAACATCCGACGCGCACCACCCCGGGTGGTTTCTCCGGTCCAGGTGGCTCTGGAGCGCCCGGCGCCCGTCTCGGTTTTGGCGCCCGTCCCGGCTTTGGCGCGCCCCGTCCCGGTGGCCCTCCGCGTCCCGGCGGCGCACCGTCAACCGGCGAAGCGCCTCCCCGCCCGGCGCGCGCTCCCTCCAGAGGGCGCGGCGGACGTCCACAGTATCCCAAGACCAAAGAAGGCCCGATGAAGGGCTTTGTGCCGCCTCCACGTTATGGCGGTGTCCAATACGGCGGCGAGCCGCTTCCCATCACCCGTGAGATCACCGTCACCGAAGGCATCAGCGTCAAGGATCTGGCGGAAAAACTCGAGGTCCGCGCCAAAGACCTGATTGCCACCTTGCTCATGAGCGGCATCTTCGTCACTGTCAACCAGTCCCTCGACGCCGAGATGGTCAAGGACGTTGCCGCCAAATTCGGCGCTGCCGCCACCGTGATCAGCTACGAAGAAGAGATCGCCAACCAGGCTATCGAAGAAGTCCTCGAAGCCGAAAATACGGGCGAGCTTGAGGTTCCCCGCTCGCCCGTCGTCACCGTCATGGGCCACGTCGATCACGGCAAAACCTCTCTGCTCGACGCTATCCGTGAAACCGATGTGGCGGCCGGCGAAGCAGGCGGAATCACACAGCACATCGGCGCCTACAAGGTGAAGTTTGCCAAAGAAGGCTCGCCTGCCTCCGGCCGCGAGATCGTCTTCCTCGACACCCCCGGCCACGAGGCGTTCACCCGCATGAGAGCGCGCGGAGCCAAGGTCACCGACATCGTGGTCATCGTTGTCGCCGCCGACGACGGCGTGATGCCCCAGACTCTTGAGGCCATCGACCACGCCAAAGCCGCCGAAGTGCCCATCATCGTAGCCGTCAACAAGATCGACAAACCCGAGGCCAATCCCGACCGCGTCAAAAAACAGCTCGCCGATCGCGGACTCATTCCCGAAGAGTGGGCCGCCGGCGGCGAAGGAACCGTATTCGTTGAGGTTTCCGCCAAGAAGCGCATTCACCTCGACCTGCTTCTCGAGATGATCTGCTTGGTCTCCGACATCAAGGCGCCCAAGGCCACCCCTGGCCGCAAGGCCGTAGGATCCGTTCTTGAGGCCAAGCTCGATCGCGGCCGCGGCGCAGTGGCTACGGTCCTGGTCCAGGACGGCACCCTTCACCTCAATGACAGCTACATCGTCGGCAACACTTTCGGCAAGGTTCGCGCCATGTTCGATGACCGTGGTCGGCCCATTGAAGAGGCTGGCCCCTCGACGCCGGTCGAGGTTCTTGGTCTTGAATCCATGCCCGACTCCGGCGACACCTTCCTCGTCGTAGCCGATCGCGACAAGGCCAAGGGCATCGCCCAATACCGCAAGATGAAGGAGCGCGACGCCCAGTTGGCCAAGAGTTCCCGCGTCTCGCTGGAAGGCCTTGCCGAGCAGATTCGCCAGGCCGGTGTCAAAGACCTGCCCCTCATCATCAAGGGCGACGTCACCGGATCGGTCGAAGTGCTTGCCGACTCGCTCGTCCGCATGTCCACCGAGAAGGTGCGCGTCAAGGTCATCCACTCCGGTGTCGGCTCCATTACCGAGAGCGACGTCCTGCTTGCCACAGCCTCAAACGCCATCATCATCGGCTTTAACGTCCGCCCCGAGCGCAAGGCCGCCGAGCTGGCGCAGCAGGAGGGCGTCGAGATCCGAATCCACTCGATCATCTACGAACTTCAAGACGAGATGCGTCTGGCCATGCTCGGCCTGCTCGATCCAACCTTCAAGGAGAACTACCTGGGCCGCGCGGAAGTCCTGCAAGTCTTCCGCATCCCCAAGGTCGGCACCATCGCCGGCTGTCGCGTGCAGGACGGCGCCATCCGCCGCGATGCGGAAGTCAAGGTCATGCGCGATGGAACGCAGGTTTTCAAGGGCAAGATCAGTTCCCTCAAGCGCGTCAAAGACGATGTCCGCGAAGTCACCAACGGCATGGAATGCGGCATCGGTCTCGGCGGCTTCAACGACATCAAGGAAGGCGACTTGATCGAAGCCTTCTCCACCGAGAAGCTAGCCGCCGACTTAGGCGCACTAACCACCGCCAAGGCATAACTCAACCTGGCAACCACAGTCCGCAACCCATTGCCTCATGCAAATCGGCCCGCTTCTCGCCATGGGAAGCGGGCTGATTTGCTTTGCAGATGTTTTACTCGTTCTCCCTAGAACTCTGCCATCCTGCTCGCGATCTCCCTACAGCTCTGTCATCCAACGCAACTCCTTCCGAATCAACGTCATTTTTCGCGTTATCCCTTCGGTAAATATTTTGTAAATCCATAAGTTATTGAAAAATATTACCTAGAAATAAATGCTTGACATTCATCTCGCGTTGGGGATATTATCGTGATGGTTACTATTAACCCCAAGGAGGTAATCAATGCGTCGTATCCTGGTAGCAAGCCTCATGCTTCTCCCCTCGCTCTTCCCCGCAGCGGTCAACGCAAGTCAGCCCGCTGACGATTCCTCCACCCCAACCCCGGCTCTTCGAGTTAGTACGGGAGTTACCGGCCCAAAGATCCTCGATCCAACGGATATTCATCTCACACCCGACACCTACAATCGGCTCGTCCCGAGCGATGCAACAATTGTCCTTAGTCTGAACGTCGACGAAAACGGCAAGCCGCAGGATGTTCAGGTCGTCAAGTCAGTCAACAAGATGCTGGATGAGCGCGTGATTGACGCGGTTCGCCAGTTCCACTTCAAGCCCGCCACACTGGACGAACAGCCAGTTCCGGTGGACATGACCCTCAATGTCGTGGTCAAGCGCTAGAGCACAACCGCGATCTCCCTGCCCAAAAGTCGCTCTGTGGCAAGCGTTGATTTCCAAAAGAAATCGGCAAAGCGGAGTTATTGCCCGGGTAGAATCATCGTGGCATTGTTGTAACTTGGGTGAAAGTCCAAGGTGCGGCATGTTACGGAACTTATCCACCATCCTTCCTCCATCCCGCGGTTTCATCACCGTCGGGATGGAGGACTTATCTTCTGAGAAAGCTTCGAATAAACCGCTGTTTTCAAGACCGTGCGAGTTTCCAGCTTGCCGAGGAACTCGATCTGGAGTGAAGCGGGTGTTTCAGCGCCCGCATCAAGCCAGAGAGAATCCCAAAGACCTTGGCTTCAGGCCGGACTCTTTGTTACTCCTCGTCGAGTCTGGGGGAATCCTGCGCCGTCGCCTCCGGCATGAGGGCGCGCCTCTATACTCGATCTGAATGCTCTCCGGCAACTCAACTGCCGCTTCCTCGCCAAGTGCCCAGCGCGTGTTGCTGGTCAGGCTCTGCAACTGGGTCGGCGAAGTGGTGCTCTCGCTGCCGGCCTTGCGCAGGCTGGACGCAGCAGGCTACCAGTTGCATCTCTTTGGCAAAGCCTGGGCGCCCGCACTCTTCGAGGGCACTGGCTGGCCGGTGACCGTGCGCTCCCCGAGCCTGAATGCCTCGACAGAGCGCCTTCGCAGTTTGCGCCGCGCGCTCAATTCTGCCGCGTTGCCTCCAGCACTCCTAATGACCAACTCATTCTCTTCAGCGCTGGAGGCGCGGTTGGGGGGCTTCGCACCCTCAGGTTACGCTAACGAAGGCCGCAGTTGGCTGCTTCGCGAGGCCTATCGCCAGCCCGGTTACGCCCATGCTGCGCATTCGTACTGGCATTTGGCCGGAAGATTCCTCGGTACGGATGAGGAATTCCCGTCAAATCTCGATTGGACTCCAAGCGATGCCCAGCGCACGCAAGCTCTGGCACTGCTCGCGCAACAGGTGCTCGCTCCAAAACCCTTTGTAATCCTGTGCCCGTTTTCTGGCCCCGACGACCGCAACAACCAAAAGGTCTGGCCGGGCTTCAAGGAACTAGCCAAGACGCTGCAAGCGGCAGGCATGGCGGTCGTTGTTTGTCCCGGCCCTGGCGAGGAACCAGCCGCGGCGGCATTGGACTCAACCGTCGTCTGCCTGCCAAATGTTGACCTTGGCGTCTATGGCGCAATCTTTCAGCTCGCACATTCAGTGGTTGCCAACGACACCGGTCCCGGCCATCTGGCTGCTGCTGCAGGCGCTCGCCTTGTCAGCATCTATGGACCTCACTCACTAGCGGCCTGGACGCCGATCGGCCCTAATATACAACTCTTCCGCGACGAGGCAAAATGGCCAACCGTGGACCAGATCGCCGCCGCGGTGCTCGCATCTCAGTAGCTATTTCCTTGACCGCTTGTAAAAGGGCGTCGGCACTTGCTTCGCACGAACGCGATTGGCGCGCACCTGCACAAATACATCCGCGCCGCTGGCCGCCACGGCGACAGGTACAAGGGCAAACGCAATATTTGTCTTGAGGAATGGTGCGGGCGAGCCGGAGGTGATCACGCCAATTTCGCTGCCGTCGAGATCCAATACCAGGTAGCCATCGCGGGCGATGCCCCGATCGACCATCTCCAGAGCCACAAGACTGCGCGCCGGCCCGCCAGAGGCCTGCACCGCCAGCAGAGCTTCGCGACCAATAAAAGGGCCTTTGTCGAGCTTGAGCCAGCGCTCATGGCCGGCTTCAAACACGTTGATCGACTCGGAGATCTCGTGCCCATAGAGTGGCATGCCGGCCTCGAGGCGCAGCGTGTTGCGCGCACCCAGGCCGCATGGCCGAATCCCGAACTCCGCGCCCGCATCCAGCAGCGCGTTCCACGCCTTTTCCGTGGACGCCCCATCCGATGGGAGATAAATCTCGAAGCCGTCCTCGCCTGTGTAGCCGCTGCGCACCATCAGCACATGGGCGATACCGGCCACCTCGCCCCAGTCAAACCAATAATTTCGAATCGCTGCCAAATCGGTCTTTGTCAGCTTTTGCAGGGTATCGAGGGCGCGAGGCCCTTGAACGGCTAGTTGCGAGTAGTAGCTGGAGTAGTTGGCGATGTGAATGCCGGGCCAGCCGCCCACTTGTTTGCGAATCCACTCGAAGTCCTTCTCCGTAGTGCCCGCATTGACGACCACCAGGTAGTCGTTCTCGCTGAGCCGGTGGACCAGGACATCGTCCACAAACGTGCCTTCCGGCGTCAGTAGCGCGGAGTATTGCGCCTGGCCGTTCTTGAGCCGCGAAGCATCGTTCATGGCGATGTGCTGAATGGCGGCCAGCGATCCCGGCCCGCGAAACTGGATCTCGCCCATGTGGCTCACATCGAAGAGGCCCACGCCGGTTCGTACAGCCATGTGCTCGGCGATGAGCCCGCCATACTCGACTGGCATCTCCCAGCCGCCAAAATCCACCATCTTGGCCTTGAGAGCGCGGTGGACGCTGTTGAGGGCCGTCTTCTTAAGCGGAGCGGGGTTGGGTGGGTCGAGCTTTGGCTGAGCGGGGGGTTCCATCGGTAATTCCTTTCTGCGTTGCTGCGATACTCATTCACAATAGGGATTGATGCGCGGCAGGGTCAATCGCGGGTATGGCCTAGGAACAGAATGGAGAGTGGAAAGACCCGATGGCCGATGATTGGCCGTTGTGGTCTCCCACTCATCGAGCAAAAAGCGCTCGATGAATGGAGTACAGTCTAATTCCCCGTGGGTCGGTAACCCCGCCGGACAATTAAGATGAAGATCACGAATAATCAAGAGGGAAGTTATGACTCATTTTCGCGGAATCATGCTGCTGTTGGCCGGATGCCTTGCGTTCTATCAGGGTTGGAAGGTCCACACGGGCACTCAGGCTCTTTGGTGTTACGGATTGGGCGTATTGGCGTTCGCAGTGGGGGTGTGGCGCCTGACCCGCAAACCCGACCAGCCGCTACGATGAGCGAAAGTGCGAGCAGCCCAAGTGTCGCGTCAGGAGAATTCGATATCCGTGTCCAACCTCTATAACCGGATTCAGGGCCGCAGCCTGGAACGGCTGGCCGCTCTTAGCGACGGTATTTTTGCGGTGGCCATGACGCTGCTGGTGCTCGATTTGCATATTCCAACTGCTTCCCAGGCGCACTCTGAGCGGGAGCTCTTTGCCGCGCTCGGCGCACTCGGGCCGCAGTGGATCGCCTACGGCATGAGCTTTCTCACACTGGGCATCTTCTGGGCCGGACAGCAGACCCAGCTCAGCCACATCGACCAGGGCACGCGCGACCTTACCTGGATTCACCTTGGCTTCCTCTTTTCCATCACATTCATGCCGCTCTCAACGGGACTCCTGGCTGAGTTCATCGCCTACCGGACAGCACTGGGCATCTATTGGCTCAATATCGTCCTTCCCGGCGCAATGCTCTACTGGAGCTGGGCCTACGCAACCCGCGCCAACCTCATCAAGGCCGATACGCCCGAGGAGGTGCGCGGCAGCATTTGCCGCCGCATCGTGGTCGCGCAATCGCTCTACGCGGCCGGTGCAGCGCTCTGCTTCATCGACACATGGGTGAGCATTGCCGCTATCGTCCTGGTGCAATTGAACTATGCCATTGCACCACGACTTTGGCGGGGAAAGAAGTGAGGCGCTATCTCCGCCGAGCCCGCCAGAATGAAGTGACGCTCAGGTAAAAGAACACAGTCATGATTCCAGCAGTAACCAGGAAGAGCCGGTGATCGGGACCGTGCAACCAACTGGCTCTGACGCGCCAGAGGGTCGGGGCGAAGGCAACCACCGGCAGGAGGAAAAAGGCTCCCGTGACCTCCAACCAGATGATGCCGCCCACCCGCTGGAATGGACGCAGAAAGCCGCCGAGGCCGCGCGCGACCCCTCGGCTGACTTGGCCGGCGGCGCGTCCCGAGGCGTATGCGTCTGCTTTCTTACCCGTTTGTGCTCCGTCCAATATCACAGGAGCGGAATTTGAGGCACATGCTTCGCTGGCTTGGCCGCTGGCGGAAAACCGCTGGCCGGCGATCCGGCCGGCGACCCGGAGACCGATTCCCAACGCCCGGCCGATACTTTGAGGTTCCATATTCGATATGATGGTAGCAGCGGCAGATGACGGGCAGAAATTTTTCGGCTTGATTGCTGTTCGCAGTTGCCTCAGAATGCCGATAGAGGTACGGTATAGAAATTCCACGCCGCCCCCCGCGCCTGGTACCCTGCGCCGGCCGCAGCCCTGGAGGTTCAAGTGACATCTCGTCTGCGCGAACTCATTCAGCAACTGGGCGAGGCCATCCATGAGTCGGTCATCGAAAGCGAGCAGATTGCCGGCGTGGTGCAAGACATCCGGCAACACGGCTTTGACGTGCTGCTGATGCTAGAGGCGACGATAGGCCTCAATGATGTGGCCAAAGAGAACGAGCAGGCCGAGGGGGCCGATGACCGTAGCGATTCCGATTCGCCCTTTACCCAGAACGATTTAAGCTTCCTGCGCTCCCTTCGAATCTCAGTCGCGGGCGACAGGGAAAGCTGAGCTGGACTCGGCAGGAAAGCCACTCCCCGAAGCTCAAGGTCCTTGCAGGGGCGAATCGACTTTGTTCCTTTACGGACGGCCTCTGGAGATTATTGACTCCAAAATAATTAGGACAGATCCCACGGTGGCGCGGAAGCTGTGTCCTTGTGCTTCAAAGGGAGCTATTCATTTAAGCTGTTTATTTTGAGTATCTTGAATATTGAATCACAGCTTCATGGTCAAAATTGAGTTTTCTTCAGGGCACAGAGGTCAGGGGCAGTTGTCAGTTCTAGGTGGAGACTCCGCCTCCGGCTACTTCGATTCTGATTCTTGTGGGGGATCTTATCAGTAAGCCGGCGGCGGGCGGAGTTTTGCTGGCGGGAACGCACTACCGACTTTTGAGTATTTATCCGTTTTGAATGAGCGCAATGACGATTCCGCGCAAATTGAGAGTCTCGTGACTTTCAGTGTTTAGTTTACCGGGCAATCCTGGTGATATGAAGCGCCGCATGCGAAGCGTTGGATTCAAGACGCACATTCCAATATCAATAGATAATGGTTCTGAGAGGCTCATCGTTTCGGAATGCGGGGATTTGAGTTGAGCACAGATGGCTTGCACCGTCGCGCCGCCTTTTGCGACATGAGCTGCTTCATCTTCAGTTTCCTGCATCCCAGTGCTAGCCTTCTGGTCGCCGGACTCATTCTGCTGCCTGTTTGCGCCTTCGCGCACAGCTTCCAGGTGAGCGGCACGGTCTCCGATCCTGCCAACAGACCGGTTTTGGGCGCCTCCGTTGAACTCTTTGACGAGATGGGTTCCGTGCAATGCAGCGCCCATACGGACTCCGCGGGGAGCTTCCAACTCTCGCCAGTTTCAGAGGGCGATTATCAACTCATTGTAAAAGCGGTGGGATTCCAAGCCGCTTTAAAAAAGCTATCAATCAGCGCAGCCGAAGGTCTGCAAGTGGTCAACTTCCGGCTGACGATTGCTGCGAACGAATCGGTCATCGTCACGTCCGACGTGAATCAGGTCGATTTGTTTTCTCCCGATCCGGCCGAAAAGGTCTTTGTCCAACAAGACCTCATCGATGCAAATCCCGGCCGTCCCGGTGCGCCTGTCTCCATTCCCGGCTATCCGATCGAGACCGCGTCCGGCGGAATTAAAGCGCCGCAGTATTTCGCGCCAGGAGTTGCGGGAGATCACGGTGAGCCGGTCGCTCAGTACATTGCTGTTGGCGGCTACCTGCTGCCGAACAACCTCTCCGCAAACGCTCACGGCAATGGGTATGCCGATCCGAACATACTTGTTCCCGCGATCCTGGCGGATGTACGTGTCGATGGAGGCTCATTCAACGTTCTTGAGGGCAATCACTCGCTTAATGTTGCCGCCACGTATGGACTGCGGATGAGAATAGATCCGTTTCTTACCGTCACGGGCGACTACCGCGATCTCGATCTTGCGGCAGGGCTGAGCCCCGGAAAGGCCTCATGGGTGGCTTTTGAAGGATCTTATGGGAATGGATTTCTCAAGCGTCTGGAGCATCGCCAGCAGTACAAGGTCAACGGAGAGCGCATCATTGAGGCGGGGCGTCACCAACTCAATCTCTTCGGCATCGGTTACTTCGGCTCCTCTTACGTTCCGGGGCTTGTTCCCATAGGCACCGTCCATGCCGATAGCACCGATTACTCGAATGTCGGTGACACGGTGGACCCGCGTCAAAAGGACCAAACGCACACTGCGCTCATCGCGCTCAACAATGCATGGACCGTGAGCGGGAAGCAGCAATTCCAGTTCTCTGGATTCTTCCGCACTTACAATCTCGCGCTCTACTCGGATTTCGGGCAGGGGCTGATTCGACAAAGCGAATTCCGGACTGTTGCGGGGAGCAGCGCCAACTATGCGAACAGAATCGACGACAGGCTGTCGTCGCTAGCCGGTCTCGAATTCGAGCGTGAAGCGCCACGCAGGGACGATCTCGATCATTACAACTTCTATAGCCCTGGCGATATGGCCTACGGGCCATTCACCAAAGTGGACGGAAGCAATGTAACGATTACGCCAATCACCCCGTATGCCGCAGTTCAGGGCGCGTTCGGAAGTCACCTCCGCTACTACGCGGGTTGGCGGCGCGACCAAATCGACTTTGACAATCAGGATCTGGTACTGGCGCAGCACTCATTTCACGAGTGGGCCGGCGTCAACTCCCCCAAAGCCACCGTCTCCGTCCTTCCCGGTCCAGCAAAATGGGCTCCTCTTATCTCGGCCAGTGCTGGCGAATCGTTCTTTACCGAAGATCCAAGAATCGGAACCGGAACGGCACACGGAACTCCGGTGAGCCGCGCACACTCCTATCAATTGGTCACCAACAAGGCGATAGCGCATACGGACCTCAAGCTGACCCTTGGGCATGTAACGACCGCAGAACAGTTGGCCAAGATCGATCCGGATACAGGATTGCAGGAGGAGCAGGGGCCAGGGCGACTCCGCTTTCTCTCCGCTGCGTTGAGGCAGAACTTCAGCGACGGCTCGCTTCTTGCGACTTTTTCTAAGGCGGACGCCCGCGATATCGACTCTGGCCAACCAACAGCCGAGGCACCACGTATTATCCTCGATCTTCTCGGCGTCTCGGAGAAGCTGCCCTTGCATCTGCTGGCGAAGGGCGAATTCGAATACGTCGGCGCTAAACCCCTCGGCACCGGCTGCAATCCCGATCCCAGCGCGCAATGCGTCGGCGTCTCGGTCAGAGAATTCCGCGCGAATATCGCACGTCCATTTGACGAGGGGCGCATAAACATCGGACTAAACCTACTGATGGCGAAAGGGTTCAGCGGTCAAACCCTGGAGAACTTCTACCCATCTGCTGCTCTAGAGATAACCGGGGTTCGTATCCCCTCGTACGCGAGCTTGAGTCTCACTTACAGATTCGGCGGTCTACCTCACCATTGATCAAGCGCACAGAATTGCTATCAGACCCCGTCGCATTTCTTCCTGCATGGAGCAGGAAGAGGTGAATGAACGATCCACCCGGTTTTGTGGGTTCCTTGATTTGCTGATGCTCCAGCAAGAAATGGGAAGTGGCACTAACGCTTCGAATACAGGGGCAAGGAGTACACCAGCAACACCGATTTGGACGCCACGCCACAAAACAGGAGAGTTTTGTCCGGCCCTGGGAAGGGCTCGCCTCTTGCGCTACCCTGCCGGTGAAGTGAGGAACTAGAGATCGTAGGGAGGGAACTTCTGGAAGCTCAATCACCGAGGGCTCTCGAAGGCCCTCGGGCGAGGTCCATTCGGGGATCCATAGGTCGTCGAAATGCCGAAATTCCGGTCCGGTCTTGGTCCGACCCCGCGCACGATCCAGCACGATTTTCGTCGATTTACCACAATTGAGGACGGAATAGACACACCAGCCTGAAAAGGCCTTGTGTGCAGAAAACGCTGGATTTAAGGGGAGATGTTGGAGGCGCGGGCCGGGATCGAACCGGCGCATAAAGGTTCTGCAGACCTTTATCGAATTGGGCCAAGCCCCAGTGTTGATGCGGGTTCGGCTCTTGCGACACCCATTTTTGTCCGACTTTTGTCCGCCCCCCTGTGTCTGTGAGTATGACAGGCTGGATTCTAAACTCGCCGAGGTGCTTGCAGAATTGTGGCTCATCGGTTCGATCCCGATCAGGCCCACCAATTAATCTTTTATATTCAACTACTTACCGTACGCGACAGTTTTTTGCCTCGCAGATTGTGTTCTTGACACGGTTCCAACGTATCGCGGTCCACATCTTGGTATTCCTGTTGTTTTGCTCTAGTTCGCCTCCATCTGCCGGATCAACCTATATATATCTTAAAAATGCACTTATCGGATGATCTTGCCTCGCTGCTTCTTGAGTTTTCCGTCATTCTCGACAGAACTGTGGCGCATGGCTTGGAAGGGGTCAAACTCAATCGGTTTGCACACACTCCCTGCATTCGTGCAAGGCCCCGGCGGGCATTGGCCATGATTGGGGAAGAGTCGGCGGCAATCGCGGAGCTACATCCGTGTTGCCGGAGCCACCGGGCTGTTGCCAAATGCCAAACCGCATTCAGTATCTTGAGTAGGAGGACGCAATAGCTTTGGCTCCAGAAGGGCTGATTACGGGAAGTTATGGTGGAGCAGGTCAATCGGCCTGCTCCACCCTGCCTATCTATCGGTATTGCAATGCGCCGGTAGAATGTTCTATTTACACGTTGTTCCGTTTACGGCGAACGACGTGGGTGCTGTGTTGGTGGTGCCGTTCCAGGCGCCATTGAATCCCATGCCGGTGTAGCTGGTTCCGGCAGGAATGCCGGTGTTGTAACTCGGGTTGGTCACCGTCACTTTCGCACCAGCCTGAGTTTCATTTCCGTTCCAGAGCTGCGTAATCTCTTGCCCGTTGGCGAAGGTCCAGGTCAGCGTCCAGCTGCCGATCGCGGCCGTGCCGGTGTTTTCGATGGTGATCGTCGCGCCGAATGCAGTTGTGTTTTGCGGCGTGATCGTGTAAATGATGTGGCACGCGAATGCGCCTGGGTTGATGGTGTAAGTGGCCGTGGCAACCGCACTGTTGTTGTAGCCGTTGGCCGCGGCGATGGCTTGCAGAGTCTCGGTGGCCGATACCGTGATCGCGTTTGCGTAAACGGCGGAGCTGGTTGTGGGCGTCGTGCCATTGGTGGTGTAGTAAATCGTTGTGTTGGAAGTGGTATCGGAGAGAGTGACCGTCTGCGAGGTTGCGTATGTGCCGGCCAGGACCGAGAAGGTTGGCGTCGCGGCTGCGGGCAGGTTGATGGTGTAAGTCGCTGAAACGACCGCACTGTTGCTGTAACCTTTAGCCGCAGCGATGGCCTTGATGGCCTCAGTGGCCGATATCGTGATGGGGCCGGAGTAGAGCATTGAGCTGGTGGTGGGCGTTGCGCCGTTGGTGGTGTAATAGATCGCCGCGCCGCCCGTGGAGTCGGAGAGGGTGACCGTCTGCTCTGTTGTATAGGTGCCGCCCGACGGTGAAATCACGGGGACCGAGGCGGTCATATTCAGCGTGTAGGTTGCCGATGCAACCGCACTGCTGCTGGAGCCGGGGGCCACCGCAATGGCCTTGAGGGTTTCGGAGGCCGAAATAGCAACAGGGCCGTTGTACTTGGTCGAGCTGGCTGTAGGTGTTGACCCATCGGTTGTGTAGTAAATTACTGCGCTGGCCGTGGTGTCAGAGATGCCGGTTTGCTCCGTCGAGGTGTAGGTGCCAGCCGGGAGCGTGAAGGTCGGAGTTGCGGTTGCAGGGAGAGCGACTACATTGAAGCTCTGCGCAACTGTTGGAGCTGCCGCGTAGGTGCTGTTGCCGGTCTGGTTTGCATCGATGGTGCACGTGCCTGACGCAACAAATGTGGCCGTCGCGCCGCTGACTGTGCAGACACTTGTCGTGGTGCTTGTGAAACTGACCGGCAGGCCGGAACTGGCTGTAGCCGCGAGCGTTAGCGGCGTCCCCACCGTCTGGGTTGCAATCGAGCCGAAGGTGATCACCTGCTCTGTGCCATTGACGGTGAAGCTCTGCGTAACCGGCGTAGCCGCTGCGTAGGTTGCGTTGCCGGCCTGCGAAGCGGTGATCGAACAGGTGCCAGCCGCGAGGAACGTGGCCGTTGAGCCGGAGACGGTGCAGACGGCGGGCGTGGTTGAGGTATAGCTGACCGGCAGGCCGGAATTGGCTGTCGCCGCAAGCGTCAGTGGCGTTCCTACCGTTTGCGCCGCAATTGGGCCGAAGGTAATGGTCTGCGTGGTAAGGATGGTGTAAGTGGCCGAGGCGACCGTACTGCTGAGGTCTCCCGGAGCGACAGCGATGGCTTGGATGGTTTCAGTTGACGATACGGTGATGGGCTTGGTTCTGATGGTGGGCTCGTAGTACAGAGTTGAGCCGGTGGTGGGCACCGTGCCATCGGTGGTGTAGTAGATGGCTGCGAGGGCGTTTGTGTCGGAGAGGGTGACGGTTTGTGTTGAGGTGTAATCGCCGGTAGGTAATGAGAACGTGGGCGTAGCGGTCGGGGGGACCGATGGCTGAAACAACCACATGTCGCCCAGATCGCCGATCGGTCCATAGGGACCGGCGCCCCAACCGCTAAATACCCAGAAGTCCCCGTTACTGAGATACCAGGTGCTGGCGCCGTAGCGGCCTCCAATGAGGTTTCCCTGAGCTGGCGTTCCCATCGTTCCGTAGATTCCCGGCTGGCCACAACCGTTCGGTTGGCAATTTGTGGTGCTCTTGTCGCCGTCCATCCACGCCCATTCAAGTGTGACCGGATTGAAGACCCAAAGGTCATTCAAGTCATCTCGATTTCCAAACGTGTCGAAGCCATCGCCGCCAAAAAGCCAGAGATTCCCGCTCGAGTCACTCCATCCCGACGCTAACCAGCGCGCACCGGGAGTGTTTCCCGCACCAGGCGTCCCCAACGTCCCGTAAACTCCGGCTTGGTTAAAATTGCTCCCTCCCGCGCCGGCCCCGCCCATCCATGTCCATTCCTTCGAGGATGAATTGAGAACCCAAAGCTCGTTGTTCATGACGTTCTTATAATCGGTGTTATCGGGAGAATATCCGCCGAATAACCAGAAATTGCCTCTGCTATCATTCCAGCTAGTGGCCCCTTCACGGCCCGCCGGAATGTTCCCCGAAGCAGGAATGCCTAAACTCCCATAGGCTCCGGGCCCGGAACAAGCCCACGGGCAGGACATGCTAGTGGGTCCGCCCTGCCAGGTCCACTGATTCGTTGCGAAGTTGTACTCCCAGAGATCGTTGAGCCAGCCACCATTCCAGCTCTGATCGTAGCCAAAGCCGCCATACAGCCATAGGTTGCCGTTGCCGTCGATCCAGGTGTTGGCGTTATATCGGCTTCCGGGCTGGTTGCCTGAAGCGGGCGTACCAAGCGTACCGTAGGTTCCGTACATTCCATAATTTCCATCTCCCATGACGGAGATCGTATTGCTCCCACCCATCCAGGTCCATTCCAACGTAGTCGGATCGAACTCCCACAGGTCGTTTAATGAGCCATACGTGCCGTCGGAATCGTAGCCCAAACCGCCAAAGAGCCAGAAGTTGCCGCTGCTGTCGGCCCAACTGGATCCCGACGAGCGTGCTCCGGGAATGTTTGCAGGGGCAGGTGTGCCCATAGTGCCGTAGACTCCAGGCTTCATACAGATCTTGCTTCCTCCCACCCAGGTCCATTCCAACGTAGTCAGATTGAACTCCCACAGGTCGTTCTCATTGCCTTCGTTTGGCGTAGGGTATGAACCGTCGAAACCATCGCCGCCAAAGAGCCAGAGGTTTCCGCTCTTATCGATCCAAGTAGCCCCACCCTGGCGGCTCCCCGGCACGGTTACCGTGGACGGCTGTCCCAACACGCCGTAGGATCCCCCTGAGTTCACGTAGCCGTCCTCGTCCATCCAGGTCCATTCAGCTTGCGAATGGGCGGGTGCTGCAAATGCGAGAAGCAGACAGTAGCAGAGAACCGCGAATCCGCAACCTCGCTTCATTCCAGAGCGCAATACTGCTTGCAGATTGGGCAATAGGAGCATCGTATTTCTCTCTTTCATTGTTCTCTTCCTTTTTGGAGCCGGATTGCCGGCGGGCTCCGTCGCGTTTGCTTAGGATCGCAAAGGTTTCTCCGGCGATTTAGGCCGAGTTGCAATAACCGTTGCACGGGTAGAGTCGTGATAGTGATTCGCTCCCCGCGGCAGCACAACTGGCCCACCGCCGCAAGTTCAGGAGTGAGTTGTCTGGCCAGCGCCGCGGCTCATTTCTTCTTTGCAGGCCTTACAGCTAGGGGCTTGCGTGGTTGAGGTTGCACTGTGGCTTCATCGACTGGCCTGGTTCCTGTGACATCGGAGGAGAAGTCTGCGCCCGGAGGTACTAGGTAGTCTTCTACTATTTGGGCGTCTGCCGTGCCGGTTACGAAACTGACTCTGGAGGCGTCGATGCCTTTTTCAGTGACCAGGTAGTCCTTGACATTGACGGCGCGCTCGGCGGCCGGGTTCTCGGCCTTGGCGCGCTTGGCGGTCTTCTTTGGAGCCAGTTCGCCGGCGGTCGCCTCGCCCACTACCACAGCCTTGGCATCGGGCTGGTTCTGCAGGTTCAGAGCAACCTCATCAAGGCAGGCCTTGGCTTCGTTGTCTACGCGCGTGGGGCGCTTCTTGTCAGTTGCGAAGCTGATCGAACACAACGCTTGTGTGTGCGGAATGGGCGCGACATAGGGGGCAGTGATAGTCACGCTGGTCGACGCCGTAGCCGTCTGACCCTTGTCATCGGAGACGTTGCAGGCGATTGCGGTCGAACCTGTGGGCGCGCCCGTAGAAGTATAAGTCGCCGTCGTGCCGTTGCCATTCACTGTTCCGGAGGCGGCCGAGTAGCCATAAGTCAGCGGGCGATTTTGCGGGCTGATACCGCTGGCGGTGATGGTGCTCATCTCCCCCGGCTTGATGGTGGCAGGGCTGGCCGAGCAGCTGATCGTTGGCGGCTCGAAGGCCTTCACCATGAAACTGGCCAATGCCTCGGCGGACTCCCACGGCTTCAGCTCCTGCTTGCCGGACTTGACTTCCTTTACTCCGCATTTCACCGTATAACTTGCCGGTGCCAACGCAGCTGTAGCAACGGTCGCCGTAACTCCGTTTCCAGTTACACCGGAACCCGACCAGTTATAGACCGGAGTTAGCCGGGGATCGAGATTGCCGGCCGTCGCAGTTACCGTAACGGGGTCGCCGGGAAAGATCGAAACGGGATTGGCGGAGCACGCCAGAGTTACGGGCAGCGGCGCTGCGGCGGCGGCGCCAATGTGGTAAGTCGCACCGAAGGCCAGCCGCAGGTCGGTTTGCGTGTTGTCGTAGCCGTTGGGCATTGCGGTTCTTACATAGTCTGCCTCGATCAGGCGCAGGCCGAAGTGTTTGGTCAGCAGTAGGTTAAGGCCGCCGCCTGCCTGAATGGCAAACGAGCTGGCGGTGGAGGTAACCCCGGTGCTTGTCGGATAGAGGCTGTCGAAACCGTGTGCGCCGCCGAAGAGTCCCTGGCCAAAGAGTTGCAAGCGCGGCTTATTGGAATTGCCCGCAGAGGTTGTCCAGGTGTAGCGCGGCCCGGCGAGAAATGTGATATTGTTGCTGTCGATGCCGGGTATGGCATTCGAGGCATGATCTCCGGTGAGGCTGGCGGCAATGCCCAGCCCCTTCCAGAAAGTCACCGCCGCGTCGGCCCCGCCGCCCTTGTACCAGAAGCAGCATTGGCCAGGCGCTACCTCCGACCGCTCGGTGGCGAAGGTCACGGCCAGATCGGTCGAGATCGCCGTTGTGGCCGATTTTTGGTTTTGCTGGGCCCAACCTGCGGACCCAGCGAACATGCATGCGCTCACAAGGAGCGCTCTTCCGCGAATCGAAACACGCATCGTAAGCTCTCCTTGTTACTGCACGATCAGAATGGTAGTGGTGGAGTGCGAGACCGTACCCATGGTTCCGGTCACTGTTACCGTGTACGCCTTGGGCATCTGGCCAAAGATGCCGTTTGTGGAACCGCAGCCGCTCATCCCGGCCATGGCCGCCCCGCCTGCAAAGAGCAACAGCAGAACCATGAGCATGCGTCCCAACCGTTTGCCTGACTTGCGCAGTTTGCCTGCAAAGGGCAACAGCAGAAGAGCCAGCGAGAAAGGTGCGAGCTTGCCAACCATGCTGCCGGCAGGTTGAGTCAGCGCGGAACTCTGCAATGGGCTGATCGTCATCGTGACCGGGGTGGTACCCGCTCCCGACGCGATGCTGGCCGGCGAGAATGTTGCCGTCGCGCCTGTGGGCAAGCCGGTGGCTACCAGCGTTAGACTGGCGGGGAAGGTAGTTGTATTGAGCGGAGTTACCGTGAGGTTAAAGACCGCCGGACTCGCTTGGAGCATCGTGGCCGAGGTGTTCGACGCACTGATCGTGAAATCGGGCGCGGCCGGGTTGATGGTATAGGTGGCCCAGACGACCTCGCTGTTGGTGTCGCCGGCAACGATAGCGATCGCCGTGAGGGTCTCGGTCGAAGATACCGTGATGGGACCATTGGCCAGGTTTGAATTTGCGGTTGGCGTCGATCCGTCGGTGGTGTAGTAGATCGTCGCGCCAGCGGTTGCATCGGTGATAGAGACGGTCTGTGCCGAGGGGTAAGTGCCGGTGCCGATCGAGAAGTGCGGCGCGGCAACCTGAGCCTGAGGCAGGTTGAAGGTGTAGGCGGCCGCGGCGATTGCGCTGTTGCTATAGCCGCTGACGATCGCGATGGCCTGGAGCGTCTCGGTGGAGGATACCGCGATGGCGCTGCTATAGAGGTTTGAACTGACCGTCGGCGTTGAACCGTCGGTGGTGTAATAGATCGTCGCTCCGGTGGTTGTGTCGGAGATGCTGACCGTCTGCGCCGAGGTGTAATTGCCAGACGCGATCGAGAAGGCTGGCGTGGATGCAACCGGCGTTCCGGGCAGGTTGATGGCATAGGCGGCTGCGGCGATTTCACTGTTGCTATAGCCGGAAGTGATGGCGATAGCCTGAATGGTCTCGGTGGAGGATACTGTGATGGGACCGTCGGCCAAGTTTGAGCTGGCGGTGGGGGTCGAGCCGTCGGTGGTGTAGTAGATCGTCGCCCCGGCGGTTGAGTCGGAGATCTTGACCGATTGCACAGTCGTGTAGCTTCCGGATGCGACCGAGAAGGTTGGCGTAGCGGCTGCCGCGGTTCCAGGCAGATTGATAATATAGGCGGCTGCGGCGACCGCGCTGCTGTTGTAACCGGAAGCTACAGCGATGGCCTGGACAACCTCCGTGGACGATACGGTGATCGGACCGCTGTACTGGGTTGAAGCGGTTGTGGGAGTTGTGCCGTTGGTGGTGTAGTAGATGGCCGAGCCGGTAGTCGTATCCGCGAGGGTAAGCGTCCGCGCCGAGGTGTATGTGCCGGCTCCGACCGAGAAGGTTGGCGTTGCCGCAACAGGATTCCCTGGCAGGTTGATGGCGTACGCGGCTGAAGCGATCGCGCTGTTGCTATAGCCGGTGGCCACGGCGATGGCCTGGATGGTCTCGGTGGACGATACCGTAATGGCGCCTGCGTACTTGGCCGAGCTGGTCGTGGGCGTCGACCCATCGGTGGTGTAGTAAACAGCCGCCCCGCCTGTCGAGTCGGAGATGCTCACTGTCTGCGCTGAAGTGTAGACGCCGTCAGGCACCGAAAAGATGGGTGTAGCTGCCACCGGAGTGCTGGGCAGGTTGATGGCGTAGGCGGCTGCAGCGACTGAGCTGTTGTTATAGCCCGCGGCCACTGCGATGGCTTGAACGACTTCGGTGGCCGACACCGCAATCGCGCTGCTGTACTTGGCCGAGGCGATTGTGGGCGTTGAACCATCGGTGGTGTAGTAGATGGATGACCCACTTGTCGTGTCGGACAGGCTGACGGTCTGCGCCGCAGTGTACGTGCCGGTCGCGACCGAGAAGGCGGGCGTCGCGGCTACCGGATTTCCAGGTAGGTTGATGGCGTAGGCGGCTGCGGCAATTGCACTATTGGTAAAGCCGGAAGCTACGGCGATCGCTTGAATGGTCTCGGTGGAGGAGACTGTGATGGGACCATCGGCCAAATTTGAGTTTGTCGTTGGCGTCGATCCATCGGTGGTGTAGTAAATTGTCGCCCCGGTAGTCGAGTCGGAGATGGTTACCGACTGCGCCGAAGTGTAGACGCCGTCCGGCACCGAGAAAGTTGGCGTCGCGGCAAACGTGGTCCCAGGCAGGTTGATAGCGTAGGCGGCTGTGGCGATTGCACTGTTGCTAAAGCCGGAAGCTACGGCGATGGCGTTGATGGTTTCGGTGGAGGAGACTGTGATGGGACCATCGGCCAAGTTTGAGTTTGCCGTTGGCGTCGATCCGTCGAGGGTGTAGTAAACCGTCGCTCCGGGGGTTGTGTCGGAAATAAAGACCGTCTGGGCCGTGGCGTAGGGTCCGCCCGCCAGCGAGAAGGTTGGCGCGGCGGCAGCGGGCACGTTGATGGTGTAGGTGGCCGTGGCGACCGCGCTGGGGCCATAGCCGGCCCCTGTGGCGATGGCCTTGATGGTCTCGCCGACCGTAATTGTCATGGGTCCCATATAGAGCGACGAACTGGTGGTGGGCGTCGATCCGTCGGTGGTGTAGTAGATCGTCACTCCGGCGATGGTGTCCCCGATAAAGACCTGTGTTGCCGATGTGTATGATCCGCCCGCCGGCGAGAAGGTTGGCGTGGCGGCAGCGGGCAGGTTGATGGTGTAGGTAGCCGACGCGACCGCGCTGGAGCTATATCCCCCCCCGGACGCGATGGCCTTGATAGTCTGGCTGCTCGAAATCGTGAGATCAAACATATAGACCGCCGAACTGGTTGTGGGCGTCGATCCGTCGGTGGTGTAGTAGATTGCCGCTCCGGAGGTGGTGTCGCCGATAGAAACCTCTATTGCCGAGTTGTAGGTTCCGGTCGGCCATGAGAAGGCTGGCGTGGCGGCAGCAGGCAGGTTGACGGTGTAGCTGGCCGAAGCGACAGCGCTGTTGTTATAGCCGGGGGCAACGGCGATGGCGCTGATGGTTTCAGATGACAATACCGTGATGGCGACGGTGGCGCTGGTGAACTGAGCCGAGCTCGTGGTCGGCGTCGAACCGTCGGTGGTGTAATAGATGGCTGCTCCAGGGGTTGTGTCAGAGAGGACAACCGATTGCACCGAGGTGTAAACTCCGCCCGCCGGCGAAATGGTTGGCGTGGCGGCGGTCAAGGCTGTCACAGCAAATGGAGAGCTGGATACTGCCGATCCGCCGACCACCGGAGAAGACACAGTGAGCGTATATCCCGTTCCGGGAGTATTGAACGAAAGATTGCCAAATGCCGCAGTGCCACTGGTTGTCGACTCCGTCAAGGTGCCGCTGACTTCGCTCGCTCCGCCGCTGAAGGTCAAAGTTACGGGAATGCCATTGACCGCTTGAGGATTGCCGACGGCAGGGTCGGTTTCATCCACCTCGACGGTCACGGCCGGCGAAAGCGTTTGAGAAGCCCCAACTGAAGCGGGTGGTTGTTGATCGAAGACGATCCCTGTGAAGTTCGTCTGAACCGCACCCACATCCAGGCTCCCGTTCACCAGCCTTGAAAAACCGCGCTCGTCGGTGGTGATGTACGACGGTAAAAGGTCAGCTTTGCCTGCACCGACAATACCCGATGCTCCCGGCATCGGCATGATCGTCTGCACATGGGCTGTAGAAGGACTGTATGCAAGTGTGCCGAGAGAGGGTGTGCCGCCGTTCATGTTGGACTGATCGAGAGTGCCGCAACCATCGCAGTCATCCGAGTTCGCGCTTCCAGCGGCGGTGTTGCCGGCAATAATGCTGTTGAATGCAGACACGCTGGCACGGAACGCGTTTTCAAAGCCGCTGCCAGAGCCCGAAGCGGAATTCTGGGAGATGGTGCTGTCCTCGATCCAAGCGGTGCCCTGGTTCAAGATGCCGCCGCCGTTGTTCCCGGCGGTGTTCCCTGCGATCGTGCTGTTAACGACCAGTAACTTGCCTCCGTTGACGATGGCTCCTCCATTTCCACTCGCCGTGTTCTCGGAAATAGTGCTGGAGTAAATGCTCGTCATCGTCGATGACTGCGATGAGGCGACAATTGCACCGCCGCCGCTCCCAGTTTCGGTGTTTCCCGTCAGAGCGCATTGGTTCAGAGTAAGTGTGCCGCCGGCATTATTGACAGCTCCGCCGTTTCCGTTGCGGTCGATCACCCCGGAAATCGTTAGCCCGGAAATGTTGAGTAAGCCGTATTGTCCGACGCTGAACGCCGTCCCAGCCGCATTCACCCCAACGATGGAGTCCAGATTAGCTCCCTGTCCCATGAGGTTGACGACATTCGCCTGATCAAACAAACCGCCCGTAGATATGGTTCCCGGAAAAGTGATGTAGATGTCAGCCCCTTCGGTATATGAGGTGTTGGCCAGGGCCATGGCATCGCGTAATGTGCAAGTTGTGCCGCCCCCGCACTGCTGAGGGCTGTCCAACTGATCGGTGTCCGCAGTCACGAACATGTAGTTGGTCTGCACGGCGCCCAGGTCGACTGCGCCTGCCGTCGGCCGCAAGAAGTCGCGCTGATCCGTAGTGATATTTTGATTCGCCGTACCGGCGCCGATGGCGGGGCTACCCGGCAGAGGAATCATTGTTTCGGTTGGACCACCATTCCAAGTGAGCGGACCAAGGCTCGGGCTGCCACCTACCATATTGTTTCCGCTCGACGTCAAGTTGCACTGATAACAGTCGTGAGGATGAACCACTGAGGACGTATTACCGGCCACGATACTTCCGCCTAGCGTGATGCTGTAGCCGTTGAGATTGATGATTCCGCCGCCATCCGCGAAGGAACCCATGGCCGGGCCACCATTAGCAGTGTTGCCGGTAATGGTGCTGTCGTTGACCGTTACGGTGCCCCAATTCGCAATCGCGCCGCCGCCCGCACCGGTATTTGCACTGAAAGTGCTGTTGACCACGGTCAATGTACCGGCGTTTGCGATGGCGCCGCCATAATTCACTGCACTGTTGTTGAAGAAAGTACTGGAACTAATGGCCATGGTTGCACCGCTGCCGATGAAGATTGCACCACCGCCCGCTTGGGAACTGGGGCCTCCTCCCGATCCGGAGGTATTCGAAATGAACATGCAGTTACTGACCGTCACGGTCGCACCGGAGTTCGGATAGATGTATATACTTCCTCCCGAACCACCTCCTGAGTTGCCGTTGGCGATCGTAAGGCCGCTAATGTGTAGCGTACCGCCAGGAACGACGAAAACCGTGTTATTCCCCGCTCCTGAAACAGTCAGCAGATTTGCCCCCGGCCCTTGAATATTCAATGAAGGAGCCAGAAAATTCAAAACGCCACCCAAATTGATGGTTCCCACCACACTTGACGCAAATTTGATTGTGTCTCCCGTATCGTTGTTCGCAGCTTCAATCGCGTCGCGCAGCGAACAGGCGCTTGCGGTACACGAAAAGTCCTCCGAGTCCGCAATCGTGTTCACAGTCCAAGTGGTCGACGCGGCCGCCGGCGCCGAAAGGAAGACTGCACCGGCGAATAGAGAGACGAGGACAGGAAATACCCGTCTGGAAGCCAGCTTCAAACGTGAGCTCTCGCGGACGAGCCAGCCAAATCCGGCGGGCTTGGTTGGGTCGCCCGGCACACACCCTGCTAAAAGGCATGGGCTGGCGCTTGGCGACGGGCTCTTAGGCGTAACGAGGAGCAGACTGGGATTATGGCGTTGGTTAAGCACCTGGAAACTCCTTTGTTTCAATGGAATGAAGTCCACGGAAAGCGCAATTCGGTTCAGAGGTATGGCGCGTGAGAACCGGCTGCGGCCGGAACCCCACATCACCGGTGTCAAAATCGCTCATTTGTTTGTTTCGATTTGAACTGCGGGAAACGGCAAGAAACGGCTCACTCCTTTCAAAAAGATCTTTTTTGAAGGCCCGAATCGCCAGGGCGGTAGGCCTGGAAAAAGAAATGAAAATGCAGTGGAAAAGTGGTAGCCTGACTGCAAAGTGCATCTGGAGATATTGCGCGGACGGAGAGGTCCTGTGGAACCGGTTGAGGGCGACATCACGGTTCTCCTCAGAAGGTGGAAGGACGGGGAGAAGTCGGCCTTCGATGAGCTGGCCCCGCTGGTCTATCCTCAACTGCGTAAGATTGCCGCTTCCTATGTGAATCGTGAACGGAATCACGACGTTCTGCAGGCAACGGTCCTGGTTCACGAACTGTTTTTGCGCCTGCTCAAGCAGAAGAAGGCCGGGTGGGATGACCACGCGCATTTCTACACATTTTGTGCGCGGATCATGCGCATGATTCTGATCGACCAGGCACGTGAGAGACTTACCCAGATGCGAGGCGGCGGCTCCTATCGGGTACCTCTCAGCGACGACCTTTCATGGGTGGCTATCGACAGTTCGGAACTGCTGGACCTGAACCGTGCGTTGGACGAGCTGAATGAGTTCGATCCGGAGATGGTGCGGCTGGTCGAGTTGCGCTACTTCCTGGGCTTCACAGCCGAGGAGACAGCAACGCTGAAGCAGGTCTCCAAGGCCACCATCAACCGCGAGCTACAGTTCATAAAGAGCTGGCTCTACCTGAGGATTTGCCCAGAGGCAGCCGCGGATCAGACAGGAATGTGATTCATTTTGACTGCGGTTCACGCAGTTCAGCTAGTTAGTTGAGTTAGGATACGTCTGCAAATGGACCAACGAATCGAAGATTTTAAGCGGGTTCATGCAGTTTTTAACGAAGTGCTTGCGGCTCCAGCGGAACTGCGCGCGAATCTTATTGAGGCACTATGCGGTGAGAACCGGCCTCTAGCCAAGAATGTGCGTTTATTGTTGAGCGCCCATGAAGCAGAGGAACGGATGGCGGCTTCCCACAGGGTCGAAACGGGCTGCTTGCCGAACCATCGGCCGGAGCACGAGCGCGTTGGGCCATACGAGATCGACCGTCTGCTTGGACGCGGCGGAATGGGGGCCGTGTATTTGGCGCACCGCGCCGACGGCCACTTCGAGCAGAACGTCGCTATCAAACTGATTTACGCGCTCTTTGCGAGCGATGAATTCTGCGATAGATTCCGCCAGGAGCGGCAGATTCTGGCCGGCTTGCAACATCCGTACATTGCCCGCCTGCTGGATGGAGGAGTCACTGGCGAGGGTAAGCTATATCTCGTGATGGAATATGTGGACGGCGTACCCATCCATCGCTTCTGCGAGGAGCGGCATCTCTCCCGGACACAGCGGATCGAGTTGATTCTGCGCGTCTGCGAGGCGGTGCAGTTTGCCCATCAGAACTTCATCGTTCACCGCGACCTGAAGCCGGATAACATCCTGGTGGCCGAGGACGGCAACCCGCGGTTGCTGGACTTTGGAACGGCAAAACTGCTTTCTCCCTCCATGGCTGGACAGGACAGCCAACTTACGCGCGATGGCTATCTCTCCTTCACCCCACAGTACGCCAGCCCGGAACAGATGCAAGGTAATCGGATCACTACCGCATCGGACACTTACTCGCTGGGCGTTCTCTTATATCTACTGCTGACAGGAATGCTGCCCTATGAACTGAAAGACCTGACCATGGGGCAGATGCTGAAGACGGTCTGCGAGGAGGCGCCGCGCAGGCCCTCGGGGGCCGGCGACGGCAAGCGGCTCGATGCCGATCTGGAAGCGATTTTGATGAAGGCTCTGCGCAAGGAGCCTCAGGAGCGCTATCTGACAGCAGAGCGGCTGGCTGACGATCTTCGCGCTTATCTGGAAGGGCATCCTGTAGCGGCACGCCGAGGCACCTTCCGCTACCGCGCCTCCAAGTTCATTCGACGCCACCGATGGAGCCTGGCTGGGGTGGCCGTGCTGATTGCCACACTGGCGGCCGGCATCACGGGCGTTGTCGAAGAGCGGCGCGTGGCCGAAGCCCGCTCGGCCGACCTGCGCCAGTTGAGCAACAGCCTGCTGACCGAACTGGATACGGCCATCCAGCAGGTTCCGGGTACGACCGGTGCGCAAAAGCTGTTGGTGACCAGCGTGCTGACGCACCTTGACCGCATGGCCGCCGACGCGCACGGCGACCGCCAGACGCAGCTCGACCTGGCCGACGCCTATGCCCGACTGGGGAACCTTCAGGGGAACGCCTACGATCAGAATCTGGGCGATGTCCCTGGCGCGCTGGCCAGTATCAACAAAGCCATCGCCTTGAGCGAGCCCTTTGCCGGCAGCAATCCCACGGATCGAGAGGCGCTTCGTGCTCTAGCCAACGCACAGTTGTCCCGCGGTCAGGTTCTCTTCGGAACTGCGCCCATTCAGCAGGCCATTGCCTCCACGCAGGCGGCAGTTGCGACGTATAACCGGCTGATCGAACTGCCCGACGCCACTCCCGACGACATATGCGACACGGCCAAAGCATACTATGGGCTGGGCGATGAACTAGGTTTCGTCATTACCCAAAGTCTGAACGATCAGGCTGGCGCAAACTCTGCCTACCGGAGATCGCTCGACCTGTACAACCGGGCGTTGAGCATCAACCCCAATCTGCTGAGAGCTCGGCGGGAAGTCGCCACTGCGCTCCTCATTATCATCCAACACGAGACGGAATCGGATCCAGTTCAGACTCTCAAAGACATTCAGGTGAGTTTGCAACGTATCGCAGCACTGCCCGGCGCGGAACAGCAAACCCTGAAGATGATTCGAGACCATGAGACTTTGCTCGTGACCGAGGCCAGAGCGCTGGTTCAGTTGGGAGAATACTCCGAAGCAAACGCGATTGCGGCTGGGCCAGTACAGTCCGCCGAGCGCCGCGCAGCGGCCGACCCAAAGGATTTGCGCGCTCTTGGCGACATGCTCTTTGGCCTCGACCGCCAGGCAGAGGATTTTGAACAGGAGGCCGATCCCGCCTTGGGCGCTTCAATCGACGATCGGCGTCGAAGCCTGGCCGCGGCGGAGAAGCCCTTGATCGAGGAGCGCGCCGGTTTGGAAAAGATGCTGCAACTGGATCCATCGCAAACCGAGTGGCGACCGGTTCTGGCAGATGTCGAGGTCCGGCTCGGTTCGATTCAGTTCATTCTGCACCATGGCCAGAACCCAGCGGAATTGGTGAAAAAAGGCCTTGCCACGCTGAGAGAGCTGATCGAGAGGGATCGGGATTCTCCGGGAACTCTCAACACGGCAGCAAGAAATCTGCTGATTGCCGAACCGGCTACTCTCAGAGATCCACAATTGGCCGTCTCCTGCGCCGAGCGGGTAGTTTCATTAAGCCATCGGAAGGCGCCCTCAAAGCTACTGACCCTGGCCCAAGCCTATCGCGCCGTCGGCCAGACGGAGAAAAGCCGCGCCACAGCAATCGAAGGTCTGGCCTTGTTGCCGGCCTCGCAGCCGGGAAGTATGAAGCCAAGAATTCGCAAATTACTCGAAATCCAGGCAGGAAGTAATCTCTGACGACCGCATCGGAATGCGATGCAGCCCGAACGGGCCGGGATTATCCTCGACTTCGCGATATTTTCCCGAACGCCGCCAACACCATCTCAGGGACGGCCAAGAGCCCATCGGCAATACGTATGTCTCCAGCGGTACGAGCGACCATCACGAGCCGCGATACGTTTTGCGATACGTCGGATCTCGGCGCGGTACGATCTTACAAGGACTTAGGGAGCCACCGGGGTCTTGTAAGTTGTTGAAATGCTTAATGTCGGTACTATGCCATGGAAGATTCCGCTTGTAGGGTACAGACGGCAAAGGACTTATGAGTCGGCACAACCGGCATAACCGGCACAGTCGGCGCGATTTGGCACCAAATTGACGCCAAAATCTAGCAATTCAGTCAAGGCTGAATCGTGGCCAATTCAGCCCTCGACTTTCTGAACGCTGTGACAAGTGTCCAAAGGCACCCAGCGATGCTTGTGCGTTTATCGTGGTCGTGTGACCGGCCGTAGCAGCCGGTTTATGAGCCCCGTAACAGCCTAAAGCCGCCAATGCGAAACATCGCCATCATAATGTTGTGACCTTCGATTCATTTGTAGACCGCAATTCAGACCCTTAGCTGCTAACTGATTGATTCCAATTGTCGAACAATGATCGCATCGGACCATCGTAATTTGGCACGCCATTTGCTCAACAAAGTGTGGCGCCAAGACCTAAGAGATTTAGTTAATTTTTTCTCTTCCGTTAGCCAATTGAAATGGAGGCACGCTGTGGGGATGTTCCGGTTGGATTATCTTTCTTGTCTTCTTACCATAGTAGCGACGGTCCTTGTCGGCCGAAAAATGTGGGCCGGCCTGGTTGTCTCGGGGGTAAACAGCTTGATCTTTTGCGTCATTGGGATTCATACGTCCCAGTACGGCTTCATTCCGGCGAACGTATTTTGTATTTGCATCTACGCTTTTAACCTGAAGTCGTGGCTAAAGAAGGAGGAATCGTTACGCCCCGAAGGGGTCGGCACGCTCGAGTAAGCAGAGCTGAATGACCAGCTCGATCCAGAATCAACCCATTCGGTTCGCTTTGTGGTGAGTCTTGCGAGAGCCCTGTGAAATCTTGGTGGATCGGCTTCCTTCCTGAAAGAGCGGGACACGGGAAGTGAGGGCTGCCATTCTCACGTATACCGTCCGCTAACGCGCAACGGACACTGAACTCTTCAGAGTCCTTTCTGGGTGCGGAACTCGCGAACCACCTCGGCGGGATCCCGATGCTGACCGTCAACGGCCTGGTTCATGGTCCGCACGTCATCCGCTGTGACTTTTCCAGCAAGGGAAACGAGCGCGTTCTTAATCTGGGGCCAGCGCTTCAGTGCATCGTCGCGAACGAGCGGAACAGCCTGGTAGGGAGGGAAATAGTGCTTGTTATCTTGGAGCACCGTCAGACCCAGTGCTTGGATTTGACCGTCTGTTGAGTTCGCAGCGATCATGTCGACCTGATGATTGATGAGTGCGCGATAGAGCAACCCCAGGTCCATCGTGCGCGGCGCGCTCGCGAAACTGAGTCCGTAAACCTTGCTTAGCCCAGGGAGGCCATCCGGACGCTGTTCGAATTCGTAGCCTACACCAAGATTCCATTGAGGAGTGTAGTTCGCGGCCTCGCTTAACGTCGTGAGATGCAACCGTCGCGCATCGTCTCCGCGGATCACCATGGCGAAGGTGTTTTCGAAACCGAGAGGCTCGGCGACGGTGATGCCGTATTGCGAGGCATAGAGTCGGCGAACTGTGCGGAGAACTGATTCTGGATCGCGGTCGACGGGTTGCTTGAGGATTGCGGTGAGCGCCGTGCCAGTGTATTCAACATACGCATCGATGCGTCCCGCGACTAACGCTTGCTGGCAAATGTAGCTGCCCGCCAGATAGAAACGCCGTTCGACTTTGAGATCGG
>CAZGHZ010000002.1:0-113448 GCA_964525655.1 uncultured Occallatibacter sp.
TACGACGTCCTCAAGCGCATCTCCAGCCGCATCGTCAACGAAGTCCGCGGCATCAACCGCGTAGTCTACGACATCACCTCGAAGCCCCCCGGCACCATCGAGTGGGAGTGAGTGCTGGCCGCACGGGCGTGCGCGCCAGTGCCGCCACGCAAGCTACTTCTTCGCGGCCTCAGCCGTGTGGTAGTTGGCATAGCTCGCAACCAGAAAAGTCTCACGCAATATGACCCCCTTGGCTTGCGAGTCGCCTGCGGCATCCACTTCGCTGTGCGTGTAGGAATTCACCGGAACGACATACGTCTTGCCATCGACGGTGGCCGTGCCATAATCGACGCGCGTATCTTCCTGCTCGACAGAGTCAGTCGGAGAAAGCTCCGCCTGAATCACGTCTCGTAGCGTGGTTCCGGAATCGGGCTCGATGAAGAACTCGCCATGCAATCCCACGGTTTTCTTAAAAGGCCCCCACTCGAAGGCGAAACCATTCGAAGTCAGAAAGCAGCAGTAGTCGACGACATACGGTGAACCTTTCTTGTTCATCGCGAAAGAAAAGACGGCGGTCTTGGTCCCGTTGATCGTCTCCCAGCGCAACCAGCGGACGTTTCCGCTCTCAACTGCCTTACTCATGATCGAGCTCAAAGCAGGCTTCGGGCCGTCCTCTGCCCAGGGGCTGGTGTGCCTCAGATGTGGGTCTATGGTGGAGCCGCTGACCTTTTCTTTCCCCTGGTTGATTTCTATGGTATCGACGTATTTGCTGGTCAGGGCCATTATCGTTCTATCGCCCCGGTCTCGGACGATACCTCCCTGCTGGACCCCACCATAGTTTCCCCAACGGTTGAACTCGTTAACGTGGCCATAGTGAGCGACTGCTTTCGATGCGGTCAGGCGGGAAATCAGCTGATCGTTCTTAGCGGCGAAACCGATGGCCCTGTCTAAAATGACTTTTTGCGCGGCGTCATCCGGAGCGGGCAGGTCGGGCAGGTCGGAGGACGGCGGTGCAAGCATCGAATTACGCGCCTCCAAAACGCAGATTTGCTCGCTTGTAAGAGGGCCAGGCGAGGCGAACATCAGATTTGACTTTTCAGTAGCGGTCAGTTCTTCGCTTAACTCAATTTCTTTGATTCGAGTGGATACTTCTTCGTCTGTTTTCTTGCCTTGCTTCATTGAAACCAGCAGATCCTTGAGTTGTTGCACCGTGACCTTGTCGCTGGCAGCCCACGCAGGCGCTCCCGTCATCAAAACAACGAGAATCCATAAGAAACGCTTCATGCGCCCTATTCTCCTGGAATTTGAACTGCCAGCGATTATATCCGATTGGCATCAACTCCCTTGGGCGCTCTAGCCGGCCGAGGGGCGTTCAGCGCGCCCCAGCCAATTTGTAATTCTGATAGGAAGCGAGAAAGAAAGTGTGACGGATGGTGCAGGTGGCGTTGTTGTTGTCGCCATTGGGAACCGCCTCCATCGCTGTGATGCTGTCACGGGGAAGCAGGTATGCCTTGCCGGCGACGGATACGGGACCATAATCGATTCGCCTGTCTTCCCTGAAAACAAGGTCCGTCGGCTTCATCTCAGCACGGGTGATAACGCGAACCACAAGGCCCGTATTGGGATTGATGAAGAATTCTCCGTGGTAGCCCACAACCTTTTTGAAAGGTTCCCAAGTGCTCACCGACAGGATGGACCCGACCGTCATCATCGGCGACGAGCCTCCGACCTTGGTTGCTGTAGAGGTATTAGGAAAGCAGCAGTAACTTACTTCCAGGCGGGACTTTTCCTTCTCCACGGCGAAGGAAAACACCGCGATCTGCTTACCGTCAATCATCTGCCAGCGTAGCCAGCCGATCTTGCCCGTGGACGAGGCATCAAGAAGGATGACTCCCAGATTGGTTCCCGGTTCGCCCTCTGAAAGCCGGCCGTTCGAGCCCCACTTTGTTTTTGCCCTGGAAACGGCAACCTGCTCTTCGCCTTTGTCGGTCTCCACCTGGTCAACTTGATTGTCCACCAACTGAACCGGACTTAGAATCGAAGTGTTGTTTTGAAGTCCGATACTATCTGTCTTTAGGATATGGTCCTCGAAGCGGAGCATGGTTTTGGTGACCGATAAATGAGGATTCTGCACATAAACCCTGGACGCGAAGTCAGCGGCTTTAGCCAGGATGGCTTGTTGCGTGGCTGCGTCGGGCGCGGGAGTACCGGGAAGGTCTGCAGTTGGAGGCGCAAGAAATGCGCTCTGTTCTTTCAGAATTTCAATCTGCACACTGGTGAGCGGGCCAGGAAGGTAACTCTTCAGGCTGTTCGCTGTGCTGCCGGTTAGCTCTTCGGTCAGTTCAGTCTCTTTGAGCTGGTCGGCTTCCTCAGCGTCGGTCTTCTTGGATTGCTGCATGGAAACCAGCAAATCCTTGAGTTGCTGCACGGTGACTTTCTTAACCGCCCAGGCGGGCGAAGCCGCTAACACCAGCACGAGAATCCATCCCAGCCGTTTCATTTGCTTACTCCTCCAGAGATTGCGCAGGCACTCATACGCGACCCAGCCAATCTCTGCGTGAATTCAAATAGTGATGCTTGAATCCAAGTACAGATCTTTCGCGAAATATACACAAGGCTATGCCTGTTACCTTGACGTTTAGATAAGGTTAATTGTTTCGCTCGCGCTGCCCAAGCCGATCTTTTGCCGGAGCTTGCGACACCTTGATGATGCGGTGCCAGGCGCCTTAACGGCGGCAAGAAGAGGGGTTAACAGCCGTTACACGCCATTCGCCGGCACCGTTGAGTGGGAGCGATTTGCCATCAAGGCAGCCACGTCTTCGGAGCAATGAAAGATCACACGGGAATCGTGTCGTCTTCTTCCGCCGAGATGATCGTGCCCTGATGGTAGAGGATGCGCCAACCGTCTTCCGATCGCTGCCAGATGGTCGAACGGCGAGTGCGCCGTCCCGCCTGATCGAGGGTGTAGGTCAGCAGATGGGTGTCAGGGCCGAGACGGCGAAGTCCGAACTCCGAAGTCTGCCACCCTGCCGCCGCGGCATCGACATAAGGAACGCTCTTCGTCAGCTCATTCAAGATGAACCGCCGGCTGTAACGGCGGCCTGATGCGCCGACCTCCCAGTAATCGGGCGATGTGGAGCGCTCGAACTCGGCCGTGGTCGAGCCAAACTCCGGATTGTGAAAGATCGGCTCGCGCCGACGCAACTCGTCGAGGATCGGCAACAAGCCGGGTTCGACCTTGGTAAATGCTGAGCTCATTTTCATCCAGATATTCTAAGTCAAGTTCGACCGAAATCAGAAGTGCTCCTCTGGCGGTTGTTTCCACCGATCTGTCGGCTTCAGCACCGGCGCCCGCAGCGGGGTTGTCTCGATCTCGATCCGCGTGTCTTTTGGAAAGATTACGTCTCGGCCGGGGTGCAGGAAGTTCTCGTAGACGGAGAGCGCCGCGGCGTAGTAGCCAATCCCCGCCGCGATATTTCGATTCCCGGCGGCCATGCCAACGAACCTGCCCACCAAACCGAATCCATTGGAGGCCACGCCAGTCTGCGCTGTGATGTTGCCATCTTCGTCGAGAGCGCGCCCCGCCAGCACAGTCAATAGAATGGGCGTAATTGCGCTGGACTGATTCTTTGGCGTGATCATCCCTTCGGCATCCAGAGACAGGTCATGCCGGCTCTCGGTTGTGGCTCCCGCCAGCAGTCCCTGCACTGGGCGATCGGAACTTGGCTGGCTGGCGCTATCAGGAAAGCGCACCTGCTGAAAGTTGAAGCGCAGTTTGCCGTTGCGGCCCAGCGAGCGCGCGGCCTTGGCTGCACTGACCCTGCCCACCAGCACGGAGCCTTGCGGCACCACAAGTTGCCGATCCCTGTCGTAGACGGGCTCAACCACCAGCGCCTGAACCGGGTCCCCGGCCTTTGCGGTAGCCGAGCTCAGGCCTTCCCCGAGTAGAGCATGAACCGACCAGATTTCCGCGTTTGCATTCTTCGCCACGGCCGGCTGAGCCCTCGCCTGCTCCTCCGCTGGCAAATCCGGCAGGGCAACCGGCTCTGTCAGATCGAAGTACCACATCGTGTGCGCTTCGATCCGTTCCGGATGGTAGGGCAGTTGATGGTAGAGCATCTGCAGCGCGCGATCTCCGAGCCCCGGCGCGGTGAAGTAGGCCACCCGGTCGTGCATCTGGCTCTTTGCCTGTGTCCAATATCGAGCGATGAAGGCTTGGTGCGGACTCACGCCCGGCGCCTCAAGCCGGACTACTGGCGCGCCATTTGAGGCCTTCCCTGCCGAGACGGCAAGAGCCCCTGTGGGAAGAGCAAGCTCATCGAACTGAACCTGTGCTGTGTGATACGGAGTGAAGTCACCGCGCAGTCTCGCGTGCCAGCGAGTCTTTGAGTCCGGCTCCAGGGCGATGACTTTGCCATAAAGCATGGTGTCTTGCGCGACCGCCAATCTTCCCTTCGCAAAGATAGGATGCAGAAGCCGCGCCTCGATCGCCGCGTCTGCCTTCATCGGATAGTGCCGAAGAGTCTCCACCTGGAGATTCGTTCCAATCGGAAGGTTCGGCTTTGCGGAGGCTGCGGAGTTCTGGATAGTGCCGGGTTTGACAACATCAGGCGAGGGCGTGGCCGGCGAACGGCGTTCTAGAGTCTGCGCGCTCAATGCGGTGGCAATGGCCAGCGCTGCAGCAACCGTTAAAGATCGTGAGAAAGAACATCCGGCGAGGCGCATCGGGGAAGGCTCCTGATTTCCTTGCTCATCTGATCAGACGCGCGGCCCGCTTGAATGAAAGCGCCTACTCCGTTGCCGTCTGCGGTCTCAATGCAGCCACCTCGCGGCTGAGAGCATCGAGACGGGCAAGAAGCTCGGCGTGATGCTTGTCTGCGGCCGAGGGGTCGAATGCTTCGACATAAAACGAGCCATTCGGTTCCAGTTCGCATTTGCGCACCTGGTGAATGCTCTCGAAGCCTTCGCGATGGATCGCTTCGAGCAGCTCTGTGTGCGTCAGCGACTCGCGCACTAGCGCTTTTTTGTCGATTTGTCCGTTACGCACCAGCACACAGGCACGCCCTTCCAGCGCTCGTGTGAGCCGGGGCGAACGGAAGAGCAACCGAACCACCAGCCAGTTGATGGCCAGCAGGCTAAAGGCTCCGATCACGCCGCCGGTCACCGAGTTGTCGTCGCCGATGATGGCGTTCTGCACGGTATTTGAGAGCGAGAGCAGCACCACCAGGTCGAAGGGATTGAGCTGGGCCAGTTCGCGCTTGCCAAAGAGACGCAGCAGCAGCACCAGCACAAGGTAGACAATCACCGGCCGAAGCAGCTTCTCCAGAATCGGTACCGGCAATTGAAACATATGGTCGAAGAGCAGTGAGTGAGGCATGAAACGAGGATAGAACGGATTGGCGATAAATCAAGGGAGAGGAAAAACAGGCTGGCTCCAGGGCCAGAAAGACCTCGCTTTCGTACCCATTACTTTCCTCACGCCGAGCGACCCGCCAGTTCATCTTGGCGAGCGCTTGGGAGCGATCAGACCTTGATCGAAGCCCTTTCCTTGAAAAACGCCAGCGATTTGCGCAGACCTTCCATGAGGTTGATTCTGGGTTCCCAGTCGAGCAGCGCCCGCGCTTTGCCGATGTCGGGACAGCGGCGCACGGGGTCGTCCTCGGGCAGGTCTTCAAATCGCAGTTGGCTCTTCGATCCGGTCACCGCCAGCACGGCCTGCGCGCACTCGAGGATGGTGAACTCATCGGGATTGCCGATGTTGACCGGCAGATGCTCGTCGCTGCGCGAGAGGCGCAGGATGCCTTCGATCAGGTCGTCAATGTAGCAGAAGCTGCGTGTCTGCTTGCCGTCGCCATAGATCGTCAGCGGCTCGCCGCGCAGAGCCTGCATCATGAAGTTTGCGACCACCCGGCCGTCGTCGGGGTGCAGCCGAGGCCCATACGTATTGAAGATGCGGACCAAATGAGTGTTGATGCCGCGCCTCCGCTGATAAGCCATCACCAGCGCCTCGGCAAAGCGCTTGGCTTCGTCGTAGACCGAGCGCGGTCCGACCGGGTTCACATTGCCCCAGTAGCTCTCGCGCTGCGGATGCTCCAGCGGGTCGCCGTAACACTCCGAGGTTGAGGCGTGCAGATAGCCCGCGCCATAGCGGGCGGCGATCTCCAAGGTGTTCTCGACGCCGGCCGAGCCGACCCGTAGCGTCTCCAGCCCCAGGCGAAGATAATCCGGCGGACTGGCCGGAGAGGCCATATTGAAGACGTAATCCACCCGCCCTACGTCGAAGGGCTGGCAGATGTCGCGTTCTTCAAAATGAAAACGCGATTCGCCAGTCAAATGAGCGATGTTTTCCCGGTCGCCGGTCGAGAAGTTGTCGACGCCGACGACAGTGCAACCCTCTCCCAGCAGACGGTCGGTCAGGTGAGAGCCGAGAAAGCCGGCGGCGCCGGTAACAAGAACTTGCATGGTCAAAAGTTCATGCTCCTAAAGACCTTCAACAATCCCTGAGAAAACGGAGTGAGCCGCATCCTAATCCGCGGCTGGCCAGGATCACCCCACAAACTCCCCATCTACACCATCACCTTGCGGGGCTTGCCTTGCTGTGCCTGGTAAACCGCCGGCCGTCCCACGCTCAGATATGTGAAGCCATGATCGAGCATCTTCTGCGGCATGTAGAGATTGCGGCCGTCGATCACGATGGGAAAGCGAACGGCCTGGTTTAGCCTCACCAGGTCGATTTCGGCAAACTCCTTCCAGTCGGTCAGAATCAACACCGCGTCGGCGCCGGATGCGGCCGCGTAGATATTCGCGGCATAAATCATTTGCCCGGATGGCGGTAGCATCTCCTTGGCGCGCTCCATTGCGGCCGGATCGTAAGCCGTGATGCAGGCGCCGGCATCGAGCAATTTCGCGATCATGGCGATGGCCGGCGACTCGCGAATGTCGTCGGTATCGCCCTTGAAGGAAAGGCCCAGGGCAGCCAGCTTTTTGCCGCGCAGGGTCCACAGCGCTGACCGCACCTTGTTGAAGAAGACGTCGAGCTGAGTATCGTTGACCTTTCGGATCTCCTGAAGCAATTGGAAGTTCACGCCCTGTTGCTGCGCAACCCAATGAAAGGCGGCCACATCCTTAGGGAAACAAGACCCGCCATAGCCCAGGCCGGCGCGAAGAAACCTTGGGCCAATGCGGCTGTCCATGCCCATCCCGGCGGCAATGTCTTCGATGTCCGCTTCAACTGTCTCGGCCAGATTGGCCACGGCGTTGATGAACGAGATCTTCAAGGCCAGGAAGGCATTCGACGCATGCTTGATGATCTCCGCGCTCTGCGCCGAGGTTACCAGAATCCTGGCCGGGCGTTCGATCGAGCAGCTCCCCGGCAGTGAATCGGCCGACTCATAATAGCTGCCGCTGGTGAGCGGTTCATAAATGCGTCGCAACACCTCCGCGGCGCGCTCCGAGTTGGCGCCTACCACGATGCGGTCCGGATGCAGGAAATCGATGACCGCCGTCCCTTCGCGCAGGAATTCGGGATTCGAGACCACATCGAAGCTCTGCGGGTCCACGCCGCGCCGTTGCAGCACGCGCCGTATCCACTCGTTGGTGTAGACCGGCACTGTGCTCTTTTCCACGATCACTTTGTAGCTGTCGATGGAGCGGGCAATCTCTGAGACCACGGCCTCGACGTAGGACAGGTCAGCCGCGCCAGTGTCGCCCTGAGGCGTGCCCACGGCAATGAAGATTGCCTCGCTGCGCTCCACGGCTGCGCTCAAATTGGTCGTGAAGGTGACGCCCCGGCCGCAGTGTTTCGCAAGAAGCTCAGGCAGGCGGCATTCGAAGATGGGCACGCCGCCTTCACAGAGAGTCTTCACCTTCGCTTCATCGTTGTCGACGCAGACGACCCGGTGCCCGATCTCGGCAAAGCAAGCGGCCGCAACGAGTCCCACGTAACCGGAACCAATCACACAGATGGATACAGGCTTCGACATGCGCTTTTGCACTCTCCTCGGCAGATTCCCGCCGGACGGCACAGAGGGATTCCCGGTCATGGACCATGCAAACTGCTCCGCAGCCTGCGATGGGTCTTCCATGACAGTTGGTTCCCTTGCGCCTGATCTCCCAGTCTGGTAGAGGGGAGAACCCGCGCACTCAAGCTGTGATGAGTCTACCCGTCATAGGTTATTCTTTGCGGGGAGGGTGGGGCAAGCAGGATCAAGGTTGACGATGCGCTCTTAGAATCGAAGGTCACCCGTGGCGAGCGAAGCACGATCCTTGCCGTTTAGCCAGTGATTTGACGCTCTGGTACTGTGAGATTGCGAACTAAAGCGTATCACCAAAGGCGCGAATGGGCCGGCAACAAACTTCATTAATTTTCGTTGAAATGAGGCGATTCTCTTGGCGGATCTCTTGAAATCCACCTCCTCTGCGTGGGCGCCTTTTTTGGTAGAGCCGCGGTTTTCGCAGCGCGTGTGGGGCTATCGCGATCTTCGTCCCTGGTACAACGTGGTTGCGGCGGATGGAGGGCCTGTTGGCGAGGCCTGGCTCACCGGCGACGAGTGTGTTGCGTCCAGCGGCGCCCATGCCGGCCAGACGCTGGGCAAGCTTTTTGCCGATAATTCCGAGACCCTGCTCGGCAACGCTGCGGCAACCGGCGCATCGCCGCTGCTTATCAAGGTAATCTTTGCCAGAGAAAAGCTCAGCGTGCAGGTGCATCCGGACGACAGGATGGCGCAGAAATATGGCGATCCGCGCGGCAAAACCGAGTGCTGGTATGCGCTCGATGCCGAGCCGGGCGCGCAGGTCGCTTGCGGGCTCAAGCCGGGGGTTACGCTGGACGACGTCAAAGCCGGGATCGAAGCGGGCACACTGGAAGAAAGCCTGAACATGCTCGATGTTTTACCCGGTGACATGATCTTTGTGGATGCGGGGACGGTGCACTCCATCTGGCCCGGATCGATCTTGCTCGAGACCCAGCAGAACTGCGACCTGACCTACCGGATGTACGACTATGGGCGGGGGCGCGAACTCCACATCGCGAAGTCTCTCGAAGCCACGCGCCTCAAGACAAGCGCAGGTAAGACACCAGCCGTGGTATTGGGCGACCGGACCATCCTGTTGGATAGCGATTATTTTCGCGTGGAGCGCATTCCTGTGGCCGGCGGCCGTGCCAGCGACACCTTGCGGAGTGATGAGGAGACTGTCCCCGGCCTGGCATACCTCTTTGCAGCCCGCGGAGCCGCGAGAATCGAAGGCGCTGGCTTCGAGACGCTCGAACTGCCGATGGGAGCTATCGTTGCCGTTCCCGCTGCTTCGCCCGGGTTCACGGTCAAAGAGTCGAACGGACTGGAACTGATGCGCATCTCGCCCCGCTGGCCGAAGACCATGAGCTAAATCCAGGAATCGCTCTGTAGCAGGGCAGGACTTCAGAGGCTGCAATGGAAGTCATCCAAAGCCGGATTTGTCACAGGGCACGACTTCAGTCGTGCAGTAAATGCGGCAAAAACAAACGTCGGGCTTTAGCCCCTGAGCTTTTCGTGGACCTTCCCACAAGCCAAGCCTTTTCCGCAGCCTGTTCAGTCATGCCGCCAAGGCTCCCAATACGGATCGGCTTTGGCCGCGGTTGTGCATCGAATTGAAATAAGAACCAAAGGGGCTAAAGCCCGAGATTCCACTGCTCCCCAATCGGTATGACTGAAGTGATGCCCTGCTACAAAACTGAAATCGACGGGAACAAATGCTGTAGCATGCAGGGCCTGCGCATTTCATTTCACATTCGGATTTCAAATGCGATTACCCTGGTATTTGCGGAATCTCTGCCTCGCATTTTCACCTTGCCGATGTACACTCTACCGAGAAGGAATGCCTTAGGAGAGGGTGTTCGGCTGCTTTGAAGGAGACGCAGAATGCGTTCAAAGCCGTACTTGGGGCTGGCCCTCGTGATTCTGATTGGTAGCGCAGCATCGAACGTGGAAGCGCAATCTGAGCCTACGGCCGAGGCGAAGGGTGTGCCTTTGGCCGTCGGCGCCGGCCTCTCTGGCTACAACGCCGATTTTGGACACGGCCACCTGCTGGGCGGCACACTCTGGATCGATTACATTCCCAATCAGCCGCCCAGGTTGCTGCGCGGTTTCAGATTGGAGGCCGAGGCGCGCGACCTCAATTATGCGCGTTCGGCGACTGAACCTGCGAATCTGCGCGAGGATGTCGCTGAGGGTGGATTGGTCTATGCTTGGCCGCACTTCCTCAACGTCCGCCCATACGGAAAGTTTTCTGAAGGATACGGTAATACGGATTACGAGTCGGCAACTGCTGGGCGCCACCACGATTCCCGCACCGTCGTCAGCGGCGGCGGCGGCGTGGAGTACAGGGTTTACCGGCATCTTTGGGTGCGGGCTGATTATGAATATCAGTCCTGGCCCACCTTCTTCAAGCATCCCGCCACCGCCACCACACCTGCGCTTCCCTCTGGTCGGCTCAACCCCCAGGGTTTCACGGTTGGGACGGTTTATCACTTTACCCGTCCCCGCTTCTATTGAGGCGCTGAGATTTGCGAACTTAGTCAAGGACCGCCGCCGCCTGCCTTCAGATACGGCCGATCCCGGACAAGGCGGTTCCGTTTCGGACTAGCCCGTAGTTCCTCTCCGCGACGGATCCGAACGGAAACCCGCTGCCCCATTCCCAAACAATCCGGCGCAGACTCCTGTGAAATACTGCTTAACAGTTTGTGGTAACAGTTCTGTTTTGAATGGACGCAACTTCTCAGGCTGCGGAAAAACTCGGTGCGGAGGGATGCGGGGGTTTTCAATCCCTGCGTAAGGCCAGCACAATCAACACCGGCTGTAGCCGCGGAGAAACACGTTCCGCCAGTTTTGCATCAAGTCGGGCCTTTTTCGGCAACCTGTTCAGCGGTGCTGTAAGTGGCTCAAGATAGACATGGGCTTCCACGCCTGCGGGATGACTGCTCAGGCCCGCAGGGTTGTTCTTGAAGCACTCTGAGTTATGGAGGCAGGCCTTGGGCGTGGCAATCGTCACCGGATCGGCTGGATTGGTTGGCTCGGAGGCTGTCTCCTTTTTTGCGCATCTCGGCTTCGAGGTTGTCGGAATCGACAACGACATGCGCAGCCGCTTCTTTGGCGAGGAGGCCTCGACGCGGTGGAATCAGCAGCGCCTCGTCGAAGCTCTTGGCTCTTCCTATCGCCCGGAAAGCTTTGACATCCGCGATTGCGAGCAGGTGAATCGCCTCTTCGCATCGCTGGGAAAGAACGTCTCGCTGGTGATTCACACCGCCGCACAGCCATCCCACGACTGGGCTGCGCGCGAGCCGCACACGGATTTCTCTGTCAACGCCCTGGGCACGCTGAACATTCTTGAGGCTGCGCGCCGGCACTGCCCCGATGCGGCGTTTATCTTTACCTCGACAAACAAGGTCTACGGCGACACTCCCAACCGCCTGCCCCTGATCGAGCGGGAGACTCGCTGGGAGATCGATCCGTCTCATCCATTCTCAAAGGGAATCGACGAGAGCATGTCGATCGATCAGACACTCCACAGCCTCTTCGGCGCGTCAAAAGTTGCGGCCGACGTGCTCGTGCAAGAGTATGGCCGGTATTTCGGAATGAAGACAGCGGTCTTTCGCTGCGGCTGCCTCACCGGTCCCCATCACAGCGGAACCAAGCTGCACGGCTTCCTGGCTTACCTGATGCGTTGCGCGGCGGCGGATGAGGAGTACACAGTCTACGGCTACGGCGGCAAGCAGGTGCGCGACAACATTCACTGCGCCGACCTGATCGAGTGCTTTCACGAGTTCTACTTGGAGCCGCGCAGCGGCGAGGTCTATAACATGGGCGGCGGGCGATTCAGCAATGCCTCCATGCGCGAGGCGATCAAACTCTGCGAGCAGATCACCGGCCGCAAGATGCGCTGGACCTACACCGTCGAGAACCGCATCGGCGATCATATCTGGTGGATCAGCGACACGGCCAAGTTCAAGAGCCACTATCCCAACTGGAAGCAGAACTTCGACGTCCCCGGCATTCTGAAGGATATCTACGAAAAGAACGTCGAGCGCTGGCACGCTGAACTCAAATGATCGATCGAGGAGCGGGCAACGTTCTCGGCGTGCGCGTCCATGCCGTGGACTATGAGTTTGCCGTCAACCGGATCATTGAGGCCGCCAGGGCAGGCCGCCGCTGCACCACCAGCGCGCTGGCAGTCCACGGCGTAATGACCGGGGCTCTGGACAGCACCCACCGCTACCGCCTCAACCATCTCGATTTTGTTGTTCCGGATGGCCGCCCGGTCTGCTGGGCGCTCAATCTCCTCTACGGAGCCGGGCTGCGCGATGTCGTCTTCGGTCCAACACTCACCGGCCTGGTCTGCGAAGAGGCCGCGCGCCAGGGCGTCCCAGTCTATTTCTACGGCAGCACGGAAGAGACACTGGCAAAGATGCGGGCAAATCTGATTGAGAAATTCCCCGGCTTGATCATTGCGGGTTCGGAACCCTCGATATTTCGCAGGCTCAGCGAAGCGGAGCAACTCGACGCGGCCGTACGCATCGGCACGTCGAAGGCCGGCATTCTCTTTGCCGGGCTTGGCTGCCCCCGCCAGGAGGTCTTTGCCTACGAGATGGGCAACCTGCTCTCAATGCCAGTTCTTGCCGTCGGCGCGGCATTCGACTATCACGCCGGCCTGCTGAAGGAAACGCCTCGATTTCTCGAGCGCCTCGGCCTGCGCTGGTTCCATCGACTTGTGCAAGAGCCGGGACGCCTCTGGCGCAGGTATCTTGTCACCAACACGCAATTCATCGTCATGTTCTTTGCTCAGTGGTTCCATTTATGGAGGCCCAGCCTGGAGCGCACGACCCAGCCCGGCGAAAACCTCCGCTTCGGCTGAACCGCCTGCCGACTCAGCGCAGGCGACTCCGCCAAGGTCGCGAACAGTCTCCCGGAGGGAGGCAACGAAAATAGCCCCGGATGGAGCGTAGCGGAATCCGGGGAATGCCAGTCGATGAGAGGGAGCGCCCCGTAGGGGTGCTGCGAAAGGCGCAATGCAAGGCGCCAACTCGAATCGCAAAAATGAACCTTCGTCCCGTAGGGCCGGAACGAAAACCAGCCAGCTCCTCCGGCAATTCACGCGATTGTCAAGGACCAACCCGACTGGAATCGCCGCAAGCCCGGTCTTTGATGCACAATAGAAAGCGATATGAGCATCCGATTCGCAATCCCCTCCCAACTTAGCGGCGCCGTCGATCTGGCCGTCGCCGACTGGACCCGCAACAACAACGTCGCCCGCTTCTGGCAGAAGGACCCCACCCTCTGGACCAAAGATGGCGAAGAGAAGTGGCTCGGCTGGATCGACATCGTCGAGCGCCAGCAGGCCGATCTGGCCACCTATGCCGCCCTGGGCGCCGAGGTCGAGACCTCCGACTTTCAGACCGTGCTGCTGCTCGGCATGGGCGGTTCCAGCCTCTGCCCCGAGGTGCTGGCGGTGACCTTTGGCCAGCGTCCCGGATTCCCCGAATTGCGCATCGTCGACTCCACCGATCCCGAGCAGGTGTGGACCATTCGCAACGAGGTGAACCTGGCCGACACTCTGGTGGTCGTGGCCAGCAAATCCGGCTCGACCCTTGAGCCGAATATCCTCAAGCAATACTTCTTCAACGAAATGAAAGAGGCCGTGGGCGCGGAGGAAGTGGGCAGCCATTTCATTGCCATCACCGACCCCGGCTCCAAGATGGAGCAGGTGGCCAAGGACGATGGCTTCCGCTACATCTTCTATGGCGACCCGCAGATCGGCGGCCGCTTCTCGGCGCTCTCGCCCTTTGGCGTAGTCGCGGCGACGTTAGCCGGCCTCGATACCGAGAGGCTGCTTGCTGAGGCGGCCAAGGCGGTGGCTTCGGCCAAGCTCGCGCCCACTGAGAATTCGGCCGTCGAGCTGGGCCTGTTGCTCGGCACGGCAGCCAATGCCGGACGCGACAAAATCACCATCTTCACCTCGCCCGAGATCTACGACCTCGGCGCGTGGATGGAGCAATTGATCGCCGAATCCACCGGCAAGCTCGGCAAGGGCATCACGCCCGTCGACCGCGAGACCATTGCCGCGCCCGAGGTCTACGGCAACGACCGCATCTTCGCCTACATCCGTTACGTCGGTACGGCCGATTCTTCTCAGGATGCTAAAGTGGCAGCGCTTGAGGCCGCCGGTCATCCGGTCGTCCACATCGAGATCGCTGACCTCTACGAGATCTTCGGCCAGTTCTTCACCTGGGAGGTCGCGACCGCAGTGGCCGGCTCGGTGATGGGCATCAACCCCTTCAACCAGCCCGATGTAGAGTCTGCCAAAATCGAGACCCGCGCCCTCACCGCCGCCTATGAGCAGACCGGCCAGCTCCCAACACGGACTCCAATTCTCGTGGAAGAGGCAAACGGCCAGGAGTTCAAGCTCTACGCTACCGAAGCATACGCGTCAACCCTCAAAAAGACCGCGCCCAGCGAAACGCTCGCCGGGCTGCTCAAGGCCCATCTCGACCAGATTCACCCCGGCGACTACTTTGCCGCGCTGGCCTACTTGCCCATGTTCCCCGAGTACGAGGCGGCGATCCAGGGCCTCCGCAATAAGGTGCGCGACGCCAAACATGTTGCCACCTGCCTCGGTTTCGGCCCGCGCTTCCTCCACTCCACCGGCCAGGATTACAAAGGCGGCCCCAACACCGGCGTCTTTTTGCAGATCACCGCCGATCACTCCGTCGATGTGGAGATCCCTGGTCAGAAACTGACCTTTGGCATTGTGATCGACGCCCAGGCCGCCGGAGATCTTGCCGTGCTCGAATCGCGCGGACGGCGTGCGTTACGGGTTCACATGAGTGGCGAACTGGCCGCAGGGCTTGAGACGCTGGCCCTGGCCGTGACAGCAGCGCTCCGATAAGGCGGCGCTGAACCAAGCGCCGTCTGGAAACGGCACGACTTCAGTCGTGCCGTTTGTGTCCCACAATTGATGTCGGCTTTTCAAGCTGCGGAAAAAGGCAATCCGGAGGGAGGCGGGGGTTTCAACCCCCGCAACAAGCCAACAAAATCATTGCCGGCTTTAGCCGCGGAGGAACGTCCTCCGCCACTTTCGCATCAAATCAGGCTTGATTGCGCGGTCCGGTTAACTCTGAAGGATGTTCCTGGGCTTCTCCCCGGCCGCGCCAGCCGGCCGCTCAGAAGTGACGCACAACCAGCCAAACGCCAGCCACCACGATGAGCACCAGCCCGAGTGCGCCGATCCAGCGCAGCCCAAACTCCCCTGCGTAGCGGTCTTGCGGACGATTCTTCCCCGCATTTGTCACAAAGTCCAGCCAGTCGCGGTCGTCGTCGAGCATTTGTCCGGAGGCCATATAAGCCTTGAGAAACCGCTCCGTCCAGTCGTGCTGATTCAGGCCCACAGCCCCGGCGTAGCCGCGCACGATTCCCTTGTTGAGGATGCCGCCGGGAAGCACGCGAAACCTGTCCTGCTCCAGCGCCACCAGGTGGCGGCCGCTGATCTTGGTGACGGCCGTGATCTCTTCGAGCGCAATGCCGCGGGCGAGCCGCTCCATGCGCAGGTCTTCTCCAAAGCTACTCATCGCAAACCAGAAAACTGCTCAACCTTCGAGGGATTTCCACCCTCACCATAAACCCGCTAGGTGCTTAGGTCAAAGGGTTTATTGTTATTTTCCGTTCAATTCGGGAAGGTGCGAAGTTGTAGACCAAAACGACCCAGCTCCGCTATCCCCTGGCTAATTTCCCGTTACGTTTGCTCCGAACTTCGAGAGCGGCTTTTTTGCCAGCATCAGTGGGTCGTTTTACAATCTCCGATTTGCCGGTGATACAATAACAACTCTACAACCGAGGGAAGTCGTGAACTACTCCCCCCGCACGTCCTACTCTGTAAATTTCAGGTTGGCAGGTCGCGTCCGCAATGCAGGGGCTTGAGGCGCTAGAGTCGTAACGGGAACATCCTTTCCAACGGCTTCAAGGCTCACGTCGTTCATCCAGACCTCGCCTGTACCAGAAAGAAGAATTCCGAAGGAAACACCTGTGGCATCTTCCGGAACGTCGAGAACCACCTCAATTTGTTTCCACGGCTGCGTTCCTTGAATGGCGCGATTCTGCATGTTGTCGAATGCAACCACGGTCTTATCCTTGTCAACTCTCATCCACAAACCGGCAGATCCTTCAATTTCCTGGGACTTGACCCACGCACGCAAACGTACCCGCTTGCCAAGGTAATCGGAAGCGCTGATCTGCTGCATAAGAGTGCCGAATCCACCCGTCACCGGCACGATTGATTTGAGATATGCGCTCGGCTGCCCGTTCTGAATCTCGGATTTGTCTACGCTCGTTTGGTAGCTTGTCGGCATGCTGCCCGCCAGGAACCAACCGGTTGGAGCGTTGCTGGCTTGAGTTGGTGACTGCGCGTTGACAGGTTTCAAGCCAAGGTTTGCACACAACAGGCAGGTCCCGAGTAACATGCAGGAGCCGAGTGCCAGTGATGTGAAGGCGCGGAGGCGGGAGTGCTCCGATCCGTTATCGAGCAAGTTCATGATTCGCTTCTCCAAGACTTCTCCCTCGAAGATTCCAAGGGCACAACCAGGTTGGGGGACAACGGCAGCAGAGAGCATCTTCTCAGTGAGGCGAAGAAGGCTGCGTGCGTACACTTTGCGGCCCGACATCGCATCGGCTGCCAAGTCGTCGCAGGCCAGTTCTCGCGTCTCTTGTATTCTGCGTCGTATCCAGTGGAATGCAGGATGGTAGTAAATCAACACGCTGAACAACTCAAGGAAGATATTGCACACGAAATCTCTCCGGCAGACATGAGCCAACTCATGCAAAAACACCGCAGCCATATCGCTCGCCCGCTCGTCGTGCAATTTCGTAGGTAGAAGCACGATGGGACTCCGCCAAGTGACAGTCGCCGGACCACCGAGCGCGCTTGAAGACATCAACTTGATCCGAGCGATCCCAAACAGGGTCAGGCACGAGTCCCACGTTTCCTTCATTTCGCTTGTCAGGCGCATTTCCTCCGCTGAATGCAATAGGATCTGCGTCTTTCTGAGACCCCACGCTAATCGCGACAAAGCGAACAGCACCGAAGCCAGATAGAGGATCAAGGCCCCGCCAGAAATCAAACTGGGAAGGTCGGTGACACTCGGCTGCTTGCGAGCAGAGGTGGTGAGTTGTCCGCCAAAGAAGGCGAGCTTCGGACTCTTTTTCAGGACTAGTGTCTGTGGGGCGGCAGACAGTTGGCTATGAATCAGCCCTGAGCCAGACATGGGCCGTGACATATGCAGAAATGACCAAGCAGGCACTGTCAGCGCAAAGAGCAGAGAGCATAGCCAAACCCGGTAGAGCACTTTTCCCGGCATTCTCCCGAGGAGTCTGACCATGATTTCAGTGGCCAAAACCAGCAGCGGAAGTTGCCATAGTGCATTGATCGCATATGCCACGACGAGCCTACTTGTGATCTCCATCCAACTCTCCTTCCGCACTTGCTACCATCTTTGCCAGTTTGGATAATTTGGCTGAATCGATCTGTTTGGTTCGCAGCATGTTCATGACGAGCCCTTCCACAGAACCATCGAACATGCGACTCAATAGATCGTGAACGGCACTTCCCAGGGCGACGTCCCGACTATGTATTGGCCGGTATTCATATGCCCTACCGACGAGCGACCGTGCGACATGCCCCTTGCGCTGCAGGACGTTGAGCATTGTTTGAACTGTCGTATATGCGAGTTCACCATCGAGACGATGCTGCACCTCTTGAACGGGCAGCGGCCCGGAAGCCCATAAGACCTGCATGATCCTTAGTTCCAGAGGTGTCAATTGTTTGTTTGGTTTGCGCTCCTGCGCCATCGCCATCTCCTAATACCTTAGGACCATACGCCGAAACCGTGCTCGTTGTCAACTAAAACGTTAGGACTTGAATGAAAGGTGACTGCTTTCCTTTTTTAGCGGTTCTGAGAGGTTGGTCCTGGTTTGTCGCCAATCCGGACAGTACTTACGACACTGTCCCCTCGCCGGAATCGGCGAATCGTAGACTGCGGGCACAGGGACTCTTGAAATCGACCCGCCAAACCGCGAAGGACCAAAACACCTCCTCTCCCCTCAACTGTTACCCTGAATAGAAGGATTTCTTCGCGCCATTCGGAGCCATCGCCGGGAATGAACAAGCTCATCTTTGCCAATCTGCTGCACCGCCCACTGCGTTCCGTCATCAGCGTCCTTGCCGTGGCCATCGAAGTGATCATGATGCTAACCATCATCGCCATCATGATGGGGCAGTTGACCGGGCAGAAGAGGATGAACAACGGCATCGGCGCCGATTTGATTGTGCGCGCCAGCAACGCCATGATCTTCAACGGGATCAACGGCGCGGTCATTCCGGTAAAGCTGGAAGGGATTCTACAGGCGCTGCCGCATGTCGCCGTGGCCACTCCGGTGAATCAGAAGCTTTCCATGATCGATGGTTTGGAGGTTCTGTGGGGAATTGAATACCCCACCTACAGCCAGCTGAGTCCGTTCGTTTTTGTGTCGGGAGGTCCGCCGCAGAAGCCGGACGATGTGATCGTAGACGATGTTTACGCCAGTACCGGCAAAGGACATCGTGTCGGCGAGACGATTCTCGTCGAAAAGCACCCCTTTCAAATCTCAGGCATCTTCGAGCACGGCAAGGGCGGGCGCAAGCTGATCTCGATCGCCGCCATGGGCGACATTACGGGAACGCCGGAGAAAGCCTCGGCCTTTTATCTGAAGGCCGACCAGCCGGAGAATATCGCTCTGATCACACAGGAGATTCACGCCGTGCACGGCCTGGAGGACTACCAGGTGATGACGATGGAAGAGTGGTACTCGTTGATGACGCCCGATCACATTCCCGGCCTGAACGTCGCATTGCGCGTGGTCATCGGCATCGCCGTCATTATCGGCTTCATGGTGATCTTCCAGTCGATGTACACTTCGGTGCTGGAACGGACCCGCGAGATCGGCATTCTGAAATCGATGGGCGCCTCCAACCTGACCATCGTCAACGTGGTGCTGCGTGAAACTGCGCTGCTCTCACTGGGCGGCGTCGTGGTGGGTGTTGCGGTCTCCCTTGCCATCAAATCCGCACTGGCGCACTGGCTTCCCACGCTCTATCTGGATATGAATTTGTCCTGGATCGTGAAGGGCGCGTTGATTGCGTTTGTGGGCTCTGTCTTGGGCGCGTTCTACCCGGCCTGGATGGCCGCCCGCAAGGACCCCATCGACGCCCTGGCCTACGAATAAAATCTCTCTGCCTTAAAGTGCTGGACGTCCCCAGTAAACCGTGGACTGGTATTCGATGGTCACTCGTCCGTCGTGGGCAAAGCGGCTGAAGAGTTCGCCGAGTGCTGCAATCATCGGATCGTGGTTCGGGTGGCCGGGCAGGGGAGCATAGGAGGCGGAAAGCATCCCGCCGGTCAGCTCCACGAGATCGAGATGCCTCTGGTGGCCGAAGCTGGCGGTGCGAAAGCCGCTCTCGCCAAAGAAAGGTGTCACCAGCGCGGCCAGATCGCGGCGCTCGCTGCCCCAGTGCTCCTTGTAATCGGTGCCGAATTGCTCAAGCAGTTCCTCATAAGCGGCAAGAAAGGCCGAGCCGTCGGTCAGCCGCTTGTTCCACATCAGCACAACCAGACCCTGCGGCTTGAGAATGCGCAGAAACTCGGGCCGGCAGGCATTCGCATCGAACCAATGGAATGCCTGGCCCGAGACCGCGAAATCGGCAAAGGCGTCGGGCAGCGTGGTGGCCTCGGCTGTCCCGGCCCCGACCAGAAAGCCGGGATAGCTTTCGCGGAGCGCCTCGGCCTCGGCGCGCATCTCGGCATTCGGCTCGACCGCCCAGACGCGATTGCCATGGCGCAAAAACAGCTCCGACGAGAGCCCCGTGCCGGCGCCGATGTCGGCCACCGTGGCCTCTTCGGACCATCCCGCTTCAGCGCGCAGCAGGTCGATGATTTTGTCGGGGTATCCGGGCCGATAGCGAGCATAAACTCCCGCGCGGCCGCTGAAACGGCTGGTGGAATCGAGTGTGGTATTCATCGGTATCCACTATAACTTTTGCCCATCAATAGAGTGTCAACGGGTGAGCGGTCAAACGCGATTGCCGATCCTGATTGCCCAGATGCCAGTCTCGCCCCCCGCAGCCCTTCAAGGGCGAAAAGAAGAGACCGCCGCTTGCAGATAATTACCGTTTCCAAGCGCAGGATAGAAACAGCCGGAAGAACGCGACCAGGTCTGTCAGAGATGTGCCTGGCTTATGCCCCCTGAAAAACGCCACCCCCCTACCCCCACAAAGGCCTCTTCAGGAGTGGTTGTCTGCTGCTAACTCGCATGGAATAAACAGCTTGTTATTTTTGCTAGTTGACTGATCGGTCATCAAAGACTGCGGATTTCGTTTCTTTTTGGCCTGAAACGCCGCATTTTCGGGCCTCTTCAGCCCAAAAATCAGCTTAAAAGAACCCAACTCCCGCGCTTTTCTCCGGTGCGGATATACCGGAGTCAAATACCTCACCGCAGGCGGCTAGTACACTGGTAGCGTTCGATCGGAATTTCCCATGAAGAAACTCGTCTTCAGCCTTTACGCCGTTGTCACCGTTGCCCTGATGGTATGGGGCTTCTACCAGGCGATCTACGTCGCCCCCGATGATGCCCAGCAGGGCTATGTGTTTCGCATCATTTACTATCATGTGCCCTCGGCTTCCGTCGCGTTCCTATTCTTCGCAATCAGCCTCCTCGGCTCCATCGGCTATCTAGCTTGCCGCCGCAGCCATCTTGAATGGGCGCAGGTCGCCGATGCCTGGGCGTTGTCCGGCGCCGAGGTCGGTGTCGTCTTCTGCACCGTGGTGCTGACAACTGGACCGTTGTGGGGCCGGCGCGCCTGGGGCATCTGGTGGACCTGGGACGCCCGCCTCACGACCACCCTCGTTCTCTGGCTGATTTACGTCAGCTACCTGCTGCTGCGCCGGTTTGCTGCCGGACCGCAGGTGCAGACCCTGGCCGCTGTCCTGGGCATCTTCGGCGCTCTTGACGTTCCCATCGTCTACATGTCCAACCGCTGGTGGCGAACGCAGCATCCGGCGCCGGTCTTTGGCGGCAGCGAAGGATCCGGAATGGCGCCATCCATGGCCCATGTACTTCTCTGGAACATGCTCGCATGGCTTTGCTGGGGTCTATTGATTCTTGCGCTTCGTTACTCCGTGGAACGCAAACACCAGCAGATCGCAGCGGCAGAAGCCCTGGAAGCGCTCGAAGCGAATGGTTGAATCGCCGGCAAGCACGGCCCAGACGAGAATGAAAAAGAGGAAAAGAATGGATCAAGCAGCAGTTCTCGATCACCAATTTGTCGTTGCCGCGTACTGCGTAACCTGGGCCCTTCAGCTCGGTTATCTCGCCTGGCTCGGCTTGAAATGGCGCGCGCAGAAGCGGATTGCCGCTCCCCAGGCCCGCACTCCGCGTTAAAGCTCTCTCGGCCCTGGCGGCTGTGCTCATGTGGTGCGTAGCGTGCTTTCGTTGCAAGATCGCTGCTTAATTCACTGAATTGCACCCTAAAGTCGATACAATGGCCGGCTTAAACTTTTTAAAGTCAATAAGTTGATAGCGGATCACGCAGGATCGCCGCGCTATAGCCGGTCAAGGCTGGCGGTCGTTTTCTTAGTCTGCTGGTGATTGAGGGCGGCGAGCGATTATTAAAGAAGATTCATCTTGTATTTAAAATCTTCCACATCTTGCCGATAGAGTATTTGGCACCGAACGTGCTAAGAGAACCGCGGGGGTAGTTGCTGGATGGTACCGGCTCTTACAGAAGGCACATGGAGGCTTTGGGTCTGGGTGTGACTTCCCCTGTCCGGGAAACCGGGAGAACGGAAGCGCCATGCCTGCCAACTTCGGAGAGATCGCCAACTACCACAGTCGCTTAGCCGTCCAGCACATGGCGCTTGCCGAGGCCGCGCGCGACGCCGGAGACCTCAACGCAGCAGAGTATAACCGCCAGCTTGCCGCCCGCTACATCGAGGCCGCCGAGGAGCAGAAGATGGTGATGAGTCAGGCTCCGTACCGGGGAACCGTCCTTCAAGCTCCGCGTCCCTGGACCCAAAAGCCGCCTCAGAGACTCAAGCCCGTGCGCAAGCTTGCCGACAAGCCGGCAGCAAAGGCCGTTCCCAAGCGCGCTTCCTTGGCAGTCGCCTGCTTTTCGGCCCTTCGCCGCGGTGCGGGCTCCGTCGCCACTGCCCTCCAGCAGTCCCTCTCCCACGTCAATGCCTCTCTTCAACATCTGTCGTTGCAAGATGCCCCGCCCGCTCCGCAGCTGCGCGGCTGATTTTTCGGCCGCCCCCCTCAGGCAGCTCAAACGCTACTGATCTGCGCTGTTTGTCAAACATACGAGAAAACCCGAAGTCCGCGTCTAATTCCATGAGAAATTCATAATCTTTTCCGGCAAACTCTGGAATAATAAATGCATCACAAAGAGCGAAACATAGCCAATCTTCTCTGACCGTGCGGTGTGCCAGAGCGGCGAGTTTTCCTGTCTCCGGTCCTCGCCGAACAAAGAGTTGAGTACCCAAACAGAGAACCCTTGCCGCCCAGCGGCAAGAGAGGAGAGAGTCTTGCCCACCAACTTCGGCGACATCGCCCATCATCACAGAAGGATTGCCGCCCGGTATCGTCAACTTGCCCTGATCGCGCGCAGTTGCGGCCGAATATGGGAGGCCGATTATCTCGAGCAACTGGCAGCGCGCTACTTCCAGGCTGCCCAGGAACAGAAGGCCGCAATGCGCCACGAACCGGGCGCCCTGGTTGAGAACCGGAAGCTACGCCCCTGGACCCTCATCCCGGAGCCCGGTCAACCGGCCTCGACCGGATGGGCGGCCATCCGACGGCTTCCCGGCCGGCTTGCCGGGAGCATCCGCCGTTTCATCTCGCGGCGCAGCGTGCCCATCCAAGGGGTGTCGTTGAATTAGAAACGGTATTCCCGCCAGCCGTCAGGGCAGTCTGAAGGCTTTCACGGCGATCGCATTCGGAGCGCGGCCGGCGGAGAGAAACTCAAACAGCGAGCGCGAGGCGGTGCGCACCACTGCGATGTCGTCCGAACTGGAGTCCACAACGAAGAGCAGGAGTCCGGAGCTTGAAGACGCCAGTGCGACAGGACCGTCGCCGACCCGCACCGAGCCCGCCCGCTTTCCGTCGTTGATTGCGTAGACGGTAACGTACTGGGAGTGGGAGTTGGCCACATAAAGCAGCGCATTGTCGGCCGAGACGAGACCGCGGACCGGATAGTCTCCAATCATGTACGCGCCGCCGACATCGTCTGTGCTGGTCACCACCTCGGAGATCGAGTTCGACAGCGAATTCAGAACGAAGAGCTCGCCGCCGTCAGGCTTCAGCGCCAGCTGCATCGGCGCCTGGCCTACATCAAGCAAGGCCTCAAGGCGGTCGGGCCGGGCGGTGACGGCCTCAGCATGACTGGCTTGGCTTGCGTTCGTTTCGCCTCGCGCCAGTGCGATGGCCATGATCTGATGGCCTCCCGAGCAGGCCACAAAAGCCTTGGAAGAATCGGGAAGGATGACGGCGTTGCTCGCGCCGGGGCAACCCTCGAAGACTTGGCGCACTCGGCGGGCGGCGGGGTCAATGAGGCTGACAGAGTTAGCCCCCCGATTGGCCACCACCAGCGTCTTGCTGTCCGGGGAGATGCGGGCGGTTACCGGCTCCTCGCCCGCTCCGATGGCCGCGATCTCGCGCCGCGTCTTCAGGTCCACCACCGAAATCGCGTTCGAGCCGGAGTCGGCTACGTATGCCCGTTCGCCCGCGGGATCGATATCGATCGAGACGGGCCTTCGATGGACTGAGATCATCGTCACTACGGCGTTCGTTTCCGCGTCGATTACTGAAACCGAGCCGTCTTTACCTGCCGCTCCCTTGTTGACCACGTAGACTTCGTTGCGGGTTGGGTTGACAGCGACGGCGACGGGATTCTCTCCTACCGCGATCTCCCGCTCCAGGCGCACATCCACAACATCGACCACCGTGACGGTGTTGCTGCCGCCGTTGGTCACGTAAGCGTATTCGCGATAGTTGGGCGGGTACTGCGGAAAGTCGTGGGAGCGGCAGCCGTTGAGAGCCATGGCCAGCAGCGTGAAGCCTACCAGGCGAGCGATCGGGTCGTGCGACGAGTTCATGCGCTGAATCCAGTGTTCATAGCGGTTTGATCTCGACCTCACGCTCTGGCTATCCCGACGTGGATGCCCCTGGGCAACGAGCGGCCTACCACCGGGGCGATCTGTTCGAGCTCGTCCATCATGGCGGCGAACTGAGCCGGATAAATGGATTGAGGGCCGTCGGATAGAGCCTTTTCCGGGTGGTCGTGGACCTCGACCAGGATTCCATCTCCGCCCGAGGCGACCGCTGCGCGGGCCATCGGCAGCACGCTGTCCCGCTTGCCGGTGGCGTGGCTGGGGTCGACCAGGATCGGCAGGTGACTGAGGCGCTGGATGGCCGGGATAATGCTTAGATCAAGTGTGTTGCGGGCGTGGTCCGCAAAGGTGCGCACGCCGCGTTCGCACAAAATAACCTCATAATTGCCCTCACTCATCACGTACTCGGCGGCCATCAAAAACTCTTCCAGTGTGGCCGACAAGCCTCGCTTGATCAGCACCGGCTTGCGCAGTTTTCCGGCGCGCTTGAGCAAGGAGAAGTTCTGCATGTTGCGCGCGCCGATCTGCACCACGTCGGCCCATTCGGCCACCAGGTCGAGGCTCTCGTTGTCGATGGCCTCGGTGACGATGCGCAGCCCGAAACGCTCGCGGATCTCGGCCATGATGCGCAGCGCCTCAAGGCCGAGGCCTTGAAATGCGTAAGGCGATGTGCGCGGCTTGTAGGCTCCGCCGCGGAAGAACTGCGCTCCCGAGGCGGCCACTTGTTCGGCGATGGAAAAGGCCTGCTCCTTGCTTTCGATGGAACAGGGCCCGGCGACGATCGCCAATGCGTCTCCGCCGATTGCCGCGTCGGTTCCCGCGAAGCGGACGACGGTGTCCTCTTCCTTTACATCGCGGCTGGCAAGCTTATAAGCCTTAGAGACGCGGATGACTTCCGCCACGCCAGGCAGCTCTTCCAGATTGCCGCGGTCCACCTCGCCCTGGTTGCCGGTGATGCCGATGGCGGTGCGCTGGGCTCCGGGGAGCGGGTGGGGCCGGAAACCCAACTGCTCGATATGTTCGCAAACTGCACGAATCTCTTCCGGCGTTGCCTGCGCCTTCATGACGACTAACATGGTGGCCCCTCGATCCCTCAGTCTATCGTCTGGAACCGCGAAGGGCAATTGCCGGGTGGCGGAGATTCCGGCCGTGTGGCTTGGGTGGCCGCGGAACTTTTTCCCGATTGCCGGGTTCTCACCCATGACAGCTTCCGCGATTCTCCGTCTAAGCAGGGTGAAGCGGGGGCAGGACTTAAGGCGTAGGAGAGTGAAAAATGGAACGGCCAATATTCAAGAAACTTGTTCTTCAGGCCCTTGCGTGGGCCGGACTGGTTGCCTTTTGCGGCGTGATTGCGCTGGCCCAAGATACGTCTTCGGCCGCGTCCCCAGCCGCGGCTTCCGCGCAGGCCGCGGATTCGCGCTCGGACGGCCAGATCGAGATGGATGTAGTGCATGCCCTGGATGCCTCCAAGGCGCTGAAAAACGACCTGATCACCGCAGCCACGATTCAGAGCGAGGTTACCCTCTCCGGCACCGTATCGAGCGAGGCCTCCAGCGAACTGGCGGAGTCGATTGCCGCCCATGTGGCCGGCGTAACCAAGGTTAACAACAACCTGAAGGTGGGTAATCCCCAAGCCGCGGCCAGCGCCGCCGAACCACCGGCGGCTGGCAGCGAACCCGAGGACTCGATGGCGCCCATTCCACCTGCTGCGGATGGACCGCAGGCAGCTCCGGGACAGTCCCCATATCCGGGATCAGCTCAGGGCCAACCCCAGAACCAGCCTCAGAGCCAGTCCCAGGCCCAGCTTGCTCCGCCCGACCGGCCGCAATATGTGCCGGCCAATCCTCGCATCACGCGGACACGGCCCTCCCCGCCGGCTTATGAAGAGCCTAAGGGCCCGGTGACCATCGCTCAGGGAACGCTGCTCCAATTGCGGACGGACGAGCCGATCGGGAGTAAACGCGCAAAAGACGGAACTCCGGTTGAGTTCACGGTGATCCACGATGTGGCCGCTGATGGCGTGCTGGCGATTCCTCGAGGCGCAACGGTTCACGGAGTGGTCTCCGAAGTCAAGAAGGCCGGCGAATTCGCCGGAAAGCCCGAGTTGGCGCTCACGCTGACATCGCTTGATCTCGGCGGCCAGAGCTATCCGCTCCAGACCGACCAGTTCAAGGTGATGGGGCCCGGCAAGGGCGCGCAGACAGCCAACAATGTAGTCGGCGGCGCCTTGCTTGGCACGATGATCGGCTGCATCGCTGGTCGAGGAGTTGGATGCGCCATTGGCGCCGGTGCGGGGGCGGCCGCGGGAACTGCGGCTTCAGCGGCCACTCCGGGGCCGGGTGTCTGGATTCCCGCTGAGGCGCGCGTAGACTTCCACCTGGCCGCCCCGGTGACGGTCAGTCCGGTCAGCCGGCAAGAGGCGGCCCGGCTGGCGCAGGGACTTTACCAAGGCGGTCCCAGCCTATACCGGCGTCCCGCTTACCCCTATGCGCGGCCTTATGTGGTCGGATATCCCTACGGCTATCCGCCGGTTTATTACCGGCCGTACTACATGGTTGGCGGCTACTACTACTGGCGGTAAGAGCAGCTAAACGACAGAGAGGCAGCGGGCATCCCTGAAGCCGGGATGCCCGCTGTTGATTTGTGATCGTACTTGCCTTCCATCCGCTCGGCTATAATTGCAGTGAATCGCGCCAAGCCACAATTGCGCGACAATTGCGCATTCAGCAGAATCTCTGCCCTTGAGCCTCCGGGCTGCGGAAGGGCGGCTCCAGCAGGTCTGCGCGTAGAGAGTTGAAGGTCCGAGTCCACCCATGATCCGTTTCCTGCAAAGAGACAATCGCGTAACCAAGGCATTTTTCATTGTCGTCATCGCCGCCGCTTCGGTGGGCATGGTGGTGTACCTGATTCCCGGCCTGACCGGCATGGGAGCCTCAACCACCGATACCTATGCCGTGATCTACCCCCACTGGTACAGCCGCATCCTCTCATCCGGCATGACGGTGAGCCAGCAGCGAGTGAGCCAGGCTGCCCGTCAGCAGATACAGCGCAGCCGGTACCCTGACAACCCGATGATCGAGCGCATCATCGAGCAGCAGGTTGGCCAGCAACTGGTCCAACAGCAGATCCTGCTCTCTGAAGCTGAGAAGCTGGGCATTCATGCTACCGACGCAGATGTGGTCCAATTCCTGCACCAGGGCCAGTTTGGCGAATACATCTTTCCCAAAGGTGTGCAGATCAGCGACGAGCAATATACCGCCTTCGTCACCGGGCAGTTCAACATGTCGGTCCCGCAGTTTGAGCAGGAGGTAAAGGAGAGCATTGTCATCCGCCGGCTGGAATCGCTGATTACCGCCGGGGTTTCGGTGAGCGACCAGGAGATCCGTGACAGTTATCGCAAGCAAAACATCAAGATCAAGTTTGACTATGCGGTGATCTCCTCCGACGATCTGCGCAAGCAGATCAATCCCTCGGACAGCGACCTCCAGGATTTCTTCAAGAAGAACGCCGTGCGCTATGCCACGGCGGTGCCAGAGCAGCGCCGGATCACTTACTTTGCCTTCGGCGCGGATCAACTGCCGGGCGGGGTTCCGCTGCCCAGCCAACAGGAGATCCAGCAGTACTTCACCGCGCACCAGTCTGAGTATTCGGTGCCGGAGCAGGCGCGTGCGCGCCACATCCTCATCAAGGTGGCGCCGGGAGCTGACGCCAAAACTGACGCCGCCGCCAAGGCCAAGGCCGAGGGGCTGCTCAAGCAGATTCAAGGCGGTGCAAACTTTGCCGATCTGGCTAAGCAGAACTCCGACGATCCCGGCAGCAAGGACAAGGGCGGCGAGCTGGGCTTTGCCCGTCGAGGCATGATGGTGCCTGAGTTCGACAGCGCGATCTTTACCCAGAAAATCGGCGATACGAAGATCGTGAAGACCCAGTTTGGCTATCACATCGTGCAGGTCGAGGAGCGGCAGACGGCGCACTCCCAGGCGCTCAACGAAGTTCTCCCCACAATCCAGGCGACACTGATTCGCCAGAAGTCAGCCAAAGCCCAGCAAGACTACGCGCAGGCGCTCACCTCCGAGGCCATCAAGAATGGGTTGGAAAAGACCGCCGCCGCCCACCATCTTGAAGTGGCCACCACGCCGCTGCTCGGCGTGCGGGATGTGATTGCCGCGCTGCCCGATTCCTCCCAGATCGTGGGGAAGGCTTTCCAATCCAAGCAAGGCGATCCGCCGCAGTCTGCGACTACCGGCGAGGGTTACGCCATCTTCCAGGTCAAGGAAATCACCCCGGCGCACGCGCCCGATTTTACGAGCTGGAAGAGCCACGTGGCCGACGACTACCGCGACCAGGTGCTGCCTACGATGCTGAACTTGAAGACTCAGCAACTGGCGAACAGGGCCAAGGCCTCAAACGATCTGGCCATGGCCGCCAAGGAAGTTGGCGCGACTGTCAAGACCAGCGATCTGGTAGGCGAGTCTGAACAGGTGCCTGAATTCGGCCAGGTCGGCCAGGTGGCCCCGCAGCTCTTTGACCTCGCCGTAGGCAATATCAGCGGGCCCATCAACGCCGGGAGAACAGGAGTTGTGGCGAAGATTCTCAACAAACAGGAGCCTACTGCCGAAGAGATCTCCAAGAATCTCGATCAAGCCAAGGACCAGATGCTCGATCAGCGCCGCGGGGAGGCTTTCAACGTATTCCTGAGCGCGATCATGGCTGACTACAAGAAGCACAATCGCATCCAGGTTTTCAAGCAGAAGGTCGAGGGGCTTCCCAACTCGTAATCAATAATCCATCCGCCAACGAAGAGGCCCGCAGCAGAAAAGCTGCGGGCCTCTTCGCTTTTTAACGGCTGAGAAACTTCAGCGCAGATCTTTGGTCTCGAAGGGTAGCCCGGTGAAGGTCGAGTGCTCGGGTTGAGCGTCGAGATTGGGCTCAATGTCCACATCGTGCAGATCGGCTGGCACCACCGTGACATTCCACCCATCCACCGTGATCAGGGGATCGTCGCCCTTGAAGGCGGCCAGATCGGATTCGATGGTGATGGTTTTGAATTCGTTCGCCACCAGCGAGAAGTAGTTTTCGCTGTAATAGGCCGGCAGCACGCGGTCGCCGGAGTGCTGCCGGCGCAGTTGCAGATGAGCCATCAGCGCGATATTTGCTGTTGGATTGTGCACGGTAAGCGTCAACTGGCGCTTGCCATTCGCGTCCGCGCGCGCGACCTGGAACTCGATGGGAACGGGGGGCATCTTGTCGAGATCGGTGAAAACGTCCGGGTAGCCAGGCTCGCCCCGCCAGTAGAAGTTCGTCGAAATGACCTTGCCCTGTGCATCGTCGAGTTCAAGCCTCAGGAAGTGCGTCGAGGTGAGCAGTTCCGGAAACTTCACAGTTCCAAGGCTGACGGCGGAACTGGGCTCGGCCGCCACTTTCGTGTCGTACTGAGTAGCCAGCGATCCATCGAGCAGATAAACCGAGACGTGCGCCACAGCATCGATTAGCGGCTGCGGCAGGTTATTGATCACCTCCAGGTCGCCGTCGGCTTCGTTGAACTGGATGTGCACCGGCTCACCCGCGCACTTGACCGCAAAGAGCGATGAGTTCGGTTCCAGGTCGTAGTGGTAGAGTTGCCAGACAAAGCTGGGCTGTGCCGGGTTGCTCATCCACGTGATGACGGCCGTTGCCGGGTGGAACATCTTGGCATTGCGCCCCTCGTACATCGCGCGGTAGCTCTCGTAGTTCATCATCTGAGCCTTGCGCACGAAGTCGGCAAGGTTGGCTACCTTGCCATAGCGCGCTGCCAGCACGCCTGGGTAGCTGTCACCGCGCTGCGCTCCCTTGGCCATATCGTGCTGGGCCCAGTCGTCGTCGATCGTCTCCCAATCCTTCCTGGGCATCATGCCGTGAATCGATTCAATCGTCGGCACTGAGACGGTACCTGTCTCGGTCTTGAAATAGTCGTCGGCGATGGCGTAAAACTCGCGCGGAGCCCGCCAGTAATAGGGACCGCCGGAACGGACTCCTGCGCCGTCGGTCGAACTGGGCTGGTAGCGTCGCGTCGGTTCTAGCTCGGCCAGCAGTTTGCGCAGCTCCACGTCGATCTCCGGAGGCGGGAAGCCCTCGTTGCGCGCGCACCACAAGGCGATCGAAGGATGGTTGCGGAAGCGCAGTATCTTTTCGCGCACGTTCGCAATATAAGTGGCGATGTCGGTGGGGTCGGGCCCGTCGCTCGGATTGGGCTGGAAGAACTCGTCCCACACCAGGATGCCGTACTTGTCGCAGAGCTCGTAGAAGTCCTCGCTGGTGCTCTGTCCCACCCAGTTGCGAATCAGGTTCAGATTGGCCAGTTGGTGCATGCGAATCTGCGCCTCGAGCCGCTCGCGCGGAATGCGCTTCATCGCTTCGTCGAGTCCCCAATTGCCGCCGCGGATAAAGATCGGCACGCCATTCACAGAGATCGTCAGCGTGTCGGCGCCTGGAACGCTATAGCTGATCTTCCTGACGCCAAAGCTGACATCCTGGGCATCCGACTCCTGTTTCTCCACCTTGAAGCTCAAATGCAGTTTGTAGAGATTCTGCGCGCCATAGCCGTTGGGCCACCACAGCCTCGGATGCTCGATGTGCAGCGCCGGCGTGTCTTTCGCATCGAAGCCGACCATCTGCTTGCTGTGCGCCTCAAGCTGAACCTGCTTTTCAAACGCGATTTCTTCGATGCTTCCCGAGAGCACACCCGTCACCGGCTTATCGCTGACATTTTCGACCGTCGCCTTAATTGCCACATCCGTCGAGTCGGTGCTCGGCAAAGGAAGATCGGTCGTCACCAGCGGATCCTTCACCACCACCGGCCCGGTGGCGGAGAGAAAGACCCTCTGCCAGATGCCGGTGTCACGGTCACGAATCGCCGGAATCCAATCCCAGCCGATCGTCGAGAGAAAGGTTGGCCCGTCGATCGCTGTAATGCCGCCGTTCTTTCCCGTGCCTACGCGCATCGTGTGTTCATGCGGATCGCCGGGGTTTGGCTCGGGCGTCACCAGTACAGCCACCGCGGCCTTGCTGCCCGGCTTCACGTTGGACGTGATATCGAAGATGCCGCGGACGAAGGCCCCGCGCATTGTGCCCACCTGCGCGCCATTCACCCAAACAGTTGCCGAGTAGTTGATGCCGTCGAAGTTCAGCCAGATGTGCTTCCCGTCATAGTTCTTGGGAATCTCGATTGCCGCGCGATACCAATAGGAGGTTCGCGCCAGGCTTTCCGGAATCACCTCCGGCCGGTCATTCTCACCGTAGAGCGGTTCGGGATAGACGTGATTGTTCACCAGCGTCGTCAGCACAGTACCCGGAACCGTAGCCGGATACCACCCTGCCATCGAGAAGCCCAAAGTCGAAACTTCCGCACCGGTATGCGGTACCTTGGCCACGTCCTGCAACATCCAGCCGGCGTTGAGCGCAACCGGCTCGGCGGGCTCCGGCTTCTTCGGGATGAGAGCAGCAAAGCGTGCGGGAAGCGGCCATGCCAACGGCGCAAAGGCCAACAATGCCAAAAATGAAACGAAGAATCGGCCAACTCGATTCTGCAAGGGATTAGCTCCTCGGGGAATTCCTGAAACTTCGGCGGCTTCCGCTGCCAGACAGACGGATTATAGCCGTCGAGCCGGGACCGGATGATCGGCTGCCCCATCCCGGCGATAATCAGGATATGCAATTCCAACGTTCCTCGGGAGTTCTCCTCCACATCAGCTCGCTGCCCTCCAACGGAGGCATCGGCGACCTCGGCCCCGCAGCCCATGACTTTGTCGCCTTTCTCGCCGCCGCCAAGCAGCATATCTGGCAGGTGCTGCCGCTCTGCCCCACCGGTTACGGCAACTCGCCCTATGCCGGCACCTCGGCATTCGCGGGGAATCCCTTCCTCATCAGCCTGGAAATTCTCGCGGAATGGGGATGGATCGCCCCTGAGCGTATAGCCGGCCAAGGCGGGAGCGGAGGGGCCGTCAACTTCGAAGAGATCGAGGGTCGCAAGGTCAGGCTGCTCGACGAGGCAGCGGGCAACTTTCTCGACCGCGGACCCGCTGCCACAAGCACTGAGCCGCAACTCGCCGCGCAATGGGTCCAGTATCAGGAGTTTTGTCGCCAAGAGGCAGGCTGGCTTGCTGACTACGCCCTCTATGCCGAGTTGCGCCGCCAGTTCAACACAGGTGCATGGACCGCCTGGCCTGAGCCCCTTCGCCGCCGCGAGCCTGAGGCGCTGGCCCAAGCCGCTGCTACCCATGCCCGCCGTATCGCCGAGGAGCAGGTCCTGCAATTCGCATTCTCGCTTCAGTGGAACAAGCTGCGCGAGGCCGCCGCCGAGCACAGCACACGCATCATGGGCGACCTGCCGATCTTCGTCAACATGGATTCGGCCGACGTCTGGGTGCACCCCGAGCTCTTTGAACTCGACAAGGACCTCCAGCCCATCCGCATCGCCGGCGTGCCTCCCGACTACTTCTCATCCACCGGCCAGCGCTGGGGCAACCCGCTCTATCGCTGGGACCTCCTCGCCAGCCAGGGATTCGGGTGGTGGATCGACCGCATCCGCCGAGCCTGCCAGTTTTACGACATCGTCCGCCTCGACCACTTCCGCGGCTTCGAGGCCTATTGGGCCATCCCCGCTGCTGAGAAGACGGCAGTCAAAGGTGAATGGGTCAAGGCGCCCGGTCTTGAACTCTTCCGCGCCTTGGAAACAGCGCTTGGGCCCCTGCCGCTGGTGGCTGAAGACCTGGGCCTCATCACCCGCGAGGTCATCGCTCTGCGTAGGGAACTCGACCTGCCGGGAATGAAGGTCCTTCAGTTCGGCTTCGGCGACAAGGGCGCGCACATCCACCTGCCCCACCGCTTCACTCCCGGCACCGTAGCCTACACCGGGACACATGACAACGACACAACCCTCGGCTGGTGGCAGACCGCCTCCAGAGCCGAGCGCAATGCCGTCAAAGCCTATGTGGGTCCGGTAGACAACAGTCCCGTCTGGCCGCTGATTCGCGCCTTGGAGTCAAGCGTTGCCGAGGTCGCCGTCGTCCCCGCCCAGGATCTGCTCGAACTCGGTTCCGAGGCCCGCATGAACACGCCCGCCGTAGCCTCCGGCAACTGGAGCTGGCGTGCGCCCGAGTCAGTCTGGATCCCGGAGCTAGCCGCGAAGCTGGCCTCGATGGCCGAGGTCACCGACCGCGACAACGACCCGCTCGGCGAACCAGCGGAAGACCCAGAAAGCTAGTCCTTCGTCGACTTCTCCGTACCCCATCCTTTCCGCCTTTTTCCGCGGAAAGGAAGGAGACCACGAGGCCAGAAATAATCTCTGGACACTATTATGTACATATGGGCATAATCGAAGCGTAAAGCTCGCCTTCAGACCGCTACACTGGATCGGCTCTTCTAAGAAAGACCTGTCGGCCATGCCGGATGAGGTGCAGCAGACCTTTGGATTTGCCCTGTATCATGCGCAGGTCGGCTTGCTTCACGCGGCCGCGAAGCCGCTCAAGGGATTCGGCTCAGCCGGCGTGCTTGAGGTCGCGGAAGACTGGCGCGGCGATGCCTATCGCGCCGTATACACTGTGCGATTCGCAGAGGCAGTTTACGTGCTCCACTGCTTCCAGAAGAAGTCGAAACATGGAAGCGAAACTCCCCGCAAGTATATGGACTTGATTCGTGAGCGATTGAAGGAAGCCGAAGCGCTGGCAAAAAGGAGTCAAGCGATGAAGAATGCAGAAGGCATGAATGTCTATAAGGACCTGGGCTTTCCAGACTCTGAAGAGATGCTGGTGAAGGCGCAATTGGTGGTGAAGATAGCCCACATTCTGCGCGAGCGTGGATGGAGCCAGCAGCAGGCCGCAACGGTTCTAGGGATGACGCAACCGAAGCTCTCAAAGATGCTGCGCGGCCAGTTTCGCGGCATCAGCGAAATGAAGATGATGGATTGCCTCGTGCGGCTGGGATGCGCAGTCAAGATCGTTGTCGGCCCCGGGAGCCAAGCCATAGAAGACCGCATCGAAGTGGTGGCGGCATAGGGCCCGTCACCGAACCTATCGCGTTCCGATGAACTGCGGTGAGCGGCTCTTGGGAAAGTTGTAGACTTCCGCAATCCGGTCCATCAGCGCACCGGCCTCAGCCTCGCTGACACCCGAGGCCAGGGTGCGCGTCCAGCCGTTAGCGGTGACGCAGACTTTGCTTCGGGTGTACCCAGCTCCGTCGCCATTGTTGACCCAGTAGGGCGCAATATAGCGGAGATTCTCCATTCGGCTGGTCTGAAACGTACTCGTGATCAACTCGAAGCCAAAGACCCTGCGTTGAATTGTCATTTTGGCCGCGGAAAGGGCCACGCGCGTTGTGCCCGCGAGGCTCCAGATCAACCAACCGCCGAAGAGGCACGAGGATACCGCCCAACCCACCAGTCCCCACAAATTAGTGGTGGACTGGTCCTCGCCGTTGAGTGCCTTCCGGAGCATGTACACCCCTCCAAAAATCCAGAAAGCCAACCATCCGGCCAGGAACAACTCGGTCCATCCCAACGGCGGAGGAATCTCCACGAGAATGCCTTGCTCCGTACGTTCCCACTTGAGTCCACCTGCCATTTGTTCCAGCATTGTGTGCTCTTTCTGCTTGTCTAAGTCTTACCGCGGCTCGATCTTGTGGAAGTTATAGACAGCAGTCATCTTTTCGATCAGGGCGTCAGCCTCCTGCTCGGTAATCCCAAAGGCGAATTTACGAGCCTTGGAATCTCTATCGATCTCAACCCTGCTGACGTCACTCATGAATAGCCAATCGCCATATTCTGAAGGGACAAATCGCAGGTTCCGTTGACGGCTGGTTGCGAAGGTATGCTTCCTCACCCCGATCCCCAATACGCGGCTTTGAACTGTCGTTTCAGCAGGGCTCAAAGTGAGGACGTGTTTGGTGGTGAAGAAGATCATCATCTGCATAACACCGAGGATTAAACCAACCCATATTGTGGCCACTGGCAACGGGCCAGTGACACCTCCGAGCTTGTCGAAAATTGACACGACACAAAAGGGGAGCGAAATCACGCCCATCCCAGATAAAACCGCCATAAATGGGAACCGCACAGGAATCACCACACGAATGCCATTGCCTGTCCGCTCCCACTTGAGCCTGCCAGCCAACTTCTCGAGCATCACATTCTCCAGTTGTTTTCCCGATATTACCGCGTCCGGCCCTGGGGACGACATCGACTTGCAACTGCGCCCACTTCGCCACCGTCACTTTGTTCAGCCAACCAACCTTGTTATCCTTGCTTGCAGATGGAAACTCCAGCGATTCAGACCCATGGCCTCACCCGGCATTTTGGCGCGCTCACCGCAGTTGAAGACGTGACCCTGAGCGTGGCTCCGGGACAGTTCTTCGGTTTTCTGGGGCCAAACGGGGCAGGCAAGTCCACCACCATCAAGATGCTCACCGGCCTGCTGGAGCCAACATCGGGAACCATCGAGATCCTTGGCCAGCCCTTCAGCTCCAGCGCGCTGGAGCTCAAACGGCAGATCGGCGTGGTGCCCGAAGGAATGGCGCTGCTGGGCCGCCTGACCGCGCCTGAATTCCTCCACTTCGTTGGCCGCATGTACGGCCTCGACCGCGAGACCGCTCGCCAGCGCACCGAGGAATTGCTCGACTTTATGAAGCTGGCCGACGAGAGCCGCAAGCTGGTCACCGACTTCTCCCACGGAATGCAGAAGAAGTTGGCCATGGCCGCCGCAGTGATTCACGGGCCCAAGGTGCTCTTTCTCGACGAGCCCTTTGAAGGTGTCGACGCGATTGCCGCCGGAATGCTGAAGGCCATGCTGCAAGGAATGCTGAACCGCGGCGCAACCATCTTTCTCACGACCCACGTGTTGGAGATCGTCGAGCGGCTGTGCAGCCACGTGGCCATCATTTCGCAGGGCCGCCTGGTAGCCAACGGGTCGATCGACGAACTGCGCGCCGGCGTGGCCAGCACGCTGCCCGGCTCGGGTGAGGAGCAGCGCCTGACCCTGGAAGAGATCTTCCTGTCGATCGTAGGCGCGAGCGGGCAACTGGAGCCGCAACAGGAGCTGTCATGGCTCGCCTAAAGGAGGCTGGCGAAAACAAGCTTGGCGTGAATGGGCGAGCCGATGGCCCGGAGATCAAAGCCGGCGGCGCGCGAAGCGCACATGCCCGGTCACAGTACGCAGCGATGGCCGCGCTGCGCTGGCACATCTTCGTTAATGGACTGCGCTCCAAGATGGGCGCTCTTGAATTTGGCATGCGCATGGTGGGATTTGTGATGTATGCCGGATTCGGCCTGGGCGCCGGAGCGCTGATCGGCGTGAGCGCGTACTTCGTCGCCGCCGAAAAGCAGTGGCAGTTTTTGCCGATCCTGTTTTGGGCGGTGTGCTTTCTCTGGCAATTGATTCCGGTGGTGCTGGCCTCGCTTCAGGAGCAGTTCGATCTGAGCATCCTGCTGCGATTTCCGGTGAGCTTCTGGACTTACTTCCTGCTCTACGTGGTCTTCGGGCTGGCGGATGTCTCGACGATCCTGGGCGCACTCTGCTGCCTGGGACTCTGGATCGGAATCGCCGTGGCGCGGCCGGATCTCCTTGCTTGGACGGCGGCCAGCCTGGCTGTCTTTGCGGCCTTCAATATCTTGCTGGCGCGTGCGATTTTTGCCTGGATCGACCGCTGGCTTGCCCAGCGCAAGACGCGAGAGATCGTGGGCGCAGTCTTTATGATCCTGATGCTAAGCCTGCAACTGCTCAATCCGGCCTTCCATCAGAGGAAGCATCTGGGGCGCTCCACCGTACAGGACCGGAACGAGAACTACCGTCGGATGACGGATGAGTATTTGCCTTGGCTCAAGAAAGTCCAGGCGGTGCAGCAGTGGCTGCCGCCGGGGCTTGCCGCTGGAGCGCTGGCGGAGCCTGGCGCTGCGCGGTCTGGGTCGGCTGTGGGGTCGCTTAGCCTGCTCGGGCTGTATGCGCTGGCTGCGGGAGCCGTGCTGGCGGGGCGTCTGCGGGGCGAGTTTCATGGAGAGAATCTGGGCCGGGCGCCCAAGAGGAAAAAGGAAGTCTCGGGCCAAGAAAAAACCCCCTCAAGCAGAGCCAGCGTGGCCTCGCGCGAGGGCCGGGGCTGGTCAGCGGGTTCCGGACCGATCTCCGCACTGCTTGAAAAGGATCTGCGCAATTTGCTGCGCACCCTGCCGCTGCTTTGGGCTCTGGGCATTCCGGTGCTGATGGTCCTCATCGTTGCCAGCGTCTTTCGCAACGGAGCTGCTGGAGCGGCCAGTCCCTTCACCTTTGCGCTGCCGCTCTGCGTGGCCTACGCGTTGCTGGGTTTCACGCAGTTCTTCTACAACAATCTCGGCACAGAGGGTGCTGGGATACAATTGCTGTTTCTTTCGCCGACGCCCATCCGAACCGTGGTGTTGGCCAAGAATCTCTTTCATGCCATGCTCTTCGGTTTAGACGCGCTGCTGGCAGCGATTCTCACCACGCTCCGGCTGGGCCGGCCCGGCGGAGCAATGGTGGCAGCCACGGTGGCATGGCTGCTCTTTGCGCTGCCCTGCAACCTGGCGGCGGGCAACATCCTCTCACTAGCCATGCCCTATCGCGTCAATCCAGGCCGGATCTCGCGGCAACGGGGATCGCAGTCCAATGCGCTGATCAGCCTGCTGATTGAGTTGGCGGTGATGGGCGTGGGTGCCGCAGTCTTCTCTCTGTCCTGGTACCTGGGTGATCCTTGGATGGCAGTGCCGGTTTTTGTGGCATTGGCTGGGGCAGCGTTTTTTGTCTGGCTGCGCGTGCTCGCGAATGTCGACGGGATGGCCAACCGGCGCAGAGATAGTCTGATTGCGACGCTGATGAAAAGCAGTTGATAGGGAACAGGGAATAGAAGGACCCTGGATGGGCATGCGGCTCTCGATGTTGACGCGGGAGATTCCTGGCCCTATCTCGATGTGGGATGGCGAGCAATCGGACCACTTTAAGTGAACCCAGCCATTATGCCCGCGGTCACCGGCCGATCCTAATCCCTAATCCCTGTTCCCTGCATTTAGAAGGGTATGTCGTCGTCGGAGATCTCCGTCTGTTGCACGTAATCGTCCGAGCCGCCCGCGGCCGCCGGGGGGCGCTGGTCGAAGTTGGCCGAAGAACTGGAGGAACTCGCCGCCTTACTGTATCCCCCTCCGCCACTCGCGCCATCCTCGCGGCCTGAAAGCAGCGACAGGTCACTGACGATGATTTCGGTCCGGTAGACCTTCTTCTTAGTGTCCTTGTCCTCCCAAGTACGCGTGTTCAGCCGGCCCTCGACAAACAACTTGCTGCCTTTCTTGACGTAATCCCTCACAATCTCGGCCAATTTGGAGTAGGCGACGACGTTGTGCCACTCGGTTTTGTCGGTCCAGTTTCCGGACGCGTCCTTTTGCCGTTCGCTGGTCGCCAAGCCGAAGTTGGCAACCATCGTGCCGTTGGGAGTGGCGCGGATCTCGGGATCCTTGCCCACATTTCCTAAAAGAAAGACCTTGTTCACGCTTCGTGCCATGTTGTTCGACTCCAATCATCGAGAAGAATAACAGAGGAGAGGCGTGGACGGGCGGTGGAGTCAAGTTGACCAGGCCCTATTTCTCACTGGCCCCCTTGACGGTGGCCGCCGTGGTCAAGGGGGCCGAGAGTAAATAGCAGTCTCCAGGGCTAGAAATCCGCAACTTCATTTTCCGCTTCATCGCCGTCGCCATAATTGCCATCGCCGAAATTGAGTGGAGGCTGGGGAATCATGGCAACGGCCTTTTCCGGCGCTGTGTAGACCTTTTGGCCTCCCATGTAAGTTGCTTCGAGGACGATGTCCTTAATCGTATCGGGCGCGACCTTGCGCGGATCCTTTTGGAGAACCACAAAATCCGCCAGTTTTCCTGCAGCGATCGAGCCCTTGGTCTTCTCCTCGAATGTGGCGTAGGCTCCGTCGAGCGTCCAGACTTTGATCGCCTCATCGACGCTGACCTTCTGGTTTTCTCCAACCGCGACTCCCTGGGAGCTCTTGCGCGTCACCATGTCCTGGATTCGCAGCAAAGGATAGGCCGCCGAGATTGGGGAATCGGAATGGCCGGCAACATGGATGCCCATGTCGATCGCGGTGCGATAGGCGTGCATTGTCGCGAGACGCTCCGGTCCGTACGAGGCAAGGATATTCCCGTACTCCCACATATAGGAATGAAAAACCAGAATCACGCCGTCCTTCTTGGCGCGATCGAGCAGTGCCTGGTTCATCACGCTTGCGTGTTCAATGCGCCAGCGGGCATCGGGACGGGGGTTCTTGGCCGCAGCTCTTTCGATGGCCGTGAGCATCATGTCGATTTCGCGGTCGCCATTGGAGTGAGTCGCAACCTGCCACCCGGCGTCCCACCACTTCTGAACATCCTCGTCGAGTTTCTCCTGATTCCGCGCCGGGGGGATGCCGAAGTAATTGGGCCGGTCGGAGTACGACTGACTCAGCCATGCGGTACGCCCACTGAGCGAGTTGCCTTGAAAGTTTTTGAGCGACGAGATGCGAAGACGATCGTCGCCGAAGCCGCGCTCTATTCCCGCTGCCGAGAGCTCGTCGAAAGATCCCACAGAGAACATGAACCCGACCCGGACCGGATTTCCCTGATCCCGCAACTCCTGCATCATGCGGAAGGAAGACGGGCTCCCTCCGGCAATCCCCACGCTGGTGATGCCCCTTGCCGAGTATTGCCGGAAGCAGTTCAGGTAGCCTTGAAGCTCCTGGTCGTGCGGGATCGCCATTCTGTCATTGGAGCCGGCATCGCGCTGATCGCGGCCCGCTGGCTTTGCGTCGGAGCTGCCTGCCTTTTCATCGGAGCTGCCGCTGCGCTGTTCGCGGCGGCCTCTGGAAAGCACACTGCGCCCGCTTTCACGCAAAACGCCGTTGGGGGTGCCGTCGGGATCGCGGTCAAGAGCGCCGCCCGGCGGATCCGCCGTCTCCTTAGTCACGCCGGCTGCCTCCAGCATGAAGCTGTTCACAACGGTGATGTGGCCGGAGCCGTGAGTGATCGACACAGGCTGGGTCGTCGAGACCTTATCCAGGTCGTGCCGGTTGGGATGACGGCCCAGCGAAACATCGTTGTATCCATATCCATTAATCGCTTTGCCTGGAGGAGTGATCGCGGCCTTCCGCTTCAGCGCGGCGACAAGGTCGTCCATGGTCTTGACCCGGTCGGCGCCGAGCCACACCCTGTAATACGGCGAGTCCTCATCGAAGATGGCCTGCGGATGCAGGTGCGCATCGTTGAACCCCGGAGTCACCGTCATTCCCTTGAGGTCGATGATCTGGGTAGTGGGCGTCTTAAGCTTGAGGATCTCGGCGTTTGTTCCAACCGCGGTGAATCGTCCGTTATCGATGGCAAAGGCCTGAGCCGCGGGATGCGCGGCATCGACAGTTATCACATTGGCGTTGATCACGATAGTTTCGGCGGCGCGCGCCATGGTCGCAAAGTATGCGAAGCCGGCAATCAGCGCGAAGCACAAACAAAGTCGTCTGCTCATGGATCTCTCCAGTCCGTTGAGGCGATATCCTCAGGTCCCCAGGACATATTTGCATTCCCGTATGTAGCGATAGTAACGAGTCGCTGAGCGCGAAGTGTGAACGCGGAATGAAAGGATGCGCGTTTAAGCGCAATCAACGCAGGATCGATTTGGTTGGGTATCGCCAAGGTCTTCAGGGACGTATCCGAGCGGGGTTCTTGGACCTGATCCGTAAATTGAGAAAGGGAGGCAGCGCCGGTCTCCGGACCGGCTGTACTGGCGACGTCCACGCCGCCAGACTTCGCCTGTGGGTCTGGAGACCCGCAGGACAGCCGACCTGGAGGTCGGCACTACCGATTTACAGATAGGCTCTCAGTTGGCCGCTGCGCAAGGCTCCGGCTGCGGAACCTTCCCGTCAGTCTGACGAGCCGCGCCGCTGGAGGGCTTCAGATTCCAGATCGGGATCAGCGCCGCGGCACCCAAAAACACAGCTCCGGCAAGTACAAAAAAGAGGGCGTCCCATCCAAAGCGCTGGCTCACGTAGACGACTACATACGGCGAGAAGATCGCGCCCACGTGCCCGATGCCGTCTACCAATCCCGACGCGGTTGCCGCGGCCTCGGCCTCGCCGATGTCCTGTGCTCCGGCGCCGGAGATCAGAGTGTCCGGGCCAAAGGAGAAGATGCCGGCCAGCGAGATCGCTATCGCCGTGCCCACGAGCCCAAATTTAGTGAGTGCCGGCTCGGCCAAAAGGACGACGCCGAAGCCGCACAGCATGATTGCGGCCACGGGGGCGCGGCGCGACTGGATGAAACGATCCGAGATGTAACCCGCCAACACCGCGCCGGCAATGCCGATTAACTCGTACAGGGAGGAAAGATAGCCCGAAGCCTGCAAGCTGTACTTGAGGCCGCTCACCATGTAGAGCGGCAGCCAGAACATCAGAGCGTACCGGCAGAGCGTGAGGAAGAAATACGAAGTGCCGATCAGCCATAAGGCAGGTTTGCTCAATAAGTCGGCCAGTGCGCCCCAGCTCGTGTGGCTCGCATGCGACGCGGTCGAACTTGCCCCCAAGCGGGAGAAAGTCTTCGTTCCCTCAGGCTCCTCCCTGACGCCAGCGAAGAACAAGACTGTAATCATCAGCAGGAGCAGTGCCGGGAACCAGAAGCCGCGACGCCAGCCGAGCTCGGGAAACAGCCAAGGCTGTGTAACTGTCCAGGTTGCGAAGGCCGTTGCCAGGAAGCCGCCGAGAACATAGTTCGTGCACCACCAGGACATAACGATTCCGCGATTCCCGCCCCGGAACCAGATGGCCATCGTCTTCACCAGCCCTGACCAGCCGGACGACTGCCCCAAGCCGTTCAGACAAGCGAGTATCAGCAGCCATATCAAGGAGGCGTGAGCGCCCATCAGAAAATTGCAGGCCACTACTAGTACAAGGCCTGCGCCAACGACGCGCTTGGCCCCAATACGGTCCGAGAGGGGCCCGCAGCAAAATTGGCCGATGGCATAAAGCACGCTGTAGCCGAAGACGATGTTTGCCAGGTCCATGCCTCGAAGCCCTGAGACGCTGTTCAGCAGGGGCAGAACGATGCTCAGGTTCTTGCGGCAGAGATAAAAGCCGGCGTAGGCGAGCCAGGTTAGTACGAAGATCCGGCGCTGGCTGGAAGAGAAGTTCATCGGGGCTCCTGACCCACTCTGGGTCTAGACTGAACGGTTGCGCTCGAAGAGGATGCGAAGCCCATCGAGCGTGAGCATGTCGTCGATTTCGGCGATATAACGAGAGTCTTCGGCGATCATGCGGGCAAGACCGCCGGTGGCGACGACCCGCGGCTGGCAGCCCAGCTCGGCGAAGATACGCGCAAGGACTCCGTCGACAAGGCCGATGTATCCGAAGTAGAGCCCACTCTGCAGATGCCCGAGAGTGCTTGTGCCGATGACCTTGGCTGGCCGTTTGATATCGACCCTGCTCAACCGCGCCGCTTTTGAAAAGAGAGCATCGGCACTGATGCCAAGGCCCGGCGCAATCGCTCCGCCCAGATATTCGCCGCGCTCGGAGATGACTTCAAACTTGGTTGCGGTGCCGAAGTTCACCACGATGCATGGGCCGCCGTAACGCTCGAATGCGGCGATGGAGTCGGCCAGCCGGTCGGCGCCCAACTCGGCGGGGTTATCCACCAGAATGGGCATCCCTGTCTTGATCCCCGGCTCAACGAAGAGCGGCTCAAGGTGAAAGTAGGTTTGGCAGACCTGGACCAGCGTTGACTCGACCGGCGGCACCACCGAGGAGATGATGATGTGCGTCACCTGCTTGGGGGTCATGCCATTCATCTGAAAGAGATTCACGAAGAGCAGGCCGTACTCGTCGGCAGTCTGGCTGCGAGGCGTTGTAAGGCGCCAGTGGGCGGCCAAAGCGGGTTGCTGGCCATCCAGCCGGTAAAGACCGAGTTTTGTGTTGGTATTGCCTACATCGATGGCAAGTAGCATGGGTCAGCTCATTTCTGAATAACTTCTTGAAAGAGGGAGAGGGTCACGGAGAATGATCTCCGCGACCTCACCCATGGATGAAACGCAACGATCAGCCGAAGGATCGAAAGAGCCGATGAGGATGGACGGCAAGTGTGCAGCTCGGGCTGCTGCGATGTCCAGCCGGACGCTGTCCCCAATCATCCAGGCAGCGCTGGAGCAGCCGAGCGAGTTTAGAACGACTTCAAGAAAAGCAGGGTTCGGCTTTTCCACGCCCATCTGAGCCGAACAGAAGATTCTTTCAAAGTAGGAGCTTAGTCCTAGTGCCGCGACAAGGCCGGGCAACTCCGGAACATGATTGGAGACAATCACGTGTTTCCATCCCGCATTTCGTAGCGCTTTCAACGCATCATCCACTCCATCGATGATCTGCCATGCATCTCGCCGGATGAACTCGCCGCGCACAGATTCGATGATCGATACCCGTTTGCCGGAGTCGATGCCCAGTCCGGCCAGAGCACGAAAGAAAACTGGATTCAACTGGTCCCACCAGGCTTGCGGTGAATCGATGTAACGATGTTCGATCTCGGGTGTATGCCAGGGGAATCCACAGTGGAGATAGGGCCTCACCATGTCGAGAGATAAGTCCATGCCGGGAAGATGAAGAAGGATGGCGTCGCGAAGCGCTCCAGCCCACATGCCGTCGCGATAGGCCAACGTGCCGTCAAAATCCCAGAGCAGGTAGCGATTCACGCACCGAACCAGCCTTTCCGACTTGCCTCTTCGAGATGGGCTTCGAGATACTCCCAAAGCGGCGGGCATCCGGCGCGGATGGGCGGTTCGTTACGGCGCACGACGCGATCATAGCTTATTCCGTTATCGCGCCAGCTTTGACCGTTGTTGGCCAGATTCAGCAATATCGGCATGGCCCTGTCTATTGCATGCGCAAAATGGGCTTCGGATGTGTTCCCATCGTCGAACTCCCGCCACAGAGACAGAAACTCCTCAGCAGGTCCATCAGGAAGCATACCGAAGATTCGCGCAACTGCTCTTAATTCGGCGGCCTTGCGTTCTTCTCGTCCCTCGTCGACGTAGACCATCGTGTCTCCAGTATCGATTTCACCGATGTCATGGACCAGGAGCATCTTGATCACTCGGCTTATGTCGATCGCTGGACCGGCGAAGCGCCCAATCGAAATGGCAAACAGTGCAAGCTGCCAACTGTGCTCTGCGGAGTTCTCATAGCGGTCAAGTCCGAGAGGACGAGTCTTGCGCGTCACCGACTTGAGTTTGTCCACTTCGAGGATAAAATCGACGATGCGTTGCATTCAGTTGCTTCCACCACGGGAACTGCTCGCCGTTGCCGCCGCAGTCGCGTAGGCTGCTGGAAATGCCAAGTTCTCTGCGGGATCGTATGGATCGAGAAGAAATGTTGCGCAGACCGGGAAATGATCGGAAGGGTAATGTCCGTTGGCGGCGTGGGTGACGGTCTCGGCTGCCACGGTCTCTCCGGTGTTGCGATGAAGAATCCAGTCCAGCCTTCTAGATCCCTTGAATCGCCCAAAGCCATGGAACGTGCCTTCCGGCCCTTCAGTCTCATGCGCGGTGATCCATGCATCTTGGAGTTTGCCTGTCAGCATGGAGTGAACCTCTCCTTCGGCGGGCGCGTTGAAGTCGCCGGTGAGCAAGAGCGGCAGCTCCGGCGGCAGCGTTGCTATCGTCTGCAACAGCACGAGCGTCGATTGGCGGCGTGCCTCGTCGGCGCCACGGCCATAGGGCAAATGGGTATTCAAGATAAGAATGTCGGAGCCCACGGCTGGGCGCAGTCTGCCCCAGGTGACCATGCGCGGCTTTGGAATCTCCCAATCGCTGGAGCCTGGAATCTCAGGCGTTCGAGAGAACCATTTTTCACCGCAGTCGATGAGCGAGAATCTCTGCCGGTCAAAGAAGATGGTGTTGTGTTTGTCGCGATCGTCTCCGTAGCGTCCGCGGCCAAAGCAATTGAAGGACGGAATCCGGTCGAGAATGAAAACCGTCTGCTCGGCATGGATCTCCTGGGCGCCGAGTAGATCCGGTGAGCACAACTGAATCGTCTCGACAAGCAAATCCCGGCGCTGTTCCCAGGCCTGAGCGGGGTCTTCGACATCCATCTGCAAAACGTTGAACGACATGACCCGCAGACAGTCGAAATCGGTCATATGAGATTGCCCATAGCCGAACTGTAAAGCGAAGGGCTGGACCGGGGTGTCAAACGAATATAAATACTTGACGCCGAAGCAATGAGATTTGCCCGCGAAGCGCGATTTGGAAAGTCGGCTCCAACTTCGCGGCCAGTTCTGCTTGCGTGGCAGGCAAGACCAAGCGCCTAATTCCGCGGCAACCTGGTACTGGTTCCCTAACCTCTTCAAGATGGCTGAAATACGTCTCTCAGGAGTTAAAGCCCTTAATTCTATTGCTTCTTTTGCGGTAAGGCTGAAGCCGTGCCCTTGCAAGACCCACGTATGCAACCAGCTCTAGCTGCGTTTGGCTGTCAGAGGAGGTTGAGAATCGTCGGGTTGCGCTTCGTCGTATGCCGGTTCCGCCACCAGGTTTGTCGCTGACCTTTGAAGTAGCTTCTCCCGTTCACTTTGCATCGCACTGTATATCTCGTCGAGGATTTGCAGGGCCTGCTGTCCCGCTTCGCCGGCGAAGGCATTGCGCATCAGTTCGCGCATAGGCTGCCAATCCTCTGAGAGCCGCTGCATCACGGTTTGTCCATGCGCGGTGAGGAACAGAAGGCGCACGCGGCCATCGCTGGCGCAGGCCTTGCGCCGCAGGATTCCACGCTTCTCAAGCAAAGTGACCATTGCGGTTACGGTGTTGGGCTCGGCGAAGATCTCGTTGGTCACGTCGGCCTGCCGAATGCCCGGATGCCTTTGCACCGCGAGCATCAGGGAATACTGTTCGGTGGTCAGCCGATAGGGGCTGAACATGGCGTCGCCGCATCGGCAGATCGAAAGAAAAGCTCTGCGCAGCCGGCGGACCACATGCAAAGAGCTTTCCCGCGAAGGTTGCACCGAAAGAGCCGCATCGGGAGCGATCTGTTCTTCATTCATCAGGGACATTGCGTTCCATTCGGTCCTCGACCGCCAGTTATTAGCGGGGAGGATTGTGGAAAACTCGTGTGTGAACTACCGCTCCGGCCTGCCTGCATTCCCAAGTCGTCTCGATGCAGGCCGTTCGACGATAAACCGCCAGCCAATTTCGCCGCAATTCCTTGCCGATGCTTCACTTGCACCTAAGCCCGCACGATAAGGAATGACGCAATCTTGGAGTATATCAGAGAAATCAAGGGCTCACACATTAACACAGTAGATATGATTCGTATACGAATAATTAACCGAATCATCACACCGCAACAATACTGGATGCCTACACTCCGCTCATAACCACCCTGCAATTGTCTCTGTCCGCCAACGAGACAGGGCCAATCTCAACCGATCGCAAGGAGCATGGCAATGCCATCCGAATTGCGGCACGCAGAGCCGGATGCAATCCAGTCTCCATCGGTGTGTGAGGGGGAGATCGGAAATCGAAGTAGCGCCTCATGACGATTGCCGGTCATGGAGCAAGCAACACACCGCGATCGATCGTCTCTGGAATGACGCGATCAAGTACTTCACTTTGAATGGGAGCAATCCAATGCGATCTATCTTCTGCCAGATGCGAACTTACCTCATTGCAGGTGTGTTCCTGTTGGCCGCTTGTTTCGGAACGCAGCTCTTTGCACAGAGCGCGGTCGTCAGCGGTCAGGTTGCCGACGCCAGCGGCGCAGCCGTAAAAGGCGCCACCATCACTCTTCTCCGGCCATCTACAGATGTGAAGACCACAACGGTCAGCGACGCCAGCGGTATCTTCATCCTGCCGCCGGTTCCGCCCGGTCATTATGAAATCACGGTGGCGGCAACGGGATTTGAGCCCTGGAAGGACACCGGTATCGTGCTCGAGATCGGCGAGCAAAAGGCTGTGAACGCGGTGCTTCTGATCGGGTCGGTGAATCAGACCGTGACTGTAAGTGACGCGCCGGCGGAGTTGCAAGTTGAAAACGCGGATCGCAGCACGCTGCTGGAGCCGACCTTTATCGAAGACCTTCCGCTCGATCCGCGCAACCCGCTGCAACTGATCTCGGCGACGATCGGCGTTACCTCGAACGACGGTCAGATCACCTCCGGTACAAACACCACCACGGAGAGCACGACCAATCAATTCCGTATCAACGGCGCACATATGACCACCACCGATTTGTTGATCGACGGCGGCGCGGACATGGTTGCCTATAACAGCCAGGCCGCGGGCATCCCCGGCGTGGATGCGACGCAGGAGTTTCGCGTGCTGACCTCGGCCTACGCGCCCGAGTATGGCTACACCAGCGGCGGTATCGTCGATTTCTCGCTCAAATCCGGCACCAATACCGTCCATGGCGGCGGCTGGGAATATGACCGCCAGGCCTTCATGGATGCCAACGGCCACAACGCCAATGTGGCGAGCATTGCGAAACCTCCATTGCACAGAGACCAGTTCGGCGGCCAGTTCGGCGGGCCGATCATCATCCCCAAGCTCTACCACGGACGCGACAAGACTTTCTTCTACTTCTCCTACGAAGGGCTGCGCGACACCTTCGAGCAGGCGGGCGGCTATAGCGCGCTGGTGCCGACGGACGCGATGATCGGCCGCAACGGACTGCCCGGCGGCGACTTCTCTGCCGCGACCAACAGCGCCAATTACCCGATTACGGGAATCTCAGTTTACGATCCGACGAAGCTTGTGAGCGGCAAGCGCGTGCAGTTTCCAAACAACATTATCCCGGCGAACAGGCTCGATCCTGTTGCAACGAAGCTGCTCTCGATGTACCCCTCTCCGACGCCGGGGTATTTCCAGCAGTCCAATGGCGCTTACAACTACTTCAACCCGGCCACGGAGACGGATATCGACGACAGCATCGATCTCCGCATCGATCATAAGTGGAGCGACAAACACAACATGTTTGGCCACTTCGACCGCTTCAGCAACTACATCAAAAACCCCGATGAATACGGTCCTACCGGCCTGGGCCACGAGCAGGAACCGACCAACTCGGACGACCGCATTCCCGGCTACCATGCGCTGGTCAACCACACCTGGACCGTCAAGAACAACCTGATCTTCAATCACCATGGCTCCTGGGGGCATAGCGAATCGAACCGTGCATCGGTATTGCCGCTCTCGCCGAGCACAGTCTTCGGTTTCAATGCCGCAGCCGCGCCTGCCAGAACCAACACCTTCACTCCGCAGGTTGAGTCGGTCTCTGGCCAGCTCTCCACTATCGGCAACTCCGAGCCATTGGAGACTAACAAATCATCGGTCTACCAATATCAGGCCGATCTAAGCTGGCTCAGAGGAAAGCACACCTTCAAGATGGGAACCGATCTACGGCACTACTTCGTACAGCACTGGGATCCGCAACTGCTGACGCTCACGGGGAGCAAAGCCCTGACCGGCGGCCCGAATCCCACCTCGACCAACACAAACGGCAGCGCCATTGCCGAACTCATGCTCGGCTTTACCCCCGTTCTGAGCGGTTATGAACCCCTGGTGACCATTCGCGATCAGGTGTATTTCGTCTACGGCGAGGACACCTACAAGATCACTCCGAAACTGACGGCAACCTACGGCGTCCGCTGGGGCGTGATCAACAGTTGGAAGTCAGACGGCAACATCCTGAACTATCTGGACCTCACTTCGGCCTCTCCGATCCAATTCGCAGCCAACCCCTATTTCACAAGCTTGACTGGCGGCATGGGCATTCCCGGCGTCAGCACCTCGTCTCGCAACCTGCAACAGGCCGGCATGGCGCACATCGAGCCTCGCCTTGGAATCGCTTATGCGATGAATGAAAAGACGGTCATTCATGCCGGCTTTGGCATCTTCCGCCATCCGCAGGCGTCGGAGGCATCGTACTCCGAGTTGGGTGGCTCAGCGCGCATCTCCACCGCGGTAAGCAACCAGTCTGTCGGCGGAAACTATGTAATCGCGCCTGGATCGAGCACCACCTCCACCGGCTGCGGCGCACCCCCTGGCGCCTGCTATACATTGGGGAACCCGTTCTTCTCCAGCCCCGGCCAGGCTCCTCCCGCTCCCTATGGAGACAATCCATCTCCGCTGGCTGGAAACAACACTGCGAGCGGTCCGCTGAGCATCGAAGCCGGACAGAGTGTCTCCGGCGACTTGCGCCAGCAGACCGGTCCGTACCAGGAGGTATCTTCTCTCGACGTACAGCGCGTGCTGCCGGCTCACTTCGTTGTTAGCGTGGGCTACATCCTCAATCAAGGCGTTCGCCTGCGGTCCGCCATACAGCTAGATCAGGTCTCCGACTCCGTGCTGGCTCAGTGCGTGACCGGTGCCACCGTTGCGGGCAAGGCCGTGGCCGGCGACCCATCCGGGAAGACCTGCCCTGCGCTGACCACCAACGTTCCCAATCCCTTTTACGGCTCCATCACCGACGCTAGCTCGAATTTCCAGTATCCTGCCACAACGCCGGCCGGTTACTTGCAACGCGCTTATCCTCAGTTTGCGAAGTTCAACGCACTCGACGTGGGCTGGGGACATGCTTCCTATAACGCGTTGCAGGTTACGGCCCAGCACCGCCAGGCCAACGGCCTCTCGGTTCTGGTGGGCTACACCTATAGCAAGGAGATCGATCAAACCGGCGATAGCGGCAGCACAGCCTACATTCAGGACAACGGCTGCCACGCCTGCGAACGCTCCGTCGGCGAGATGGACGCGACGCACAACTTCACAGAGAACACGGTGTATGAGCTGCCCTTTGGTCACAGCCACACGTTCCTCAACAACGGCATTGCAGCGGTTCTGGCTGGCGGCTGGCAGTTAGGCGATGCCTACAAATTCTACAGCGGCCTGCCGGTTCAGCTCACTCAGTCCTCTACCGCGCTGATCGGCAACGCGGCGATTCGCCCAACGGTCGTCTCCGGCGCAAGCCTCAAGCCGACCTCTAGCACGCAGGCCTTCAACCCCGCGGCTTTCACCGTCACACCGGCATACATGTTCGGCAACGCGCCCCGGTATGACTCTCAAATCCGCTATCCCAACTACTCTAACCTTGACGCTTTCGTGCAGAAGGAAACCAAGTTCAAGGGGGAACGGATGAGCGTCTTGTTCCGCTTCGAACTGCTCAACGCGCCCAACCACGTGATCATGGGCGCCCCCGCCGTCAACGCGAGCACAGCGTCGACCTTCGGCAACAAGTCCACCTCGCAAGTCAACCTGCCGCGCGAAGGCCAGCTGAGCGCGCGGTTCACGTTCTAACCAAATCCATCCAACTGCCGGCGGCTCAGGCCGCCGGCAGTGCCGTTTTTCCCAAGGCGTGTTTTTTGCGCGAAAACCAACCACAAGGACACCCGATGACCGGCGAAGCAGTTCTGAAGAATGCCAAAATAGTTACTCCCACTGAAATCGTGGAGGGATCGGTCCATCTTCGCGACGGCTTGATTGCCGAACTTCAATCCGGGCCGCTCGAGTCCGTGAAGGCCATCGACTTTGAAGGCGACTATCTGATTCCCGGCCTGATCGATCTGCACACCGACAATCTGGAACGGCACATGCGGCCGCGCAACTCAACCGATTGGCCCGCTGTTGCCGGAGTTTTGGCACACGATGCCGAGATGGCCGCGGTCGGAATCACGACTATTCTCGACTCGCTGTATGTCGGCGGGAGAATGGCCGAAGGGTGGGAGAGCATCCTTGAGTCCGCCGTTTCAGCCATCGAGGCCGCACAGCGAGCGGGTATCCTCCGTGCAGATCATTTTCTGCACCTTCGCGCGGAGATCTCGCGTGAAGCCACGGTGGAGTGCTTCACAAGCGTCTATCCGAATCCGATCGTGCGCTTGGTTTCCATCATGGATCACACGCCGGGGCAGCGCCAATTCGCCAACGGGGGCGGCGGCATGGGACGCGGTGGGCGCGGCGAACGGAACCGGGGAGCCAGCCAGCAGGAGCATCCCGCGCCGGAGATGACGGCGCAGGAACGGCGGGAGAAATACTCCGTGCCCAACCGCGCGCGTCTTCTCGAGATTCTGGCCGGCCACACGGTGCCGCTGGCCAGCCACGACGACACAACGGTCGAGCACATCGAGCAGTCGCATACAGAAGGCATCGGCATAGCCGAGTTCCCGACTACCATGGATGCCGCACAGGCGGCGCGCGAAAAACAGATGAAGATCGTTGCCGGCTCGCCCAACCTGGTTCTTGGCCGCTCGCGCAGCGGCAACGTCGCGGTCTCCGATCTGGTAAAAGCCGGCGCGATCGACGTGCTCGCGTCGGACTATGTTCCGGCGAGCCTGCTCTATGCGATCTTCCTGCTGGCAGACACGATGGAAGTGCCGCTGCCTAAGGCGGTAGGCTATGCGACCAGCGCTCCTGCGGATTTGGCGGGCTTTGCCGATCGCGGCAGCATTGCGCCGGGCAAGCGCGCCGATCTGGTGCGCGTGCGCGTCGTCGAGAAGATTCCGGTTCCCTCCATGGTCTGGCGCGGAGGAAAGCGTGTCTGCTGAAGTCCTTTGCCAACCGCTCAAGAGGGAACTCCCGGTCGTCCGCTCAGCCAACGAGGCTTGCGGCCAACGAGAAGGGCTTGCTCTTCAAGGACTGAACGACCGAATGAGAATCAGCGTCGACTTGCTCGAGGACGCCGCAACGTTCTCGGCGGTTGCGGGAGAGTTCCTGCGCTCGCGGCCGGTTCACCACAACCTGATGCTCACTCTGCTGGATGGCCGCCTGACCCGGCCTGAGCCGGGCCGCTATTGGGTCGCCACTCGCGACGGAGAGGTCGCCGGGGTAGTCTTTCAATCTCCGCTGACACATTCCGCGTTGCTGGTTCCAATGGAGCCTGAAGTGCTCGCTGCTCTAGCCGACGCGATGGCAGAAACGGGGGCCGCTCTTCCAGGCGTGAGTGGCGAAGCCGCAACGGCCGCCAGCTTTGCGGGCCGATGGACGGAAAACACGAAGTCGGCAGCGGTTCCGAGGCAGGGACTTCGCATTTACGAATTGGACGGGCTAAAGGAGATCGGTTCAGTCGAGGGCAATCTGCGGAAAGCAGAAGAATCGGATCGCGCCCTGGCAGAGCGCTGGGCGCGCGAGTTTCAGACCGAGACCCACGAGCCATCCAGCGATCCCGCGCCCAGGGTCGATGCCTGGCTTGCAGCAGGGCAGATTTGGTTATGGCAGAACGGCGAAGCGGTGTCGATGACAGTGACTCGAAAATCTGCCCAGGGAGTCGTCCGGCTTGGGGGCGTGTATACTCCTCCTGAGAAACGGGGCCGTGGCTACGCGACGGCCTGCGTTCATGGCATCTCGAAGGCGATCACCACGGCAGGCTTCCGCTGCATCCTGTATACCGACCTGGGAAATCCAACGTCGAACTCCATCTATCGCAAGATCGGTTACCATGCGGTCAGTGAATGCCTTCACTACCGTTTTGAGCTGCCGGCGCAATCAGTTCATCATGCTCAGACAATATGAGAACCATTCATAGAGACAAGAGAGATAAGAGGATAGAGCGATGACCGACGATTTGACGTTGAAGAATGCCAAAATCGTAACGCCTACTGAAATTGTGGAAGGATCTGTCCATCTTCGCGACGGCTTGATTGCCGAGATTCAATCCGGAAAGAACGGACCGGCTAGCGCCATCGACCTCGACGGCGACTACCTCATTCCCGGCCTCGTCGATCTGCACACCGATAATTTCGAGCGCCTTGTAAGGCCGAGGAACAGTGTGGATTGGCCGGTGACGGCTGCCTTGGTGGCGCACGACGCTCAGATGGTCTCCGCCGGAATCACCACCATCTTCGATTCGCTTTACGTAGGATTCCTCGGCTTCGGGTCCCGCAGCTTCGACACGCTCAAGAATACGATCGCTGAGTTAGACACATGCCGGAGAAGTCTGATGTTTCGTGGAGATCACTTGCTCCACCTGCGCGCCGAGGTATCGATGGAAGTGATGCCCGAGCAGTTCGCCTCGGTTTATCCTGAGCCCAGCGTGCGGCTTGTTTCCCTGATGGATCATACGCCGGGACAGCGGCAGTGGAGAGATCTCGACAAGTATGTCGCCATGGAGAAGAGGGATTTTCATCTCACGGAAGAAGAGATCAATAACTTCCTGAAGACTTCAAAAGAACGGCATGAGAAAGTCTCGCCGGCAAACCGCGTTAAGGTGATATCGATGGTGAAAGGTCATTCCGTGGTACTTGCCAGCCACGATGATACGACAGTCGAGCATGTCGATGCGGCTCATGCGGAGGGTATTACCGTTTCCGAGTTTCCCACGACAATCGAAGCGGCGGAAAGAGCGCGCGCCAGGGGAATGCATATCGTGGCCGGTTCGCCGAACCTGGTGTTGGGACGGTCGCACTCCGGCAATGTATCCGCGGAGGAACTTGCCCGCCGCGGCCTGCTGGATGCGCTTGCTTCCGATTATGTCCCATCCAGCCTGCTGCATGGCGCGTTCCTGCTCAACGAGAGGCTTGCAATGCCGCTGCCCGAGGCGATCAAGATGGTCACGATGGCTCCGGCGCGCATCGCAGGATTGCACGACCGCGGCAGCATCGAGACGGGCATGCGCGCCGATCTGGCGCGCGTGAAGATAGTGCAAGGCCTTCCACTTCCACTGGCGGTTTGGCGCGAAGGAGTGCGCGTGTGATCGCCGAGCGACTGCGAATGCTCTTCGCTCCCAAACATCAGCACCTGAATCTCATCCGCTTTCTCATACAGAGGGACTGCGAATGACAAGGCCTCCACAGATCGTGGCGATGGGCGGCGGCGGTTTCTCAATGGAACCGGAGAACCCGTTGCTTGACCGTTTCATACTCTCAACGGTGCGAGTACCGGAGCCGAAGGTCTGTTTCCTGCCCACGGCGAGCGGAGATGCTCAGAGCTACATCGACAAGTTCTATGCTGCATTTCGTCTCCTGCCCTGTGTTCCGGCGCATCTTTCGCTCTTCAAGCCACCCTGCGCCGATCTGCGCGCCTTCGTTCTAGCGCAGGATGCGATCTATGTCGGCGGCGGCAACACTCGCGCCATGCTTGCTCTGTGGCGTGAGTGGGGTTTGGATTCGATTCTTCGCGAGGCCTGGCTCTCCGGCGTGGTCATGGCGGGGTTGAGCGCGGGATCTCTTTGCTGGTTCGAGCAAGGCGTGAGCGATGCGGTCGCTCCCGGCGAACTGAGACCGATCGAGTGCCTGGGCTTCCTCGGTGGAAGCCATTGTCCGCATTATGATGGGGAACCCGGACGCCGCCCCGCTTATCACCGGCTGATCCTGGAGGGAGAGCTGGAGGCGGGATACGCCGTGGATGATGGCGCCGCATTGCATTTTATCGGCGAGAGGCTGGCAAAGATCGTGAGTTCCCGGCGGTTGGCCAAAGCCTACTCTGTGCGGCGTTCCGATGAAGGGGTCGAGGAGGTTGCTCTCGATACCGAGTGGCTCGCTTCACAAGGGGGAGACGGAGCGTGATCGCCACTAGAATCGGTCGAATGAATATTCATATTACCGGCGCTTCAGGAAGTGGCGTTACGACCTTAGGCAAGGCGCTGGCCCAAGAGTTGGGCTCTTTGCATCTCGACATCGACGATTATTTCTGGATGCCCACCGATCCGCCCTACACAACAAAGCGCCCGCGGGAGCTGCGACTGGCGCTGTTGAGGGAAGCGTTTGCACGAGCCTCCGGCACGGGATGGGTTCTCTCCGGCTCCATCCTGGAATGGGGCGATCCGCTGATACCGCTCTTCGACTTGGCGATCTTCGTTTCAACTCCGACGGAGTTGCGGCTGCAACGCCTTCGCGCGCGCGAGGCGGTCCAGTTCGGAGCCGAAGCGATTGCTCCCGGTGGCTCGCGACACAAAGAACATGAGTGGTTTATCGCATATGCCGCGGCTTACGACGAAGAGAAGCACGAGGGGCGCAGCCGCGCGCGACATGAGGCGTTGCTCGCCCAACTTCCTTGTCCTGTCTTGCGACTGGACGGAAGCCTGCCGATCTCCGCACTTGTGCAGCAAGTCATCAGCAAGCTGGGACAACTCAGCGAGTTGTCCCAGCTGCCGCAACGGTTATAAGTATTTCTCGACAAACTCCTCGGCGCTGAGCTTGCGCAGGTCCGGCATTGCGAGTTCGAGCTTTTCGCGCGGCCAATCCCACCATGCAATCTTGAGGAGTCCTTCCTGCACTTTTTCATCGAAGCGGAAGCGAATGAGTTTTGCGGGAACGCCGCCGACGATGGCAAACGGCGGCACGTCCTTAGAGACCACCGCACCTGCTCCGACGCCGGCTCCTGTGCCGATCTTGACGCCTGGCAGAATCACCGCGCCGTGTCCGATCCACACATCGTTTCCAAGAGTGACCCGGTGCGCTTTGCGCCAACCGAAGAACTCTTCATCGTTTTCGACGGCAAAGCCGTAGGACTCGCTGCGGTAAGTGAAATGATGCAGCGCGGCGCGCCACATCGGGTGGTTGCCCGGATTGATGCGGTTGGCCGATGCAATGGAACAGAACTTTCCTATGTCGGCCCATACGATGCTGCATCCGTCGCAAACGTACGAATAGTCGCCGAAGGTGGACTCTCCCATCGAGGTGCGTGGGCCAATCGATGTGTAGGCCCCGAGCACGCACTCGCGAACGTGGGCGGTCGGATCGATGCGCGGTTCCAGCCCAAGCGGCTGTCTTCTGGGCCGTGCCTGATCCGCGGGTGGATCGGGCAGAGTTTCCATTGGTTCAAGGTGTGTCGTGGCCATGTCTTCCTCTCCATTCATTGAATTGAATCGTCAATCGAAATCAGTGGGCGGTTGTGTCCTCGAACTCCCGGCGCAGCATCGCCTCCACCTCGGGCAAGGACCTCATGCATTGCGAAAAAATGCGCTCATGGCTTGCGGCGCTGAAGCCCTCGATGCGCAACGAAAGAACGGCCTCTGTTCCGGACTCGCGGACCAGAACGACTCCGTCGCACAGGACGAAACGGAGGCCGTCGATCTCCATGATGCCTGCCTCGGGAAATGCTGTCGCCAAAGCGGCCGCCGCCTTCGCGTAGGTGAGCAATCCGATTGGAATGCGCAACTCCGGCGTGGTGTAGATTCGAGGCAGACCGCGCCTGAGCTGAGCGAGGGACTGACCTCTACGTTGCACAATATCGAGAACGAAGAGGGCGGCAAAGAGTCCATCGTCTCCGCCATCCAGCTCCTTGAAAAAGTAGTGGCCGCAGGCGTCAAGGCCCAGTAGCGCCTGATCGGCCACCATCCGGCCGCGCATGAAGGCATGACCGGTACGTTCGAGGATCGGAACTCCTCGATTTTGCTCGATTGAGCGCCGTACGATGTCGGAGCACTTTACATCGACGACGATCTTGCCGTTCGTTGACCCGGTCCTCCGCTGCTCTTCAAGCACCGCGTCTGCCAACAGGAGAGCGATCTCATCTGGCGAAACGAATTCTCCATCTTCATCGACAAAGGCAACACGGTCGCCATCGCCGTCCCACGCAATGCCGATGGAGTTCGGTACTTCCACAACCGCGCGGCGCAAGCGCGTGAGATTGGATGCGCGTGAGCAATCGGGCGAGCGGTCAGGAAAGTTGCCATCGGCGATACACGAGATGCAGGCAACCGCGAAGCCAAGGCGCCGAAAAATCTCCGGCGCAACCTCCGACCAGGCTCCGTTTCCCGCATCAAGGACGACTCTGCGTGGAGCAGCCTTTCGGTGGTTGCTTTGACCGAGGCTATCCCAACGGGCGAGAGCGGTTTGAATGTACTCGTGGATTATTTCGATCTGTTCGAACTTGCCCTGAATCGGGCCCTGGATCGAGCGAGAGGCGGGCTCCCTGGCCAATTCGCGGGCCAATTCGCGTATTTGTGCGAGTTGCTCCGGAGTCGTAGGCAGCGAGCCCAGCATCAGCTTCAGTCCATTGTGAGCGGCGGGGTTGTGCGAGGCGGTTACGATCAGCACGGCATCCGCGCCGATGCGGCTGGCGGCAAAGTATGCCAGAGGCGTCGGGCCTTGTCCGGCATCGAGAACCTGAACGCCGGTTTGCAGCAGTCCCTCGCAGAGAGCGCTCTTCAACTCCGGCGTACTCAACCTGAAGTCGCCCGCCACCAGAACGCGGGATGAGAGTGGAAGCAGAGTTCCAATGGCGCTGCCGATATCGCGAAAGAGGCGAGGCGAGACAACATCGGGATAGATGCCGCGAAGGTCGCAAGGCTTCCACGGGTCCGACTCCGGCAACAGCTCTTCGGTGTCCGTGGCAGTTCTCAATGTCATAAAGGCCTCAAGCGAACGCGATCCAGAAGACGAAATGCTGCCCCCGGAAAGGCTTCGTGAAAGATGCAGATCGAGTCGATAAGCATCGGATGCTCACACGCCGATGCAAAGCGCGAGCGGAGATAAGGCTCGAAGAGCGAAAGGGACTTTGTGTGCATGGAACTGGTGAGCGACATATGGAACTTCCAGGTGTCGAAGACGTACGGGTAGCCCCATCGCAGCACATGCGCCCGCTCGCTTGGGGAGAGTGAGCCGCGCAAGCGCTGAGTCGTCTCCTCTTCGGTTGCCGGAGCGCGAAAGCGATCGAAGTAGCTGACGCTGTCGGCGGCGAGGCGAGAGAACTCCTCACTCGGCGCGGAGAGAATGAGAGCGAGGAAACGTCCAAGAGCGCCAACCTCGAGGAGAGGCGCGTAAAAGGCGTCGTGAGTGTAAGCGAATTCGGAAAGCGCCGCGTGCAAGTCCTCGAATGTGGCATTGTCCGCAAGCCGGAAGGGAGGCTTGAGGGTGGCATGAAAGCCATATCGGCGCGGACTATCGGTTACGCGCAACCAATCTTCATGCCGGATGTGGTCCGGCAGATTTGGCTCGATCGCAGCGCCGGTAACCGCGTCGCGGCCGAGCCATTGACTGCCCTGGTCGTAAAGCGGCGCGCTTGGGCTGGGGCAAAAATAAACTCCGTATCGTGAGGTCTTCCCGTTTAACTCATGCATCATCGATGACTTCCCTTGATTGATTCCCGCTACCGCGTAGACTGGAGCATGCGTCCGTTGTCATGATCTTTCATTGTTGAGCTGTGCGCCTCGTGAACCTTCGGATTGGTTGCAGTATACGAAATCTCCGGTTCGGACAAATGAGCGAACTGAATCTGAAAGAGCCGCCAGTATAACCCGCGCCGTGCGAGCAGCTCCTCATGGTTGCCGACCTCGGCTACCTTGCCTTTGTGCATCACGAGAATGCGGTCGGCCGAGAGTATGGTCGACAGACGATGGGCGATCACAATCGACGTTCTGTTTTCAAGCAGCCGGCCCATGGCGCCGCGAATGCGGGCTTCGGTCTCGGGATCGATGTTTGAAGTGGCCTCGTCCAGCAGCAGATATTGCGGATCGTGAGCCAGGGCGCGGGCAAAGGCGATCATCTGCTTCTGCCCGGTAGAGAGATTGTCGCCGCGCTCCTGCACCCAAGTCTCAAGGCCATCGGGTAAATCCCGCAGCAGCGCGTCCAGTCCGATCTGGTGGGCTGCCCGCAGCGCATCTTCATCGGTCAATACCTCGGAGCCGAAGCGGATATTATCCAGGATCGTTCCTTCGCGAACATAAGTGTCCTGAAGAACGACGCCAAACTGGCGGCGCAGGTCCGAGGGGTGCATATCCCAGATGTCGACGCCTCCAATACAAATTGTTCCTCGCTGCGGCTTGTAGAACCGCAAGAGCAGATTGCTCATCGTCGTCTTGCCGGCTCCCGTGTGGCCGACGATCGCCAGCATCTCACCCGCGCGAATGTTGAAACTCACATCGTTCAATACCCATCGGTCCTGCTTGTAGGCGAACCAAACGTTGCGAAACTCGACGTCGGCGCACTCGGGTATTGCCTTGGTTTCTTCCTCGATGTCAGGTAGAACTTCCGTGTCGAGCAGAGCAAAGACCTTTTCCGCGGAGACGATGCTTGTTTGCAAGACGCCATAGCGCTCGCTGATCTCCTGGATCGGGCGCAAAAAGCGGCTTCCATATTGCAGGAAAGCGACCAGTGTACCAATCGTGAGAGCTCCATTGTGGAGAAGGTGAGCACCCATGATGAGAAGCCCTGCTTGCGAGATGGTGCCAAGCAGCTCGATCGACGGCATGAACCATGCGTTTGCGGTGACCCACTCCTTCGATGCAATCATGTGTTCCCGGTTGATGGTATCGAAGGCATCCAGGCTTGGCTGCTGCCGATTGAAGAGATGGACCACGTAGATGCCGTTGACGTGTTCGGCAATGAATGCGTTGATTCTGGCCAGCAGGATGCGGACCTTTTGCTGGCTGCGGGTAATCATGCGGCGAAATATCGTGGTGAGGATGACGAAGACTGGAATGACCGCGGCGAGCACGAGCGTCAAGTGCCAGTTCAAACCGAGCATTGCGGCAAGAAAGAACAAGGTCATGACCGCGTTCGCCAGCAATGCGACGATTCCGTTGGCAAAGAGATCGTTCAACGCTTCGATGTCGGTGGTGAGGCGCGTGACCAGCCTTCCGGCCGGCGTCACATCGTAATAGGCGATCGGCAGGCGGTGCAGATGCTTGAGCAGCTTGCGTCGCAAGTCGGCCATCGCCATCTGGCCGGTCCACTGCGCGAGAAAGTTCTGCGTGCTATCGATCGCGAGCGTCAGCGCCAGTACGCCGAGATAGGCGCAAGAGAGCAGGGCGATCCCTCGCGTCGCGTCGCCGGGCAACAAGCCGGAAAGAAAGCCGGCCTTTGGCGCATGTCTCAAAAAATAGACATCGATGGCGATCGAAAGAATCAGGGGATTGAGGATCTGCAACAAAGTTGACAGGAGAGAGCAGACGAGGGAGGCGACCACGCCGGGCCAGTAAGGCAACAGCATCTTCAGCAGGCGAGAAAGAAGGAACCAGTCGCGAACCTTTGCGGAGATCTCCTCTGCATTGGCGCCGGGGTCGCCCATGCCTCTTCCGCCTCCTCCTCCTCCGCCAAAGCCGCCGCCGATGCCGAATCCGAATCCGCTCACATGACCTCCAATTCTTCTTCAAGCACTTGAAGGCGCGCCAGGTTTGCGTAACGTCCCCGCTTCTCGACGAGCGTCGAGTGCGTGCCCTGTTCGACAATGCGGCCATGCTTGAGAACAACAATGTGATCGGCCTGCATGGCGGTGGCCACGCGGTGGGTGACGAGAATCGTCGTCCGTTCCGCCATGATGCTCTTCAAATGCTGAAGAATGCGCTGCTCGGTCACCGAGTCCACGCTGGAGAGCGCATCGTCCAGCACCAGGATGCGCGGGTTTTTCAGGACTGCCCGCGCGATGGCGATCCGCTGCTTCTGGCCTCCGGAAAGCATGATTCCGCGCTCCCCGACGATGGTCTCGAAGCCGGCCGGCAATGCAGCCAGGTCGGGATCGAGTCCGGCGATCGTCGCGGCGTGCGAGATCTCGTCCTCCGAAGCGGATTCGATCCCGAAGGCGATGTTCTCCGCGAGAGTGATGCTGAATAGGAAGGTCTCCTGCGGAACGACCCCAACCAGCGAACGCAGACGAGTCAATGGAAGCTCCCGGCAGTCGATGCCGTCGACCAGGATGCTGCCCCGGCTGGGATCGATGGTGCGCGTCAGCAGCTTGACCAGTGTGCTCTTGCCCGATCCAGTCTCCCCCAGGATGGCCAGCGTGGCTCCGGCCGGAATATCGAGATCGATCGAATCCAGCGCCGTATGTTCGCCGAAAAAGACGCTTACCTGGCGGAGCGAGATGCTGCCGGGGGCCTCGAGATCGAGGGCCTCGACGGCGCTGTTCGATTCAAGCCACTGGCCTGGATCGATTGCGGGCGTTTCGTCAAAGAGCAGCTTCAGGCGTCCGACCGAGGCCATACCGCGCTGCATCAGATTAACGACGCGGCCCAGGTTGGAGATGGGGCGCACAAGCATGGCCATGTAGGTTGTGAACATGACGAAGTTACCGACGCTCAACCGATGCGCGAGCACCAGTGCTCCGCCGTACCAGAGAACGATGAGCACGGAGATGCCGGTAATGAAGGTCAGCAGAGGATCGAGCGTGCTGGAATAGATGCCCAGGATGCAGTTGGAGCGCACATACGACCGGTTCATTCCTTCGAAGCGATGCTGCTCGGCCTCTTCGCGGACGAAGGAACGAACAACGCGAGCTCCGGCGATGGTCTGCTGCACGGCCGCGCTCATGGTGGAAAAAAGGGCCTGAATTCGATCGAAGCGCCGCCGGATGACCTTGCCAAAGCGCATCAGCAGCAGCACCGCGAAGGGCGACGGCAAGAGCGCGACTGCGGTCAGCCTCCAATTCACAGAACCCAAAACGACGATTGCGACCGGCAGAGAGACGAGTGATTCCAGAAGGGAAGTGAATCCGGGCCCCAGCATCATCCGGACCGCGTTCAGATCGTTTGTCGCCGAGGCCATCACGTCTCCGGTGCGCGTGTGCCCCCAGAATGTTGCATCAAGCCGGAAGAGATGCTGAAGAAGGTCCCTGCGCATCGAATACTCGACGTTGCGCGACGTTCCGATGAGGTTGAGCCGTGCCACGGTCTGGAATGCGGAGCGTGGAATGGCTACGCCGACAATGGCCAGGCCGATCCACACAATGCTCTCGTGGGCGCTGCCTCTTGCACCCGTCAAGGTGTTGATCCCAGACCTGATCAGAAGCGGAATGACGAAGGCGACGCCGTCGCGGCCGATCATCCCGGCGATGCCGATAAGGAGCGCGCGCGGATATTCCCTCAGGTACGCCCAGACGAAGGCGAATCGTTGACGAAAAGGAACAAATGCCTCGTCCTGTATGAATCTATTGGATGAAGTCGCCTGCACGAAGCAATTGTAGTACGTATACGAATTAATCGACTGTGAAAATCTGATGTATAGACGGGACCATTCGTCGCAATATCGTCTGTCCTCACGAAAGATAAGCAATTTTTTTCACATCGTTGAAATACTTCCTGCGATTTCGTATGGCATGATCTGCTTATTCGTATACGCAAGAGATGATCTGACGACGAACAACATGCAGCGGTTTTTCTCCGGTTTGCGAAGGGATTGCACCTCAGGGCGTCGGGCAGGTCTTAGCTCCGTTTGCATCGATTGGGAATGAGGGATGGGTTCTGGAATGACAACCGAAATTCAGAACGGGAATTCGAATGGAACAGGCCGCCTTGGACTGGGCCCCGACTACACGCTGTGTGAATGCGATTTGGAGCCGCTGAAGCAGTTGGTTTCGCGGCTGGAACTGTCTCATCCGGTAGAAATCCGGAGAACCCCTTCGGTCTGCCTGACGATGGTCTCCGCCGAAGACTCGCTGGAAAGCCAGAAGTTCTTTCTCGGCGAGGCTCTCACGACCGAGTGCGAGGTTGCGGTTGAAGGGCAACCCGGATTCGGTCTTTGCCTGGGCGATGAGCCGGTCAGGGCCTATTGCATCGCGGTCGTAGACGCGCTGTTGCATGGGGAGCGTCCTGCCCTGGGCGAGATCGAAGCCTTCCTTCGCGAGCAGGGAAAGATTGTCGCGCGCAGGGATCAGGATGAATTTGATTTAGTGCTCCAGACGCAGGTTGACTTCAAGCTGATGGAGGAGGAATGAGCGCTTTGGCGGAAGTAAAGCCCTACAACCAGGTCTTCGATGGCCAGAAACACTACCGGACTCTGCTGCAATGCACAGCGCGGCCAGGAACTATCGGTCAACTTGACGATGCCAAGGTGGAAGTTCCATCGCAACTGAACCGCGCTACCGCGCTGCTTGCGCTCGCGCTCTTCAGCGGGGACATCACGTTCTGGATCAATGAAGGGGCAGCGGCCGCCGCGAATTTCATTCAGCGCGAGACCAATGCCATGACGGCCCCTGCGGATAAGGCCGATTTCCTGGTTTTTACCGACATCGACCGGATCGAGGAGCTTTTACAAGCAAAGCAGGGCACTCTCTCGTTTCCGGACCTGGGCGCGAGCGCGGTGCTGCAGGTTCAAGCCATCTCTCCGGCTCCGCTGGCGGAGTCGTTGCGTCTGAGACTCACAGGGCCGGGAATTGAAACGGAGACAGTGGTTTTTGTTTTGGGCGCATCCGAGGCATTCTTTGAGACTCTGCGGGAACGGAATGCGGAGTTTCCGATCGGCGTGGATACTTTCTTGACCTGCGACAGCTTGTCGGCGGGTCCGTGTGTCATGGCTCTGCCCCGCACTACACGCGTGCATTGGGAGCGGGTTTAAGAGCAGCTTCAACCGTTTTGCTGGGATGGTGGCGATATGGGTTATGTAGCAGTCAAGGGCGGAGAGGACGCGATCGGGAACGCGAATAAACTGGTTGACTACTTCCGTTGGAAGGGCCGGACCAAGCCGATCGAACTCGATCAGGCGCGCACTCAGATGCGGCTGGCAGTGGACCGGGCCATGGGCGAGGGATCGCTCTATGCGCCGGAGTTGGCAGCGCTGGCGCTGCTGCAAGTGGAGGGCGACACCTTCGAAGCGGCGTTTCATTTGCGCGCCTACCGCGCGACGCTCGAGCGCCGCTACACTTCTGAGGTCATCGACACGCGAGAGATGTTCGTGCAGCGCCGCATCTCTTCAACCTTCCGCGATATACCTGGCGGCCAGATCCTCGGCCCCACGCGGGACTATTCTTTCCGGCTTCTGAATCCCGCCCTGCTCAATGCCAGCCTCGGCTCGATCGAGAAGTTTATCGCCGATCTCAAAGACGAGATCGATCCCAAGAAACTGCATGAGATGACCACTTACAAGAAAGTTATCGACATCTTCCTGAAGGAAGGCCTGATGAGCAGGAAGCCGCGTGAGGGCGAAGACCGGCGCGTCTTCGATGTAACCCGCGAGGCGATCAAGTTCCCGGTGCCGCGTTCCGCCGCGTTGCAGATGCTGGCCCGCGCGGACACGGGCGCGCTGATGTGCATGGCTTACAGCACCATGCGCGGCTTCGGCATGTCGCACGGAACGGTGGGCGAGTTGCGCGTCGGGGACGTGCTGGTGAAGGTTGTGGACAAGCGCGGACGGACGCGCATCATCGGCAAGATCAAGGTTACCGAGGCAGAGATGGTCGGCGGCTCCGGCCGCGGCCAGACAGCCGATAGCGGCCGCGCGGCAAAAAGGAGTCCAGCGCCGCGGTACTCGATCGGCTACGGTCTTTGCTTTGGCCAGAACGAGACCAAGGGCATCTGCATGGGCATGGTGGAAAGCGCGCTGCGCACCCCGAATCCTGACAATCCCGCAAACAATCAGGAGTTCGTTCTGTATCACACCGAGGTGATTGAGGGTTACGGATTTACCAACCACCTCAAGCTGCCGCACTATGTCACCTTCCAGGCGGGAATGGAAGGCGCTCGCAGAAACGCCAGGAGAAACGCGGAACAAGGAAAGCAAGTGGCCGTGAGCGCGGGCGTGGAGGAAAACAATGATTGAAAACCTCAAGTTCCAGCATAGTTTCAACTATGCCTACATCGACGAGTACACCAAGAAAGAGATCCGCCGCAAGACGCTCAAGGCGGTTTGCATACCCGGCTATCAGGTTCCTTACTCATCGCCGGAGATGCCGATCTCGCGCGGGTGGGGAACGGGCGGCTTGCATGTCACGCTTTCTCTGGTCGGGCCCGACGATGTGCTCAAGATCATCGACCAGGGCAGCGACGCCAGCGTGAACGCCTGCAATCTGCGCAACTTCGTCAAAGAGATGTCCAACTGCGCTTTGACCTTCGACACGGCGGAGGCGACGCTGATCCAGACTCGCCATCGCGTTCCCGAAGAGATCTTGACCGAGAAGCAGATCCTGGTTCTCCAGGTGCCGCAGCCGGAGGTTCTCCGCGGCGTGGAGAGACACGAGGCCAAGACTCGCATCATGCACGGGGAGGCCGATTACGCCAAGATCTGGGTGACCCTTTACGAGGCCTATGTAAGAACCGGCGGGCTGCGCAGCGGGGCCGGCCATCCCATGATGGTCAACGGGCGTTATGTTGCCACGCCCTCTCCGATTCCGAGCTGGGATGTGCCGAATCTGAGCATGGCCCGCTGCCTCTATCTCTTTGGCGCGGGACGCGAAAAGCGCATCCACTGCGTTCCTCCCTTCACACGCGTCGAGCCGCTTGAGTTTGAAGATATCCGATTCAAGGTTGAGGAGTTTGCCGGCGTCAGGTGCTCCGTGTCGGGCCAGGACAAGGCCTTTATGGATCAGATCTACGCCGACGACCTGAGCAGCAGTTATGTGGTCAACGACAGCAACTTCCTTGACAAACTGCGGAAGGGTCCCCGGCCGCCGCAAAGACTTTTTACCAATCCCGAATAGAAATGAAGGCCGCGATGGATAACCATTGGTTGTTGCGTGTTCGTAACCTGTCGAAAGTCTACGGCGAAGCTACGCCGGAAGTGCTTGAACGGACAGGACCGAGATTCAACTCGAATGTCTGCCCGAGGACCGGAGCTGTCGTCGCCGTAAGCGGCATCAATTTCGATCTCTATCCGGGCGAGGTGCTTGGCGTCGTCGGAGAGAGCGGCTCAGGCAAGAGTACGCTGGTTCAGATGCTCTACTTCGACCAGGAGGCGACTTGGGGCGAGGTGAACTTCAAGCCCGTCGAAGACGGCGCGGCCAACCTGTTCGATCTTTCCAACCAGAAGAAGCGCTACATTCGCAATCACCTGATGGGCATGGTCTATCAGAATCCACGCGACGGTTTGAATTTCCGCTTTTCGTCGGGAGGCAATATCGCCGAGAAGCTGCTGATGGCCAATGTATTTCATGTTGGAAAGATTCGCATCCGCGCCACCGACCTGCTGACGAAGACTGAAGTTCCGGTCAAGCGCATGGATGAGTCGCCGGCGCGCTTCAGCGGCGGCATGCAGCAGAGAGTGCAGATCGCCAAGGCGATGGCCAACAACCCGCCGCTTCTCTTGTTGGACGAGGTAACCAGCGGGCTGGATGTCTCAGTGCAGGCAAAGGTGCTCGACCTGATTCGCGGCCTGCAGCGTGATCTCGGCGTCTCGATGATCGTCGTCTCTCACGATCTTGGCGTGATACGGATGTTGACCGACCGCACCATGGTTCTCAAGCACGGCCAGATTGTTGAGCAGGGACTGACCGACCAGATCCTGCAAGACCCGCAAGATGGATACACGCAGCTTCTGGTCAGTTCGCTGCTCTAACTTGAGCAAATACGGACGGCCCGAGCCGAAGAGACGAGGAGCAGATGGAAAAAATATTGAGAATTGTGGACCTGCAAAAACGGTTCGAGCTACACATCCTCAATGAGAAATCGATTGAGGCGCTGCATCAGGTCTCATTCGAGATGGACGAGGGGGAGATCATCGGACTCACCGGCAAGACCGGCTCGGGCAAATCCACCTTGATGAAATGCATCTATCGAACCTATCTCGCCACTGAGGGCAAGATACTCTACGCAACCGGCCAGGGAAAGACCGTCGACCTTGCCAGCGCAAACGAGCATGAGGTTCTTCGGATTCGCAGATCTGAGATGACCTATTGCTCGCAGTTTCTCCAGGTCATTCCCCGCGTGCCTGCGCTCGATGTGGTTGCCTCGGCCCTTGTGTCGCGCGGCACCACGCTTGAAGAGGCAAGGAAGCTCACGTGCGAGTGCCTGGAACGGCTGAGCCTTCCTTCGGATCTGTGGGATGCCTATCCGGCGACCTTCAGCGGCGGCGAGCAGCAGCGCATCAACATTGCCCGCGCCATGATCTCGCGTCCGCGCATTCTGCTGGTCGATGAACCGACGGCCTCTCTCGATCTGAAGACCAAGGATGCGGTGATCGAAATGCTGCTCGATCTCAAGCGGGCCGGAACGTCGATCATTCTGATTACTCACGACGAACATACGTTGCGGAGAATGGCCGAACGCTCGCTGAATCTGGAAAACGGGCATCTCAAAGAAGTTGTCTACGCTTGAGGGGAATGATGAAGCGCCTGTGGAAGAGTCTGATCGTGCTTTCCATCGCGATGCTGTGTCTCTCGCTGGGCAGTTGCAGGGCAAGCCATGCGAGCGATGGACGGCCGGCAGTGTTGCACTTTGCATTTTCTCCGCAACAGGAGCAGTTAGAAGGGGGCGGGCTGCGCAAGGAGTTGATGCGCAAGTATCTTCAGGAACAACTGCACATGCCGGTCGATGTCGTAAAAGTAGAAGGATACGCCTCGACCATCGAGGCCATGCGCACGGAAAAGATAGATCTTGCAAACTTCGGTTCGCTTAGCTACACCATCGCGGCGCAGACTGCGGGCGCCGAGGCGATTACGGCCATGGGTAATCCCGACGGCACACTGGGTGGTTATCGGTCTGTGATCGCAGTGCCTAGAAACAGCCCGTATCACTCTCTTCAGGATTTGAAGGCTCATGCGAAGGATATTGTCTTTGCTTTTGGCGATCCTGCTTCGACCTCCGGCAATCTCTATCCCCGCGTGGGCCTGCTGAACGCGGGCATCAATCCGGAGAAAGACTTTAAGAAGGTAATCTTCGCCGGCACGAGTCAACCTGCAACGGTCCTGATGATTAAAGCAGGCAAAGTTGATGCGGGAGGGTTTATGCAAGCCGCAGCTAACCGGTTGCTCCTCACGCATAAGATTGATGCCTCCGACATCAATGTGATTTGGACCTCGGATCCTATTCCTAACTCCTGCTATGCCGTTCGCAAGGGGCTTCCTGAACAACTGAAGAAGGATATTCAGGCGGCGTTGATTGCAATTCCCACCAAAGATCCTGCGCTCTGGGCTAATCTTCTTAGCCTGCGGAGCACAATGTCGATCACTGGAACGCAATATGTCCCGGTCAAAGACTCGGACTATGACGGGCTCAGAAGATATTCGGGCCAGGTCAAGGACTTCAACTTTGTAGAAAAGTAGGCTTCCATGCTTCATGTTTCTAACATTGTCGTAAAACTCCCGAGTGGCAAGCGGCTAGTCGACCGGGTAAGTTTCACGGTCGGTCGGGGCGAGTTCGTTGGAATTCTCGGATCGAGCGGAGCCGGCAAGTCTCTCACACTTCGGTGCATTGTTGGACTCACAAAGCCTAACGAAGGCGAAATCACGCTCAACAGTCCATCCGGCAAGAGCTATCGCTCGACGAATGTTGGCCCGAAGGAATTGCGCAGGGCGCGTCGCCACATTGGACTTATCTTTCAAGGATCGAATCTGGTCAAGCGACTCACGGTCCTGGAGAATGTGATGCTCGGCCGCCTTGGGCACATCAGTCCTGTGCGCAGTTGGCTTCTTGGCTTCAAGGACTCCGAAGCGCGCGAAGCAATGGTGGCGCTGGACGGAGTCAAGATGGCCCCGTTTGCCGCGCGGCTGGCCGGTTCGCTCAGCGGCGGCGAAATGCAGCGCGTCTCTATCGCTCGAGCTATGCATCAGCGGCCCTTGATCTATCTTGCCGATGAGCCGATCTCCAGCCTCGACCCAAAGAATGCGGATGCGATCATGTCGATCCTACAGCCTCTCTCGCGAGAGACGCCGGTGATCGGCGCCTTTCATCAGCCGGCAGCCGTTGCCAGGTATTGCACACGCGCCATAGGCATACGCATGGGCAAGATCGTCTACGACGGCCCGGCGCAAATCTCGGCTCGTCAACTCGAATACATCTATGGCGGATCGGACGGAGAACCTGGCTCGCAGGCCTGGGAATCGGACTCGCAGCCGCCTTTCTTCGATTCCGGCATCGAGGCCGCGCTGCATCAAGGGGTGGCCGTCTAAATGGGTCTATCGAATTCACAGTCGTCCCGGCAAGAGCCTCCGTTCCTGGAATGGAAGCAAAGCATCACCGGCCGGCGCAGGAAGCTGGCTACCGTTGTCGTTGTTCTGGCTCTTTTGGTCGCTTTCACGTCATGGCGTTGCGATGTCAGTCTTGGGTCGCTGATTACGGGATACGAGCGAATCGTTCCGCTGCTGGGAATGTTCTTTCCCCCGGATTGGTCAGGACTGGTTGGCATGCTGCAGCCGCTCGCGGTCACCGTCGTGCTGGCGATGGCGGCCACAATCATGGGTATGTGCCTGTCTTTGCCTTGCGCGCTTGCTGCGTCCTCAAACCTCGCGCCCGGACCGATGCGCTTGGCCATGCGTGCATTCATCGCGCTGGAGCGGGGCTTGCCGGAGATTGTCCAACTGCTTCTGCTCATCGCCATATTCGGATTGGGCGTCGTACCCGGTCTCATTGCGCTCTCCATCAGCAGCATTGGGATGCTGGCCAAACTGCTTGCCGACGCAATTGAAGAGATTGAACCGCAGATGCTCGAGGCCGTGGCTGGAACAGGCGCCACGCGGTCACAGGTCATTCGCTATGCGGTCGTTCCGCAGATTCTTCCAGCATTGTTTGCCAATGGCCTGTTTCAGTTTGAATTCAACGTTCGTACAAGTATCATCCTTGGCGCGATCGGCGCAGGCGGAATCGGGTATGTGATGAGAACCTCCATGATGTCCATGGACTATCGAACCTCCTGCATGGCCACTCTGCTCACGCTCGCCCTGGTCTTCTCGACGGAACGAGTATCGGACTTCCTTCGAGCGCGCATCCTAAGCGGAGGGTTGCTGCGATGAGCATCGATGTCCCAGCCGGCGCTCTGCCGTCGCGCAAATTCCGCCTCACGATCGTCTACATTGTGTCAGTGTTTGCCACATTGTTCTTTCTGTTCTGGTTTCTGGATCTAAGCCCGGATAGCATCTTCGTTGACTTCCGCTTTATTCCGGATCTCGCGCACCAGATGTTTCCCCCCAACATCGCTCTTCTCTGGACCAAGAGCGCGATGTTGACCTCATTGATCGAGACGCTGTCGATGGCCTTCCTGGCCACCGTCTGCGGTGGCGGCATGGCTCTGCTCCTTGCATTTCTCGCCGCAACCAATACCACGCCGCATCAGCTCATTAGGGTCGCCGTACGCGCCTTACTGGCCATGGAGCGCTCGGTACCGCAATTGGTTGTCATTCTTGTGTTGTTGATTGCCGTCGGCATTGGACCCTTCGCAGGAGTGTTGGCTCTGACGATCGGTTCAATGGGAATGTACGGCAAGTTTTTCGCCGACGCTATCGAACAGGCCGACAGAGCGATTCTTGAATCCGTGCAGAGCGTGGGAAGCACCCGCATGCAGACGATTCGCTATGCGGTGCTGCCGCAGGTGATGCCGTCATTTGTTGCAAATCTGTTTTATGCCTTCGACTACAATCTGCGCTTGGCCGTTCCCCTGGGTATCTTCGGCGGTGGCGGCATCGGCTTTGAACTTGAATTTGCTCGCGGCCTGCTTCACTACAAGGATGTGATGGCGTACACCATTCTGATCGTAGTGATGATTACCGCCATGGAACGTATCTCCGACTGGGTGCGCCGCAGCATCATCACGCAACCGCAACTGGTCACTAAGTGACGCAATTGAAACAAGGGAGCCTCTGAAAAAAGCCATGACGGAGACCATACTGACCAATGCCCATATTGTTTGCCCCGACAGGGAATTCGATGGTTCGCTCGTGCTCGAAGACGGAATCATTGCCGAAATCCTGTCGTGTCATCTTGCCAGTGGAATCGATCTGCATGGCGCCGTCCTGATCCCCGGCGTCATCGATATCCACACCGATTATCTCGAGCGCGAGATCAGCCCGCGGCCGACGGCCAAGATCCCGCTTGAGCTGGCGTTGCATGTGATGGATCTGCGCGCTCTCAGTTGCGGCCTGACGACCGTGAGCACCGCGGCCCGCATTTCTGAGGAGCGCGAAGGCCATCCAGGCTCCTGGCGTGGAGACGGACTGGCGTTGGCGAAGAGATTTCAAGAGCTGATTCCGGAACTGCGCGCGCACCATCTGATCCATGTTCGCTGGAACACGAGCTTTACGCCGGACGAATCGGTTCTCGATCAGTTGCTGGAACTTAAGAGCATCGCCAATCTGGTCTTCAACGACGATATGCCCGGCCAGCGCCAGTTCCGTGACATTGAGGCGCTGCTCCAACAGCAAGCCACCCGCCAGAACATCTCCATCGAAGAGGCGCGGGCGCGGATGCAGGAGCGCATCGAACGGGCCAGCAAGATTAACAACCGGATGATGGTCAAGGCTCGCGTGGCCGGCAGGATTCCCCTAGGCAGCCACGACGACACCACAGTCGAGCACGTCATCGAAGCATACGAGTCCGGAGCCAGCCTGTGCGAGATGCCGTGCTCGATCGAAGCCGCGCGGAAGGCAAAGGAACTGGGCATGATGGTCTGCATGGGCGCGCCGAACTACTACCGCGGCGGTTCCCACTGCGGCAATCTCTCCTGCCACGATGCGATGGCGGAAAACCTGGTCGACATCATCTGCAGCGACTATCATTTTCCGTCGATGCTAGCCTGCGCCCTTCGTATGGCCAAGGAAGGCATGACGCTCTCCGAGGCGATCAAATTGTTTACCCTGAATCCGGCGCGGCATCTAGGGATGGCGGAGAGAACCGGCAGCATTGAAGTTGGCAAGCAGGCCGACCTCGTGGCTTTCCATCCGCACAACGGTTACGGAGATGTCGCTCGTGTCTGGGTTGACGGCAAGGAACGCTACTCATCCCTCATGGACAGAGAAAACCGGAGACAGCCGGCACTTGAAGATTGCGATCAACTGGAGGAGGATGCTGTTTCAGCCAATTGATTGCGATCGACGCTGCTCTCGATCCGGGTGCACAAACAGTAATGCTCGCAATCTATCTTCCCGCTTCCGCTGCCAGCTTAAGTGCCCTCGTCATTGCTTCGGTGCGGCTTTGCTTCAATGCAGCCATATTCATGCCTCCTGGCAGCCATCTCTCTGGAGAATAGCGCCGCAGGTGGTCCTCCAGTTGACTGTCAAACGCTGCGCCGATCTGAGCTATAGCAGACTGCGCTTTGGGCAGCGCCTGGTGGAAGTGGGTCATCTCTGCCTGCGCCGTTTCCGGGTGGTAGCTTAGCCGGTCTCCAGCTTGCATAACATCGACCAAGGCGTCAGGCGCGTCGGAGACGGGTGAGGTCTGGCGCATGGCATCATAAACGTCGCGCAGCCGGGTCATGGAACCGGCAAATCCATCCAACTCGTCTCGCCGCGCGGCCAGCCCAGGGGCGCGCCGCACTTCCACTGTCACCTTGGAGGCAACGCTGCGGCTGGAGATGGGAATCACGGTGGTCAGCGTATTGCCCTCAAAGCGCCAGCCGTTTTTCCCGGTGATGCTCGCTTGTCGCAGCAGAGCGCCATTCACAGTGACGCGCTCTGGCGGCCAATCGGCCGGCAGCCGCAGTTCCAATGCGCGCTCGGCTGGCATTCCGGGGTAACTTCCCTCGACCGGCTCGATCTCCACTCGCAGTGTGTTGCCGCTCTGCGTCGCTTTGATCGGCGTACGGGCAAAGACGCCCCGTTGATACTCGACACCCACACCGGAATCTTCATAGAGCGAATAGCTCGACGTTGTGCCCGGAATCAGCGGCCAAATGTTGACGATCAGCGGATCGACAGGCTTTTCGCCGGTCGAGAGCATGGGCGGCTGCATGGGAACGATGGCGCCAGGACGCACGTAGACGGGGATCTGCTCAATGGAGAAACTACGCCCCACAGTGACGCCGCCGCTGAGATGCTTGCCGGTGGGCCATTCTATCCACTCGCCAGGTGGCAGCCAGACTTGCTCCGTGGCCAGTCCTGAAGCCTTGTCGGCGGGTGTGGTCACGGGCGCGACCAGCATCTGATCGCCAAACATATACCCGTTTCTGCTCTGGTAAGCCCGATCTTCCTCGGGCCAGTCGTAGTAGAGCGGATGCAGGAAGGCTACGCCCGTGTCGTAGGTCTTGCGCGCCTCGGTATACAAATACGGCTCGAGCGCATAGCGGAGTTGATAGGCGGAGCGCAGAGCAGAGGAATAGGGCTCGGGATAAGCCCAGGGGCGGCGTTCGCTGTCCGGATTCTTGGTGGTGTGGGTACGCAGAACCGGGCTGAAGACGCCAAACTGCACCCAACGCGTGTAAAGCTCCGGTTCGACTGAGCCGGGCAGGTGGCCGCCGATGTCGTGGCTCCAATAGGCATAGCCCACATTGGCTGCTGTTGCTGTGAACCACGGCTGGAATGCCAGTGAATCCCAGACCGAGATCGCATCGCCTGAGAAGCCGATCTGATAGCGGTGATTCCCAAGCCCGCCCCAGCGGTGAAAGAGCAAAGGACGCTTGCCTTCGCGCTGCTGATCGGTGAAGTGCACGTAGTTCAGCCACCACGTAGGGTTGACGCCGGCCAGTTTAGTATCCGCTTGCTGTTGCCAGTCGAGCCACCAGAAATCGATACCCTGCTCTTCCAGCGGATGGTGCAGCAGGTTCATATAGTTTGTGGCGAACTTCTTGTCCGTGATGTCAAAGGGCACGTATTTGCGGGTCGCCGGATCGATGCCCATGGCCCGCGCCATCGCTGGATAAGCCGTCTCCCAAGGCTGCACACCGGAGGCCGGATGCAAATTGAGCGCCGTCTTCAGTCCCTCGGCATGAACCTTGGCCAGGAACCGATCGGGATCGGGAAATAGCAGCTTGTTCCAGCTATAGCCGCTCCACCCCAGCGACTCGCCGGACTGGTCCACCTCGCCGGCGGCCTCAAGCTGATCGTGGCTCGTGTGCCAGTCCATGTCGATGACTAAGACATCCAGGGGAGTGTCATTTTCACGGAAGCCGCGAACCAGTTCATCGAGATCCTGGTCGGTATAGGCCCAGTAGCGAGACCACCACGCTCCGAAGGCAAAGCGAGGCGGCAGCGGGATGCGGCCAGCCACACGCACAAAGTCGCCCAGCGTCTTGCGGTAATCGTGCCCGTAGCCGAAGAAGTACCAGTCCTGGCGCTGGCCCTCGGGACGCTCCATCACCCACGGCCAGGGGCTGCGATCCCTATCGCGAAAGGTGAAGTCGGCCGAGTCGAAGAGTGGACGTGCGGAGTCGTCCACCACTGCCCAACCGGATCGGGAGACCAGCCCTTGCCCCAGCGGTTCCATTGTCTTGTCGCCCAGCGCTGTGTCCAGGGTGCGAGTGGTGCCTTGCAGGTTGCCGGGGTCGGCCATGCCTGGATGCCAGACCACCGGCTTGCCATCTACCGTGAGCTCAATGGACAGGTTGTTAGCAGTGAATCGCCCGTCACCCGTGGGCACATAGGTAAGCGTGAGCGCCTCTCTGAGCGGAGATTGCAGGTAGGTATCGATGACAACGCCACCGCCGCTCACGGACCGGTTGACCTCGAACTTCGGCGCCGGCATCCGCCGATTCACGAATACAAACGAAGCATGATCCTCAAACTTGCCGTCGGCCGCCCACTCCATGCGGATCAACTGGGGAGTGAGGATGGTGAATCGCGCGGAACCCAGCGTCACAACGGCTCTGGAATCGGCCACTGGATTGTAGAAACCCTCTACGCTTTTTCCCTGGATGGGCGCGGCGCTCGGAGTGGCTGGCTGGGCCAGCAACACTCCGCCAAGCGAGATTGCGACTGCAATTGCGGCAAGATGTCCAGGGAAGGTTCGCATTCGCATTTCCAGTCTGACCGTCACCGAAAGCCTACCACCGGAAGCTTGAATCCTGCCTGGGCCGCGCAAACTCACCGGATGGTAGAGAACATTCTATGCTCCCTCAGGAATCTTCGATCTGCAACTGCAGTATTAAGGGACCTGATCTGAGGTTCCCTGAAATGCTCGATTCGCTTGTGTTTCGAAACGGGGTTTTTTCCGGCAGGGTGCGCCCTTGATTGCTTTGCCTGCTCTGCCGTTTCCCAAAGGAAACGGCAGAGCAGCGGACCCCCTTGCTGTTTGATTAAGATCCCGCAAAGAGTTATTTCTTGCCCTCCAATTCATCGGCGAGGGTGCCGGCGCCATAGAGTTTGCGCAGAGCTTCGATCATTCCCGAAGTGTGCACCGCGACCGCACGGTTCTTGCTGCCGTCGTAGATAAAATCGCCGGCCAGCGACTCAATATTGCCGTCGAAGATCAGGCCCACCAGTTCTCCGTCGCGGTTGACAACCGGCGAGCCGGAGTTGCCGCCGATGATATCTGCTGTCGAAACGAAGTCGAGCGGAGTTGAAAGGTCCAGCTTGTCGCGCCCGGCCTGTTCTTTGGGCGTGAGGTCGAAGGGCGGCTTGTTGCCGAAGCTGGCCGCGCGGTCATAGAGCCCATAGAAGGTGGTGAAGGGAGGCGCAATGGTGCCGTTATAGGGGTAGCCGCCAACCGTTCCGTAGCTCAGCCGCAGAGTGAAGGTGGCATCGGGATAGGCGTCTTTGCCATAGACCAGAAAGCGTGCCCTGCCCAGTTTCTCGCCCGCAGCAGTCAGTACACTGCTGATTTCATCGTGCCGCCAACGGCGATCTTCGCGAACCAGCGGGTCGGTGCGGAGGGCCGCGACGATCATCGGATCGGTCGAGGACGAGACAGCTGCCTCGCCGCCGTCGAGGAGGGCCTTGCGCACCGCAACATCGGCAAGCTTGGTGCCATCGATGGCGGAGTTGACGAAGGTGTTCACATCGCTGCCTTGAAGCAGTTTGACTAGGTACTCATCGTTTTTGCCCAGCTTCTCCGCGGCCAGGCTGAGCGCCGTGGTCATATTGAGTTTTTCAACGGAAGAATAGATGGGAGCGGGCGAGAAGAGCTGGAATCTAAGCGATTCGAGCTGAGCGTCGTGGTAGCCGTCAAGCCGCTCGCCGTCTGGCTTTTTCACTTCGGTGACGTATTGCACGATCTGGCGCGCGATGGTGAACAGGCGGCTATCGGTGCGCCGGAAGATCATGGCCTTTTGCCGCGCAGCGGCCTTCTTGAGTACGGCGTCAATCGTCTCCCAGGCATCGCCATAGGACTTTTGCCACTCCGGATTGGCTGCGACGCGAGCACGAAAGTCGTTTTCTTCGGCCTGCTTCTTGGCCATAATCCCCTTGTCGTTCAGGGCTTCATTGCGGCCTTCGTACACCTTGAGCGAATTCTGCAAACTCAAGATCGCTGTGCCGACCAGGCGAGCTTGCTCCGGGCCCCGAGCGGCAAAAGCCTGTGCGGCCGCGATTCGACGCTGCAAGTATTCGGTCATGGCCGGTCCATTCAGCTCGCGTTCCATGAGCAGTTCCGAGACCGTGTCGTCGCGCTGCGTTGAGCCTGGATGGCCCGGGACGAAGATTAGCGCGCCCGGAGCGGCGCCCTTGGAGTTCCACTTCAGATAGTTTTCGGTGTGCAGCGGCTTGCCGTTGTCGTAGATGCGGAAGAGAGCCATGTCGAGGTCGTAGCGCGGATAAGTGAAGTTGTCCGGGTCGCCGCCAAAAAAGGCCGCCTGCTGCTCGGGCGCGAAGACGAGCCGCACGTCTGTGTACGCCTTGTACTGGTAGAGCCAATACTCGCCGCCCTGGTAGAACGAGACGACATCGGAGCGCAGGCCGCTCTTGTCCTTGCTCTCCTTCTCAATGGCCGCGATCTCGGCATCGCGGGCCCGTAGCGCCTTAGTGTCGTCGGTTTGCCCCAAGGCCGCGCCCTGGATGCGGGCGGTCACATCCTGCAGGGCAACGAGCACATCCACTTCGAGGTCGGGGGACTTCATCTCTGCATCCGGCGTTGCCGCATAGAAGCCGTCGCGTACATAATCGTGCTCGGCGGTCGAGTTCTTCTGCAACTGACCGCGGGCCATGTGGTCATTGGTTAGCAACAGGCCGTCAGGACTGACAAACGAGCCGGATCCGCCGTCGTTGAGCCGCACGCTAGATAAGCGAAGATGATCCAGCCAGCCCTGCGTTGGATGGAAGTCATACTTGGCCGCCAATTGCTTCAGAGGCAGGTTGTCAAAGGTCCACATGCCTTCTTCGGCGTGAATCGTGGGCGCGGCTGCCAGCAGCAGTGCTGCCGGCAGCAGGACGAGAGAGCGGAGATCTCGAACGAGCATCAGTGGCCTCATCAGTTAGACGCTGGGCGAGAGATAGGTGCGATGCAAGAGCAAAACCGGCCCGAGCGTCGGCTGGGCACCGGCACGGCTTGCACATCTTCGGCTTGAATCTCCTGAACAACCAGAGTAATCCAGCAGGGTGGGGGCGTGGTGGTGGTCAGGCAATCGCATCCTTAGGAAAGAAACTTGGCAAGCTGTTTGCCGCACTCGGATGGATTGCCAGCGTCCGGCAACCTGCGCAACCGAGACGGCCCGCGAAGATCCAACGGAATTGCCGGCCATCTCACTATACTGAATTCATGGCCAAGGCCCCGGCATGCGGTTGGACGCTGGAAGATGCCGCGCGCGAGCGCGGAGCGTTGCGCATCGCCGGTCTGGATGAGGTGGGCCGCGGGCCGCTCTTCGGGCCGGTCGTGGCTGCCGCAGTCATCCTTCCAAGAGGTTGCCGTCTCCACGGCCTCGACGACTCAAAAAGACTCACCGCGAAGAAACGCACTGAACTCGATCTGGAGATTCGCGCCAATGCGATCAGTTGGGCGATTGCCGCTGTGGACGCTGAGGCGATCGACCGCATCAACATTCGTCGGGCTTCGCTACTGGCCATGCGTCTTGCGGTCGAGCAACTCACCCTCAGCCCCGATTTCCTGCTCATCGACGGCCGCGATGCAATCGACTGGAGCTGTCCGCAGCAGGCCGTGATTCATGGCGACGGAATCAGTTTCTCCATCGCAGCCGCCTCTGTGATCGCCAAAGTCCATCGCGACCGGATGCTGGTGGAACTGGACCGCGAGTTTCCCGGCTATGGGCTGGCGCAGCACAAGGGTTACCCATGCCCCGAGCACCTTGCCGCTCTGGAGCGCCTCGGGCCAACGCCTTTGCACCGCAAGAGTTATCACCCCGTGGCGCAGTCGGCGCTACAATTCCCTGAGTCCTGAAGAGCAGCGGAGGCTTGCGATGGCGCGTTCGCGTTTGCTGTGGATTCTTGTGTGCTTCTGTCTCTTCGCGGGCGGCTGCGATCAGCACTCGGCGAAGAAGCCCGATCCAGCCAAAGGCGTAGTCACCGGAGTTGTAACCTGCGCGGATACTGGCAAGCCAGCTCGATTTGCCACGATCCATCTTGTCGCGGTGCCTAAGGAGGATGCCAAGGCTGACGGCCAGACGCCAGAACCGGAAAGCACTCTTACCGACCTCGACGGGCGTTTCAGGCTTGAGGCTGTCGAGCCGGGCCAATACTTCGCATTGGCGACAATGGAGGGTTACCTGGACCCTGAGCGCGGCCTCGATTTGAGACGATTGAACGCCTTGGGAAATGAGAAAGAGCAAACCCTCGAAATGGCCAAACAGTGGAAGACGCACTTGGTCGAAGTGACCGTCAGCAGGCATCGCACTGCCGAGGTTAGCATTCAGGTTGAGCGGGGCGCCGAGATCGATGGATCGGTCACTTATGACGATGGAAGCCCGGCCATCGGCATGCACTTCCTGCTGCTTCGCAAGGCCGAAAAGAGCGAGTGGAGCGGCGTCGGCCTCGCGCTCTTCAGAGGCTGGTCGATCGATTCAAAGAGCGACGGACACGGCCACTATAGCCTCACCAATCTCCCCGCTGGTGAGTACAAGCTCTGCGCGTCGATGCCCGTGGAAAACGAAGGCGCGGCACCGGCCATCTGTCTCGGAGATACCTTTCGCAGGAAGAATGCGACCATTACAAAGCTTGCTGCCGGAGAGATCGTGAACGGCGCGGACATTATGATCCCTCTCTCCGGACTGCACACCGTCTCGGGCACCGTGACGGCCCTCGCCGATGGTCATACGCCCACTCACGCGACGGTTCGGCTGCTCTACGCCGATGATCGTGAGGATGCGCGCGAGCTATCTCCCAACGATGGTGCGTTTGCCTTCGAGTATGTCCCGGAGGGCAAGTACATCCTTCAAGTCACGGGCGCGGAGGACGTAGAACCAGCCAATGCTGCGACCGGAGCCGGTGACCCCGGCCCTGCGCCACCAAAGGCGAAAGCCGTCCGCTACGACGACAAGGAGATTCCGCTGACGGTCCAAAACGATATGGAAGATCTGCTGGTTTCGTTGACCCCTGCTCCACCTGCTGCGCCAGCCGCGCCTTGATGCGGGTCTCAATCGGCGGCCCGCGCGGCCTTTGCACTCTGAAGCCGCTTCTGCCACAGGGTCCATGCCGGCCGCGACAGCAGCAGAACTGCCAGAACTACCGTCAGGTTCATCGGCGCGAGAACCCCCGGTTTGACCTGCCACCAGTAGTGAATCACTCCGCAGACGGCGGCCAGGTAGACCAGCTTGTGCAGGCGGTTCCAGCGCTTGCCGCCCAGCTTGCGAATGGCCCAATTGGTCGAGGTGGCGGCCAGCGGCACGAGCAGCAGCCACGCGGCCACGCCGACGGTGATAAAGCGGCGCTTGGCGATGTCGGTAGCCATGGTGTTGACGTCGAAGCCCGCATAAAGAGCGATGTACGTACCCAGATGCAGCGTGGCATAGAAGAAGGCAAACAGGCCCAGCAGGCGGCGGAACTTCACCAGCCAGGTCAGCTCTGGGATGAGGCGGCGAACCGGCGTGACGGCCAGCGAAATGATGAGCAGGAGCAGGGTTGTGTAACCCGTTGTAAGAGTGATTTTGGCTGTAGGGTCCGCGCCCAGATTGTTGGTCGCTGCGCCCCAAACAAGTTGGGCCAGCGGCCAAAGGCAGGCCAGCCAGGTGAGGGTCTTGAGCGCGATGAGGGTCGGTCGTTTCATGGTCTCCGCGAGTCGGCGAGTCTCTTTGAATCTTGTTGAGAGGCCAACAGCCCGTTGTGAAATTCCTGTTTTGAAAGGGCACGGCTTTAGTCGTGCCGTAGGCGGCTCAAAATAGATGCGGGCTTTAGCCCCTGAGGGATGGTTTTTCGGCCTTTTCGATTTTCAATACAGGCTGTAACGGGCTGTTCCCTGATCCCTCGTCAGAAGTTCCTCTTCAAGTTCATGCCGTTGTAGAGCGAGGCGACCTGGTCGCCATAGCCGTTGAACATCAGCGTGCTGCGGCGCTGTGCATAGAATGGCTGCCCGATGCGGCGTTCGGTCTTCTGGCTCCAGCGGGGATGGTCCACCTCGGGATTCACGTTCGAGTAGAAGCCATATTCGCTGGGTCCCATGTCGTTCCAAGTCGTAGGTGGCTGATGGTCGAGGAAGCGCACGGTTACAATCGACTTCGCGGATTTGAAGCCGTACTTCCACGGCACCACGACGCGCACCGGAGCGCCGTCCTGGTTGGGCAGCACCTCGCCGTAGAGGCCAAAGGTCAGCAGCGTCAGCGGGTTCATCGCCTCGTCCATTCTCAGGCCTTCGGAGTAGGGTGAATAAAACGAGGCCTGAGTCGCCCACTTCTCGACCTTCCTGTCGTAGTAGGAGAGGAATTGCACAAACTTTGCGCTGGGCAGCGGGTCGCACTGGTTGATGAACTCCGAGAGCGAATAACCGACCCAGGGTATGACCATGCTCCAGGCCTCGACGCAGCGATGGCGATAGACGCGATCTTCGAGCGGACGCAGCTTGAGCAGCGCCTCGATGTCAAAGGTCTTGGGCTGCTTGACCTTGCCCTCCACCTTGATCGTCCATGGCCGCGTTGGAAGCACGCCGGCGTTCTTTGCCGGCTCGGCCTTGTCCACGCCGAACTCGTAGAAGTTGTTGTAGTGGGTGATGTCTTCGAGGCTGGTCAGTTGCTCGCCGGTGGTGGTCAGCGGGCTTTTGACCGTCTCGAGCTTCGTTCCGGCCAGCGCCGCGACGCTAGGCGAAAAAAGCTCCGCCAGACGCTCGGCGCCGATTGCGGTTGCGCCAGCGGCAACCGCCGTTGAGGCGGCTGAACGCAGGAAGCGGCGGCGATTGAGGTACCAGTTGTATCCCTCTCGGGATGTGATCTCGGAAGAAGGGTTATCGGGCGGTTTGCCGATGAGCATGAATGTGACCTCGCGCTGGGAAGCGCCGATTGCAATCATTAGACACGAAAAGGGTCACATAAGTTACAGAAGTAGGGCTTGTTTTTTGGGAGAGTGTGAGACGTTCGGCAAGTTCCTTTCGACTCTCAACTCGGTCCTGGAGCGGTGGGAACCCAATAGCGCCGCTCCAAAATGCCTTCGTGATTTGAATCCTCGATGCGATCTCCGCCACACTTTTCGATCACTCTTGCGGAAGCGGCATTGCCATCGTTGCAAGTGACCAGCGCCTTCTCGACGCCAGTCTCTGCCAGCAGCTGCAGAGCAAACCTCATTGCGGCGGTGGCGACGCCCCGATTGCGGCAGGACGGTCTGACCTTGTAGCCGATGTGGCCGCCAACAATCTTGAGTCGTGGTGATAATTGGCGACGGATGAAGAGCTCTCCCAGAATTCGTTCATCGGCTTCGATGAAATAAGAATCCATCGGCACGATCTCCGGCCTCGGGTATCCGCCGGCCTTCATTTGTGAAAGCAACGCGTAATAAGCGGAATAGCCTTCCCACCCGATCGCCTGATCTCCGCTATAAACGTCCTGCTCGCCTGCCGCTCGAAACTCAGCGAGCATTCCGGTGAACTCCTGATCTCTTCCCGGAGCCATGGGCGTCAGGACAACACGGGCAGCAAGGTTCTCGTCGCTCATGCCATTCGTATACCATGCACGCTTGCTGTTGACGACCCAAACACTCCGCTTGTGTGAATGGTCATTGCCCGAGCCGCCGTGCGCGGAAGCAGTAGATCGGTGTGCCGAAAGCGCCGACTCTCGCCGCAACCCCCAGCCAAGTCCCTTCGCATTGGCAACTCACGATCCGCCCCCCGTTCGATCCTGAGATCTACTTTCGTTAGATGTTTATGGCCATTTCACCCCAAACCGCGCCTTCAGCACGGAAGCTTTCCTTGCCGCCGGCGCCATCTTGGACAAAAGCAGAAAGACGGCGACGATCCCAGAGAGAATCTTCACACCCATTGCTGCATCTTCTGCATCGGGAAACGTAACGGCCATCATCAATCTGATTGGAACACTTATCAAGAGCACCCCCCAGGTGGCCCAAAGGAAGAAATCGATGCTCTTGAGTTCCAGCGCCTTCCACTCTACGAATGCTTCTTGAGGCATTGCCGGAAGCTGCTCGGTGGTGAGCGCCTTGAGCTTGGGTCTTCGGAATGCGTAAACGATCCCCGCTATCAGGACTATGAGTTCAATCATCGCTATCCTTACAGTTGTTGTCTGGTTGTTTGCTTACTCGCATCGTAATGTTCGCCGCTCACTTCATCAAATGAAAATTCGACTAACAGTTACTTGACACGCTTCACTTTGCGGCGGCGCGCGTAAACGGCCATTGTCCCAGCCGCCGTGCGCGGACCCCATAGATCAGCGTGCCGGATGCGGCAATTCCCGCGGCTACCCCCAGCCCGCCTAGCGCGTGGCTGCGGTTCACCAACATAAACAGGAACCCCGCGATGGCCGCCAGCGGAGGCAGCGGGTAGAACGGAATCCTGAAGGGGCGCGGCAGCTCCGGCCTTTGCGCCCGCAGCACCATCACCCCCACATGCTGCAAAAAGAACTGGATCAAGATTCGCGTGACAACCAGCATCGTGATCACCTGCGCCAGCGAGAAGAAACAGAATCCTGCGGCCACCAATCCCAAAGCCACCAGCGACCTGTGGGGAATGCCGTGCTTTGGATGGACCGCGGCGAGGAACCGGAAGTAGTTGCCATCTCGGGCGGCGGCGTAGGGCACGCGGGAGTAGCCGAGCAGCAGTGAGAAGATGGATCCGAAGGCCGTCCAGATGATCAGCGCGGCCATCAATCGGCCTGCCAGGCTGCCAAAGGCTGATCTGGCGATGTCGGCCACCAGTTGCAGGCGGACCGCAGCTCCGGCAGCAACGTGCGATGCGGCATCGCGACCTCCATCGCGCATTGCCGGCAGCGCGGCCAGGTCCATTGCAACGTAAAACCCCGCGACGAAGAGCAGCGAGAGCAGAATGGCGCGCGGAATCGTCCGCTCGGGCTTGCGGACCTCGCCGCCCAGGAAGGCAATGTTGTAGTAGCCCCAATAGCAATAGGTCGTCAGCAGCGTGGCCTGCGCCAGACCGCCCAGCGCCACGGGAAGTGAGATCGCCGGCTCGGCTGGCATCCGCCATCCGCCTGTGGTCGCTGCGTGCGCAAAGCCGGAGACGATCACCCCAGCGATGGCCGCCAGCACACCGGCAAAAAGCACCCAGGCCAGCCGCGTGACGGACTTCAGGTTCCGATAGAGCAGCGCCGTCACCAGCAAGCAGGTGGCGGCGGCGGCGAAGTTCGAGTAGTGCAAAGCGGGCAAGGCTGCAAAAGGTGCGGCATCTAACCCCGGCCAGAACCAGGCCAGAAAGCTGGACAGCCCGATGCAGCCCGAGGCAATGGCCAGCGGCGCGGTGAAGCTCACCTGCCAGACATAGAGAAAGCTCAGCCAGTTGCCGGCCCGCTCGGGGCCGTAGATCTCGCGCAGGAACGCATAGGAACCGCCGGCCCTGGGGAAGGCTGCACCCAGCTCGGCCCAGACCAGCCCGTCGGCCACGGCGATGGCCGCGCCCAACACCCAGGCCCACACCGAGAGCCGGTAGCCAGCAGCGGCGATCACCAGCGGCAGCGTAATGAAGGGACCAACCCCGATCATCTCCAGCATGTTGAAGGCGACCGCCGAGCGCAGGCCGATGCGGCGCTCAAGGGTAGGGGCACTAGCGGACTGGGTGGAGGAATTATTCATACAGACACTGGAGCCTGTTTCGAGAATGCCGCATTGTGCCAGGGCACGACTTCAGTCGCGTCGCACGACGAAAACAGAACATTCTGCCTTTTAGCCCCTGAGGGAACTGCTCTTGGAGCGGGCTGTCGTAGACTCCAATCTTCGAAGCCCCGACATCGCTCCCCGGATTGTACACTGACGGCAGGTATGATCCGAGCCAAGAGAGTTCAACAATTAGTGGTTGAGGCGGTCCTCACCGTGCTGATACTGGCGGGGGCTGGAGCGCTTTGCCTGAGTGCGCAGCAACCTGGACAGGCCACACAGCAACCCCAATCGCAAGCCCGCGACCTTTCCTCGATTCCTCTTCCCGAGCCGAGCGAGATCGCGCTGCCCCTGCCCGAAGACCGCGGCGCAGCGGCTCTGGAGCAATCGCTCAAGCGCCTTTCGACCACTGCCAGCGTGATGATGATCGTCGCGCATCCGGACGACGAGGACGGCGCACTGCTGACCTACCTGAGCCGTGGCCTCGGCGTGCGCACGACCCTGCTGACGCTGAATCGCGGAGAAGGCGGGCAAAACGCCATGAGCGCCGACGCCGACGATGCGCTGGGGCTGATTCGCACCAATGAACTGCTGCGGGCCGGTGAGTTCTATGGCGCGAAACAGCTCTGGGGCACCGAGGCCGATTTTGGTTTTTCGAAGACGCAAGAGGAGGCCTTTGCCAAGTGGGGCCACGAGCGCGTCCTCTACGATGCGGTGCTGGCCGTGCGCCGCGAGAGGCCGCAGATTATCGTTTCGACATTCGTCGGCGGAGTCACCGACGGCCACGGCCACCACCAGGTCTCCGGCGAGATCGCGCAGGAGGTCTTCAAGGCCGCCGGCGATCCGACGGTTTTTCCGGAACAACTGAAGGATGGATTGCAGCCCTGGCAGCCGCTGGCCGTGTACTCGATGGTGCCGTTTGCGCCCATCACCGACAAAGGCATGTTCGACTATGCGACCGGCAAATGGACCCCGGCGCGCTTCAAAAACTACGTGACTGGCGAATGGACTGAAGGCGCTCTCTCGACCGATGTAACGCTGCCAGTTGGCACGCTCGACCCGGTGCTTGGCCGCAGCTATGTGCAGATCGCGCGCGAAGGCTGGGGCGAGCAGAAGTCACAGAACGGCGGCGCAAACCCCACGCTGAGCGGCCCAGCGACCACGAGCTATCATCTGTGGACGGTGGCGCCGCCTGCGCGGCCACGGCCTGCCGACTATAACGGGGACGCCAAGCCCAGGGAGAGCCCGAAGATCGACGCGAGTCTCTTCCGCAACCGCTCCGTCTCGATCGACACATGGATCGGAGGGCTGCCACAATTGGCCAAGGCTCCCGCCCCTCGGTGGCTGGTTATGGGCACGGCTGAGATCGGCGGCAATCTGAGGGATCTTCTGGAAGAATGCAAGGGCAATGAAGGGGTCGAGACAGCGCACAAGCTGGCTGCTATTTACAGGCAAACCTTGGATCTTCGCGCGCAAGTTCAGAACGCTCCGGAGGCGGATCTGGATGCCCAGTCCAAAGCTAACCTGCTCTTCGAATTGGACCTGAAGATTGACCAGTTCCAGACCGCACTGAAGGAATTGCTCGGTCTGGACCTGATCGCCTTCACCACCAAAGCCGACAACGTTCAGAGCGGCGGCCCCTTCCGCGGCGGCTCAGCCGATGAGACTCCGCGCAGCGTCACGCCGGGCGAGGAGTTCAAGGTTCGCGTCCATACCGCGCAGGCGACCGGCGATTCCCGGATTGAAAAGGTCTGGCTCGTCAGCCAAAGCGGCGACCCGTGGAAGGCAGAAATCTCAACCGGCGCAATCGATCCGGCAGCCCCATCCGTTGATTCGATCTTCCGCGTGCGCGCCGCCGAAAACAGCGAGCCGACGAAGCCTTTCTTCACTCGGCCCTCCATCGAGCAGCCTTTCTACGATTTGACCAAGCCCGAAGATCGCCTCCGTTCCTTTGCGCCTTATCCGTTGCAGGCCTGGGCCGAGTTTTCCTTCGACGGCCTGCCCATCCGCGTCGGCCAGGTGGTGCAGACTTTGCAGCATGTTCAGGGGCCCGGCGGGATCTATGAGCCGCTGGTGGTCACGCCAGCAATTGGCGTACGCATGGAGCCCGAGGCGCGCGTTCTTCCCTTTGATGGCAGCGCCTTGCCGGTCAAAGTCACAGTTCACAGCGAGGCCGCTGCTGAGGGAACTGTCACCCTTGAGTTGCCGGCTGGATGGACGGCCCAACCCAGCGAAGCGAAGTTCCATCGCGACAGCGCCGGCGACACCGAGCCTCTGCTCTTCTTCGTCTCGACGGACGGTGCGACAACCGGCGCATACTCCATCACGGCGGTAGCCCACTCCGGCGGTCACGACTACCAGACCGGCTGGAAGAGCATTGGCTATGGCGGGTTACGCCCCTATGATTTGTACAAGCCAGCCGAGCTGAAGACTCGCAAAGTGGATGTAAAGCTGGCGCCGGGCTTGCGCATCGGCTACGTAATGGGCACCGGCGACCTGGTTCCCGAGGCCATCGAAGCCATGGGCGTCGCGCCGCATCTGCTCACTGCGGCCGAGTTGACCTCGGGCGACCTCTCCTCGTGGAATGTCATTGTCCTTGGCATTCGCGCTTACTCCGCCCGCCCCGAACTGACCACCGCCCAACCCAGACTGGAAGAGTTTGTCCGCCGTGGCGGGACCCTGATTGTCCAGTATCAGAGCGGAAACTTTCCGGCTCCGTTTCCGCTCTCGATGGGGCGCATGGCCGAGCGCGTTGTGGATGAGACTGCGCCGGTGAAGCTCCTCGATCCGGCCCACCCTATTTTCACCTCGCCCAACGCGATCACCGCTGCGGACTTCAACGGATGGGTCGAGGAGCGCGGCCACTCCTTCCTGGATAGCTGGGACAAGAGTTACACGCCGCTTACCGAAACCGCCGACCCCGGACAGGACCCGCAACGCGGCGGCCTGCTGGTGGCTCATCCCGGAAAGGGAGCCTATATCTACTTGGCATACGCTCTCTATCGCCAGCTACCCGAGCTGGTTCCCGGCGCCTACCGCCTGCTTGGAAACCTGCTGAGCGCAAAATAGGAGATCGAGGCAGGCGGAATCGAAATTCAAGCGCCGCTCTGACTGACGCCCGAGGGACGCCTCGGCAGATTTCTAGAAACTGGATCTTGCATGGTACAGCCACGATTATTCATCTTGTATCAATGAGGCCTGGCTCTGAATCCCCGCTCCCAGTTAGGAACAAACGGGTTAGAAGCAAACCTGGCTTTGTTAAAAATGGGTAAATTCGTCAAATATTCATCATGATCTGCGAGGCTTGAAGTCGAAAGCGTCCGGGGAAATCTACGTTTGCACAGACAACCATCTCCGGCCGTGGATGTTGGTGCCGCGCGCCTGGAGACGAAGAGAACCGGCTTCATGTTGAGAGACTCCCGGATGCGGAACTTGAGGGTGCTCGCTCTGCACAACGGGCGCAGCCACGATCCAACCCGATTTGAAAGGAATATGAGAGGCCCCATGAAATTCAGACTTAAAATAGCTGCCGCGGCACTCGCGGCAGTCTGCGTTGTCTCCGCCTACGGGCAAACCAGTGAAGCCAAACCTGCGGTGAAGAAGCACGCTGTTGCAGCCAAGAAGGAAAAGGCGCCTCCGCCGCCAACGGTTGCCGAACAAATTCAGGCGCTCCGCCAGGAGCTCGAGGGCCAAATCAATGGCCTAAAGCAAGATCTGGCCAGCAAGGATGCGCAGTTGCAGAGGGCGCAGCAGGCGGCAGCCGACGCCCAGGCGGCGGCGGACAAAGCAAACGCCGCGGCTTCGGCCCAGCAGCAGGCGGTTACAGACAACGCGGCCGCTGTCACCACGCTACAGACCACGGTGACCGACCTTAAGGCCAACAGCGTCTCGCTGGCCACTACAGTCTCCGACGAGACCGCCAATCTCAAAAAGGCCATCGCCAACCCCACGACCCTGCACTACAAGGGAATTAACATTACGCCCGGCGGCTTCGTGGCGGCTGAAACGGTTTACCGGACCAAGGCTACTGGCGGCGACATTCCTACCGCTTTCAGCGCCATTCCTTATGAAGGCGCCGACGCCTACTCGCTCAGCGAGTTTTACGGCAGCGCCCGCCAATCCCGCATTACTATGCTGGCCGAAGGCAAAGTCAGCTGGGGCACCCTTCGCGGCTATTACGAAGGTGACTTTCTGGGCACTGGCATCACCTCCAATAACAACCAGTCCAACAGCTACGTGATGCGCCAGCGCATCCTTTATGCCCAAGCCGAGACCAACGATCACCTGACATTCGCAGGCGGGCAACTCTGGTCGCTAGCCACCGAGCAGAAGAAGGGCATCACCAGCGCCCCAGGCGACGTTACTACGCCGCAGACCATAGACCCGAATTACGTTCCGGGCTTCGTGTGGACCCGCCAATACGGCTTCCGCGTAGTCAAGAGCTTTGATAAGTTCGCCGTGGGCATCTCGGCTGAGAATCCCCAGCTCCTCTATTCGTCCGCGATCGCAGGCAATACGCCTTACGCCATCCTCGGCAGCGCCGGCGCCAACGGCGGCAACTACAACGCCGCGGTCAGCACCGTTGGGGCGACAACCTACGTCAAGAGCTACGCAAACGTCAAGGACTTCGACGCAACCACCGGCAACGTCGTCAACACCTACATGCCGACCTACGCCACGATTACGGCCAACTCCAACATCACCAACATCTCCTTTAATCAGGCGCCGGACTTTGTCGCGAAAGCCGCTGTCGATCCCGGCTGGGGACACTACGAGGTCTTCGGGATCGCCGGCTTTGCTCATGAGACGGTTTACCCCAATGTCACGCAGAACTCGGTCAAGTACGGCGCCGTGGCCGACATCATGGGCTTCGCTTATAGCAGTGTGAGCCCCAATCCGGGACAAAATGCCTGGGCTGCGTCGAGCACCTCGGGCTACTACAAGGACAGCATTGTCCTAGGCGGCATCGGCGGCAGCATGCGCGTTCCTGTCATCAAGGATAAGCTGACCTTTGGCGCCAAGGCCCTCTACGGTCCGGGCATGGGTCGTTACGGCAACACCACTCTGTCGGACGTCACCAACGACGCCTCCGGCGAACTGGCTCCGATTCACAATCTCAGCGGCCTGCTTACCCTCGAAGCCACGCCCACGCCGCGCCTGTCAATCTATCTCAACTATGGCGGCGACTATGCGGGCCGCGCCGACTTCGCGAGCTCCGCCATCACGCTTTCCGATCCGAAGCCTTATTTCTGCCAGACGACGGGACTCACGACAGCCACCGCCGCCGCCCAATGCGCCTCCGCGGCATCTGCCACCTTGGCCACCACCAACGGTGGGGGAACCTGGGGCTCGCACTTTACTGCCACGCCTACTATGACCGCCATCGGTTATGGCTCACGTTACGCAAGCGTCTCTGCCACCTGCTCCGCGGTCAACAACCCGAGCTATGCTTCCGGCTCGGTGGGTTACCTGCCCGGCGGCTCCTCCTGCGGAAACAACACCCGCGACGTACAGGAGATCACCGGCGGTTACTGGTATGACATTTACAAGGGCGACCGCGGCCGCCTGCGCCAGGGCGTCCAATACGGGTACGCTGTTCGCGAAGGTTGGTCAGGAACGGGAACTGCCGGCTCTCTGTCCACTACTTTGAACGGCGCCAAAGGCATCGATAACATGGTCTGGACCACCTTCCGCTACTATCTCCCTTAACCCACCAAGAACCTTCGGGTTCGACGAAAACGAAAGAGGCAGCCCACAAGATGGGCTGCCTCTTCCGTTTTCCGGGTGAACGTGTACATTGTTGCAAGGCGTGTCCCTGGGGTCGCACGATGAAGAAAGCACAAAAACAACTTGATTTGATTGCCGCATTACTGCGCCAGCAGACGACTCTGTCGCTGGCCACAACCGGCGAAGACGGCGAGGCTGCCGTCGCGCCGCTGTTCTACATCGCAGGCAACGACCTCACACTCTACTGGCTCTCGATCCAGAGCAGCCTGCACAGCCTGAACCTTGCGAGATCGCCCCGAGCGGCCGCGACTGTTTATCGGAACACATTGAACTGGAAAGAGATACGCGGAGTTCAAATGCGCGGATCGGTGGCTGGAATCGACGAACCCGAGCGGCGCGTCCCGCTGATTGAGGCCTATTGCGAACGATTCAAGCTGGGGCGGGTTCTTCGCCTCGCAACACGCAACTGTGTCCTATTTGCCTTCGAGCCGGAGTTTTTCCGCTACATCGACAATTCGAGAGGATTCGGCTTCAAGTTCGAGGTGACCCGGCAACCGGAGGGCTGGAGCCTCATCCGGGGCTAGCGAACCTGAAACTGACGAATCAGCGGGGAAGGCCCTACTCTTACCTCCTTGAGTCCAGGCGCGGGTTTTCATCCGTTCTTTAATGTTTCTTCATCGTTCCTTCGAGGCCATTCCGTTATCGGTGGAGGAGAAGGCTCTCTGTGGAAAAGCGGAGCAAAATCCGTCCTGGGCGCATGAAAAAAAAAGAGTTGAGCCTCTTGTCAAAACGAACTTTTGGCCGATAAGTACCAAAGATGGAATCTGAACCCGGGTTTTCGTCGACCGGCAGAGGGCTTTTCCTGTCCGGTTCCCTAGACTGACATCATTCGGCAATGAACGGCAGGTACGTATGGTGGTCAAAACGCAAAGCAAGGGACGCGGAGTCACCGGACTTCATGTGGGCGTGAACAACGTCCGGCGCTATTTCCCCAAGAGCATCTCGAGCGTCGAATTAGTGCTCGATCATCTTCAGATTGAGTGTGGTCTCAAACCCGCATTCTGGCAGGGCGAGCCGGAGATCTTCGATCCCCGGTTGTGCGCATGGCTGGAATCCCGGCACATGCATACAAAGCCGGATCGGACATCGATCGCGATGGCGATGATTCCCGAGGGAAAGAATTCCTTCCGGCTACAGCCAATCCGTCTCGATGGGCAGGTTCGCGGCAAGCTCCACGACAAAGTCGCGGCCTGAGATCGAAGCGCCACGACGGCGCATCAGCAGCGAAAACAAACGAGAGAGGAGAGGTGTAACTACATCTTTTCCCGCTCGAATTTCCTTACGGGGCGCTACTCTTCGATTCCCCTCAGTTGATAGACTCGGGATGCGATGACCATCAGCCAGCTACAGGAGACAATTGAACGGTACTTTGAGGCGGGCCCAGTCGCCATCGGCGACGACTCCGCGATGACGGCCTTTCTGGCCCTGAGAGCCTCACTGGAGAGCGGCGAAGTGCGCGCCGCCTCACCCGACACCGCCTCGCCGTCAGGTTGGAAAGTCAACGCCTGGGTCAAGCGGGGCATCCTGCTGGGCTTTCGGCTGGGCTTACTGGAGGAGTTTTCCGCTCCAGGTCTTTCTTTTGTCGACAAGAGCACCTTCCCGGTGCGGCATTTTGGTCCGGGCGATGGAGTACGCGTAGTTCCCGGCGGATCCTCGGTGCGTTCCGGTGCGTTCGTGGCGCGCGGCGTGGTCTGCATGCCTCCCATGTACATCAACGCCGGGGCTTATGTTGATGAGGGCACGATGGTCGATTCGCACGCCCTGGTCGGTTCCTGCGCCCAGGTGGGCAAGCGCGTCCATCTGAGCGCCGCGGCACAGATCGGCGGCGTGCTCGAACCGGTCAACGCCAGCCCGGTAGTTATCGAAGACGACGTGCTGGTGGGCGGCAACTGCGGCGTCTACGAGGGCGCGATTGTCCGAAAAGGCGCAGTGTTGGCCGCCGGAACGATCCTTACACGCGGAACCCCGGTCTTCGACTTGATCAAAGGCACTATCCTGCGTGCCACTGCGGAGTTACCCCTGATGATTCCAGAGAATGCCGTCGTAGTTCCCGGCTCCCGCGCCGTCGGCAAGGGCAAGGGACAAGAATGGGGCCTAAGCGTCTACGCGCCGGTGATCGTGAAGTATCGCGATGAGAAGACGGATCTTAGCACGGCGCTGGAGGAACTACTCAGATAGAGCAGTACACCAATGGCCGGGCTTTGACCAAGGTTTCGGATCTTCTGTGTCTTGCTTCTGGAATTCTCTGCGGCATTCGCCGATAGTTGCTGCTGGATCACGGAATTGGGTGGGTGCCTTCTTGCAGCAGTGCGCAAGGAGGCTTCGAACCCATTGGTTTGCAGAGTCGCGTTGCAAGCATTCGCGGGCAGATTGAATCCAGAAGGGAAGTTCTGCGTATGCCTTTGATGACATGGACTGAAGAGATGAGCGTGAAAGTGAAGGTACTGGATGACGATCACAAGACTTTGATCGACATGTTGAATGACCTGAATGACGGAATCGAGGCCAACCGCGCAAGGAAGAGCATGGAAGGTGTGATTGAAAAGCTATCAAATTACACCAGGGTTCACTTTGCCCGCGAAGAGCGCTTGTTCGAGCAGACCGGCTACTCAGGCGGGGCCGCACACAAGGCTGAACACGCCTTGCTTGCCAGGAGAGTAATGAATTTGCAGGCACGCTTCGAAAGCGGGCAATCGCGTGAACTAGGGATGGAGACGATGGCGTTCCTCAAGAGCTGGTTGACGGATCATATTATGGGCTCGGACCAGAAGTACGGTCCGCACCTCAACGCTAAAGGAATCAAATAGGATTCATCCGCGCACGTCAAACCTTCTCACCGATGAGATGGTTGGAGGGTTTCAGAACCATCTTTTCGCGGGTTCGGGGCGAACGGCCACTTTACCAGGCCGAACCTCAACGGGTGTGCTCGGATGGTAGAGACCTGCTCCGCGGGGCGGCAGAGCGGCAGGGGGTCGGGATGGCGGAGCAGCTGGCGAGCGGGGTGGCTGTGCGGCAGGATTGTGAATGGGCTTCGCGTCATCGTGGTCGCAACCCTTTGCAAGGCTCTCCTTGTGGAGCTTGGCAAGGCGCTCGATCAATTCTCCGACCAGATCCTCAAGCTGCCTTCGAACTCGATCGCTGATTTGAGGAAATTGAAAGCCCATCAGAGTTGCCGATCGAATTGACCTCACCTTGCCTCTCACTCGGAAGGGCATGTGGTTGACGCAGAAGATCAACTCCACAATCTCGTCCATCGCGAGCGTCAGCGGTACCTCGGACTCAATCAGGCACCCGCCCACGCTCAAATTGATGATCTTGGCGGGGCATGGCTTCTCAACGGCAGGAAGTGTCTGGATGCCGGCAAGGCCAGAACATTGAAGGCGGGGTGCGCGTCGAAGTTCCTCGCCCGGCTCCGGCTTTTCCTGAGCCTTCGGCTCTTCAGGCGTCTTTTGTTCTTCCGCCGTCTTAAGTTCTTCGACTGTATTCGCTTCTTGGCCCATCTTGATCGACCTACTCGTGCTGGTGTTCGGTTTCGATCTCTGCGAATGCCGGGAGGTTATTGCTCGCTTTGGGCATCCCTGCAACGCAGCTGGCGGGGATAGGAATCCCCGTGTCTGGTATTGGTTGTTGTACTATCGGCACGAGCGCGCCGCAATTTCTCTTCTTTTTGTGAGGAGGCGGGAAAACGCAGCGTCCAATACAGAGCAACTCCCTCTAAAGTTCACGTGCACATCCATTTGCATGCTCGTGCCCGTCGAGACATCAACGGCGGCATCGGCGCCATGGGCGAGGGCCGCGTCCACGTGACCTTTTACGTCGCGGTTGAAGATATTGTCGCTGTGCTCACGCACATCGAAAGCAAAGGAGGGCAAAGGGCCTATGGCCCGCTTCCAACACCGGATGGCGGCCTCTTCGCCGGCTTCACCGATCCCGAGGGGCACTTGATCGGTCTGGTTCAAGGTCCGCCCAAGATGTAGGTTGCTCCGTGCCCCATCCATTCCGCGTCTTTCTGCGGAATGGGTGGGAAGGGAATTAGATTTCGGACTGCACAATTCCTGAAAATGCTCTACCCACCCTGCGCTCAATGCCCCGCAACCGGCCGCGGATGAGAGGCGGTGCTTCCCTCGGTCATCTGCAGCGCCCACTTGATCGCCTCAAAGTACATCTTGCGAACGTCAGGATCCTGCCAACTCTCCTCCGTGTGGCCGAGCGTCGAATAGAAGACCCGTCCCTTGCCGTACATCTTGCTCCACGCCACCGGGAAGTCGTGATCCGTGCGGTGAATCTTTGGATTGTTATCGTAATTGAGCTTTGATGAGTCGAGGCTCAGCAGCACATTCACCTTGTCGCGCGACCATTCCTTCGGCTGGTAGATCTCGTCATACTTCACAAAAGCGGCAGGGAAGTGGCGCACCGCCGGGAAGCTAGGATCTTCGTTGACGATCGGCGCTTCGAAGGTCATCCACGGGTGCTCGTCAAACCATCCGCCAAGCATCTCGCCGTACTCAGGCCACGTGTGGTTCGTATCGAGCGCGGCATGCATGCCGACGAATCCCTTGCCGTCGTCCCTGATAAACGAGATCATATCCTGCTTCTGGCTGGCGTCCATATCGAGTTCGCCGCTGGTGTTGGCAAAGACGATCAGGTCAAAGTAGTTGAGATTCTTCGCATTTCTCACCAGCTCTTTCTTGGTGAGAAGCTTGGTGTCCGTGCGCATCGTCGTATCCCACAAGCCGCTCTCTTTGCCCATGCTGTAGACAGCGTCCATCGCCGCCGAGACGGATTCGTGCTCCCAGTCCTTGGTCTGGCCAATCACCAGCACATGCTTCATGCGAACCTCCTTCACGTGCGGCGCCGCCGGCATCGCGCTGCTGCCGGCTGACTGTGCTTGAATGCGATTGCCCTGGCCGAGCACGACAAGGCCAACCAGAACCGTAAAAACAAATCGACAACTTCTAACAACGCCCATGGGATCTCCTTTGGGTATTATCGCCCCTGCCCCGGCGAGTTGGGGCAACCAGTAGCTCAGGTATCCGGGGATCGCGACCAGAGGCGCCCGGCTAATCGAAACTATTCGGCAAGAGTATCAGCCGCTGCCTGAACCGTGATCATCATTGTCATTGGATTTGTTGGGGATTCCATGAATCCAAGTTTTTGGTAAAATCGCTTCGCGCTCTCGCTGATCGCATGAACGAGAATTGCGCGAATGCCGGCAATTTCGGCGGCCTGAACAGTTCTGAGGACCGCATCCTTCAAAAGCGCCGTACCTATACCACGCCCTTGGAATTTGAGATCAATGGCAAGCCGCCCGATAACCATCACCGGAACGGGGTTGGGCATATTCCGCTTCACACGGCCAGGAGCATCCCGGCGCGCCGCCGCGCCCGCGGACAACGCATAGTAGCCGACTACTTGCCGCCCGATGCAGACGACATAGGTCCTGGATGCGCCGCTTTCCTCATTGTGAAAAGCTCTGCGCTTGAGCCAGTCGTCAAGCTCCGGCTCACCGCATCGGAATTGCAAGAGATCCTGGGCTGGGTTCAGTTTTTCCGGAGCAGAAACTTCCCCAATCTCTACTTCTCCCATGGCGCCTTCGTCTTGAGCAGGCGAGTCAAACCGGGATTGTCTGTCGGCGGCGCATCCAGCATTGCCGTGAAGCGCTTGAATGCCTCATCGTCGAGTTGGAAATAGCACTGGTCGAGCAAGACGGACTCCGCCTCCCGGCAGGCCGCATCCAGCATGAAATCGGAGCGGTTGCGACCCTGCGCCTCTGCCGCCCTGTCAATCAGCGCCTTCTGGCTGCGGGTGACGCGGAGATTGATATTCTCCGCGCGCAATCTGCCCGATTCAGGAACCATGGTGCCCATCGCTTTGTCCCCCATATGTATACACAATTAATGTACATCAATGTGCGTACAATGTAAACCATAGAGGGTGGAATTGGAGAAGAGGAGAGGTTGAGGTTCGTGGTCTCCTAGATCCGAAAATCCGGGCCTGGGGCACCCAGCATCCCTGCCGGGTGCCTCGATCCGAATGTCCGCTGATCGAATTCAATGAGACTGGAAGTTGGAGTCGGCCCTGGAATCGGTTCACCATTCGATGGTGACGAACTTGGCAATGGAACCACCAATGTTGGTGATCTGGTGCATTCCGGGCAGCAGCCAAGCTGTCTTGCCGGTCCCTAACTCGACCAGACGCGCCTCTCCATAGCGAGGCGGCTCGCCCTCGTCGGAGTGATCGATGATATCGCGCAGACGAACTGGGTTGAGCGCCACCAGCAGGGTGGCGTTGCGCGAGCTGGCATCCTCCATAGCCTGACCTGGGCCAAGTTCCACCTGATCAAAAGTCTGGGCCTGTCTTGCTTTCCTCACATTGACGATTAGCAGATACGCCGACTGCGCACCCGTATGGCTTACGTTCACTGTCTTGCTTCCGTGGACGAATCTCCGTTCCCCGGCCTTCAGATCGACCGATGAGCCGTCAACTGTGATTGTGCAGTCATTAAGCGCGAGCAGAATCACTCCAATTTTTGAAAGCGACTCGATGCTGAGGTTTTCGCCGCCATGTAAAGTTGCCGTCTTGAAGCTGGCCAGCTCCTCGAACGACTGCTCCGCAGTGACGCCTGAAGCGCCAGAGAGTACCAGAAACAGGAGAAGCAGTAATGAAGCGGACTCTCTCACGCGCATTCCTCCCAACCCTGTTTCATGCCGCCGCAAAATCAATAAAACCCCGCTGCGGATCGGTCGAGACCAGTTTCACCGTCACCTTGTCGCCCACATCCAGCCCCTTGCCGCCCTGCACCAGCTTCCCGTCCACATGCGGATCGAGCGTCCGCACGAACGTCCCGTAGTTGTTCACGCCGGTGACAATGGCGGGGAAGCTCTGGCCGATGCGCGGATGCAGCACCACGGCGGCGATGCGCTTTTGCATCTCGCGCTCCACCTTGCGCGCGTTGTCCTCCATCAGCGTGCAGTGCGCGGCGATGGCGTTAAGGTCATCGGTCGAATAAGGCTGCGGAGCCTTCGCCAGCCATGCCTTCATCAGGCGCTGCGTCACCACATCCGGGAAGCGGCGATTGGGAGCGGTCGAGTGCGTGTAGTCCTGTACGGCGAGGCCAAAGTGTCCGGGGGAAACCTCATTCGGCTTCACCAGCACGTACTCGCCGGGCCCCATCAGCTTGACCATGGCCAGCGAGAGATCTGGAAAGTGATCGGGGTCCTTTTGCTTCTGCGCCAGCAGAAAATCATTGAGCGCCTTCGAATCCGGCTCGGCGGGCAGCGCCGTCCCAAGCCCCTGAGCCACTTCGACGATGCGGTCCCAGCGCTTCGGCGTGCGCACGATGCGGCGAATCGAAGCCACGCCGGCCACTTCAAAGGTCCGCGCGATCACGCCGTTGGCCGCCACCATGAACTCCTCGATCAGCGACGTCGCCCGATTCTTTTCGAGGCTCGAAATCGCGACCGCCTGATCGGCCAGCATCACCGGGCGCGTCTCGATCGTTTCGAGATCCAAAGCGCCGTGCTGGAAGCGGCCGCCGACCATGCGCTGCGCCGCCATGTCTTGAAGTTTCAACTGCGCGGCTAGCTCAGCATTGGCGGCCACCTTGGCCGGCGCCGGGCCTCTGCCTTCGAACCACGCGCCCACTGCGTTGTAGGCCAGTTGCGCTTGATTCCTGACCAGCGCCCGGTAGGCTTTTCCATCCGCTGTTGAACCCGCCTGGTCGACGGTATACTCGATCACCAGCGCCACGCGGTCTTCGTTCTCGTTCAACGAGGTGATGCCCTCTGAGAGCTCAGCCGGCAGCATCGGGAAGACCTTGACGCCGGTATAGACCGAGGTCGTCTCGCTCTTCGCATGGCTGTCGATGATCGTTCCCTGATGCACGCGCGCATCCACATCGGCCACTCCGATCAGCACGCGGATGCGCCCATCGGGCAGTGGCTCAGCCCACTCGATCTGGTCTAGATCCTTGGACGTGTCGTTGTCGATCGACGACCAGAGCAGCTTGCGCAGATCCTGCGCCCCCGGAGCGGCGGGCGGCTCGGGATGCGCCTGAATTGCGCAGACTTCTGTGTCGATTCCAGCGGGAGGATCCGGCTGGAAGCCGTGTTCGATCATGGTGGCGTGAGCCGCGGCGACAAGATTGAAGTGAAAGGGATGACAGGATGACATCGGAATTCGGCTCCTTCAAACTGAAAGGCCAGCCTACCATGCCGGGCCACCTGCATGGCGTGAATGAAGGAGGGTGTCAGAGTTCGTGGTCTCCCACCCTAGCCGCAAAGACAAGTGCGCGGCGAGAGTTGAGCACCCAAACTTCGGTTGTGTTTACTGCTGAATGCCCAAATCGGAAAGCACCTTCGGCTTGGCCTCGTCGACCACCAGCAGATTGTGGCAGGCCGAGCAATCCTGGGTGATGGCGGAGCCATCCTTGGCCGCGTGCTCGCCGTCGTGGCAGCGGAAGCAGCCCGGATAGCTCATGTGGCCGATGTGGTTAGGATGCGTTCCCCACGTCACCTTCATATAGGGAAAGACATTCTCGCTGTAGAGAGTCACCAGTTCGTTGCCCGCGGCCTTTACCTGTGCAGCCTTCGTCGCCAGCACATCGGGATGCTCCGACTGATAAAACGCCGCCAGTTGTGCAGGAATTTTTGCGCGCGCTTCGTCTTCACTCGCATAGCTTGCGTTAAGCAGCTCCAGGCCCTTCTTGTGAACCCACGGCAGCTCGGGGCTCACCGCGCCGTCGGCCATAGCTCGGTTGAGCGCGTCTTCAGCCGTCACAAAGGTGTGCGCCGCGCGGTTGTGGCAGTCGATGCAGTCCATGACGCGCCGCTCGCCCTTGGGCACGCCGACGCCCGCGGTTGCGTTCGCATAGACCGTCTCAGAGCCATCGGCATTCCGCCTCTGCACCCAGGGGATCGTAGTCCGTGTCGCATCGGTCGCGACATATTCGATGTGGCCCAGATGAACGCCGTGAATCCCCGTCAGATGCGAGAGGGAATCCTGTCCGCCCAGGTGCAGCACCACTACCGATTGCGTCTCAGTATTCTTCTCGTCGTCGGCAAACTTCGACTTCACCAGCAGCTTTTCGCCGATGAACTTAGCCGGCGTGTGGCAGCCCTCGCAGATCACGCGCGCGGGACGCAGATTCTTGACCGGAGACTCAATCGGCGTGGGGTAACTATTGAGGCCGACCTCGATCAGCTGCTTGGTGCCGTTGACCTTGGCGCTGAAGTAGGCCTGTGCGCCCGATCCGATGTGACATTCGACGCAAGCCACATGCGAGTGTGCCGAGATTTTGTAAGCGGTGTACTCCGGATGCATCACGTGGCAGCTCTGCCCGCAAAACTGCGGCGAGTCCATGTAAGCCGCGCCGCGATAGCTTGCCATGGCCACCACCAGCAGATTGGCGATCGTCGTCACCAGCACGATGTCGATGCCGTGGCGGAATACGTGGTCGTTCAGATCGATCTTCGGATACGCGACGGGGATCAGACCGGCCCTTTGCAGCTTCTTGCGGCGCACCCAGATGCCAATGGGAATCAGCAGCAGCCCGCCAACAAACAAACCCGGCAGCAGAAGAAAGAAGATGATGCCAAGATAGGGGTTGTCGTTGAACCGGCCAAAGAGCTCGACCAGCCAATAGCCGATCATCGTTACGCCAGAGGCTGTGGTGATGGCTCCCCCGGCGAGGCTGATGGGATTGTTGCCGAAGAAGAGCGCCGGGCGCACCCAGCCTTCACGAAATCTGTCAAACACTGGCCTTACCCCCTGCATTGGACGGCCCGCCGAGGTCGGCGGGCCTTAGGGTCCAACCCAGCCCAATTGTACTGCCTACTTCAGTCCTTTGTAGAAGGCCGCCACGTCCTTGATCTGCTCGTCGCTCAGCCCCGCAACCGGCTTCATCTTGCCCTTGCCGCTCTTGATGACGGTCGAGATCTCGGCTACCGTGAGCTTCTTCATATCCGGATCGGAAGTGGACTTGATGCCCATCGCCTTGGCCATCCCCGCACTCGGCGTGCCGGTGGCGCCGTGGCAGGCTGCGCATTTGGTTTTGTAGGTCGCTTCGCCGGCGGATTGCGCGAAGCCCACGGAACTGGCCAGAGCGATTGCTGCGGCCAACACCAGATGGAATCGAATCGTGTTTGTCATTGCAGGACTCCTTAAGTCTCTGTCGGCCAACCTAGGCCAGATTCTCTCAGTCAGGACTTACCCTACCACTCCTGCCGAGCTACTTCTTCTTCCTCATACTTCAACCCCAGCGGCAAGTGAGAGTTGCCAGGAACGCAACCAGGATGGGAACAGCATGCAACCTCAGAGAAAGCTGCGCAATCCTCCTTTTTCGCCTCGGGGGAACTGCGCCGATAGTATCCTGGTCGATCAATATGCCGCATTAGAATTCGTAATGCACTCCAAGGATCACATTGTTCGCGTGGAATACACGGGGCGCTGTCGCACCCGCGGTTCCTTCGGTCATGCCGGTCGGAACGCCGATAGTTGCGCAGGGAGTGATCGTCGCCGTCGCAGACGTTGCGGTGCTGCACAATGGGGCGCCGGAGGGTCCGCCCTCTCCGTAGCCGTAGTAGTTGAACTGGGCTTTCCAGATCAATCCGGGATGCATCGTGTACGACAGGTTCACAAACGGCGTCTGGTAGTTCGAGACCAAGGATCCATTGACATCGCGCGCGTCGTTAAAGAAGCGGCTGCCATTCACAGCGGTGGCTGTGTAGCCGAGGGTCGAGTGGACCTTTTCGGTCGGGTTATAGGTGAACGATACCGATCCGAACTGGGTCGGCGCATCCATGAAATCCCTGGCCAGCCAGGTTGCTGGAACAGCCGTCGGATTATTGAGGTTGTAGCAAAGGTTCGGCGCTCCGGAGCTGGTGACAGTAGCAGCGCCGGCAATGGCGGGGGTGGTGGCAGTAGCGGCTGCGGCGCCGCTGCTGTAGCAGGTGTTCGTTGCCGTATATACATCGCTGTAGGAGTAGTTAAGGTTTACTCCATAGTGCTCATTCGGCATCAGCGCCAGGCCCATGCTGCCGATACGGCTGTGGTCGACGTGGTTGATCGGCCCGCTATAATTCTGATCGCCTGCGGCCACGACATCCTGGTTGTTGTTGGTGTTATTGTGCCGCTCGCGATCACTGAAAGATCCGGTGACGGTCGCCCAGGGCCTGGCCCTGTAAATCGTGTGCACCCGGTATTGTCTGAATTGACGCTGGCCCACAGCGGTGAATGCGTTGTCGGCATAGCCCGCCTCAGCCGAGCCGTTCAGCTCCCAGTTTTTCGCGGGACGCACCGCCGCAGCGAAGACTCCGGCGTTTTCAGTTATGGCGATGTTTCCACTGACCGGGTCACTGACTACGATCGGGATCGGTCCACGATGCGGATTGCCCTGGCCGATGTTGCGGTTGGTGAATCGGTAGGTGAATGAAAACCGGGCGCGCGCCGATGCATCCCAACTCGCAATCGCGCTGTTGGTAATGTACTCCTGGCCAAAGAAGTTGTAGGCAAGAGCGCCGGTGTTGCCATGGGGCAGCGAGCCCACCCCGGTGCCCAGCGGGCCGGAGTAGTTGATGGTCTGATTGGGCGCGCCTGGCGTAGACAGAGTGACCGGCGCGGGTATGAAGGTGTGCGACGGCTCCTGAATGCTCGAGTAGCTCACCTGGTCGGCGAGACTCCAGACCGGAGTAACCCGCCAGGTCAAGCCAAAATCTCCACCGATCACCGCCCGATGAGCCATCCCGTTGCCGCCCGTGGAGGTGGCCGAGCGAATCGCGCCATCCAGGCCTTGGGCACTCTCGTAGTAGTTCGGCATATTCATGGTGCCGAGCGTGTAGTGTGCGTTACCGTTCATCGCAACATTTTTGAAGGCCGTGCTCTGCAGACGAATCGTTCCGGTCGGCAGCCAGGTGCGCGTCGGCAGTGTACGCGAGTAGCTGGTGACCACAGGGCAGGCTGGATTGATGATTGGCAGGCCGCCTGGCGTGTTCGCCTGCGAGAGGATTGTGTAGACCGTCGGGCTTGTGTAAGCGGAGCCCATGCTACCGGTATTGCAGATCGCCGTGATCGCCGTGGTGGCGGTCGGCACTCCATAAGGTGTCAGGGAGGTAAAGTTGCCAAGGTATGCAGGCGTTCCATCCCCTTCCTGCACCAGGAAACCGTTCGGGTCCAGCGTATAGAACGTGTCGGACTTGTAGTGGTTCGCCTGCATTTCAAAACTGATCTTGGTGGCCGGTGAGGGCTTCCAGTCAACCCCGCCCATGAAGTTGTCGTTCCCGTTGCGCTCATACTGGCGCAGCAGCGCGTTGTACTTCATTCCCATCAGAGTGTACGACGGGCTGAGTGTCGGGCCTTCCATGGTGCTGTGCGAGTACGCAAACCGATAGGTGAGCGTGTCAAATGGCCGGAGCGTGATGTTTGTATCCGTCATCCGGCGCACGGTGTTGAACATGACCGGTGAATTGTTCACCAGCGGCCATGCCAGCGAACCGGTTCGAGCATTCGCCGGGCCGATGGGAATGGATTGTCCGCTGGGAAGGTTCGGGTTCGCCAGCAAATCGTAATTCGAGAAGAGCCGGTCGCGCCGGAATACGCCTGAGAACTCGTAGATCTTGCTCTTGGAGGCAGACAGCTTGGCCATGATATTAGGATCGCCGCCGAACCCCGTGCCGAAGGCAGAAAGATTGTCTACCAGGCTGTGCTTGTTGCCGGGAAGTGCGCGCATCTCGAAGGTCTCTCCCTGCACACGCGGACCGCTTTGGAGATTGACGAGAGTGTCATACATGGCGCTGCTGCCCGAGAGATTGGTCATGCGCCCGCCCATGTCGATAGTGTGGTGACTCGTATAGCCGTCCGGCGTAGTGAACTTCGCCTCCGGCGTCGGGCCGGCAGGTCTGGCATCCTGCGCGATCGCGATCCCTGCCGGGACAACGAGCATAACTAATGCGATGGCGCCTGCTGCGCCGCGGACTCCGGCGGAACATGGCTGTTGACTGAAGACCTTTGAGAACCAACCGTTATTCGTCATTAGAAGCCTCACTCGAGAATCTCGCTCACCTCAAAAACCCGAAACCTTCACGGTTCGCCGGAATTCGTGCCGCAACACCCCCTGGAGGCGCGGCACGGCTCCGCTATCGAGTGAATGCCGGGCTTACGTTGGAACCGTGAATGAACGTGTGGCAGGTGACGCAGGGCGTAACCGTCGTCGATCCCGGATCCAGACCGTGTACTCCCCCTGCCGAAAGCGGGCTGTGGCACTGGTTGCACAGCGTGGCAATTGACGGCATGTTCAGCAGTCGCGGATTTTGCGATCCGTGGGGCGTATGGCAGGTCGTGCAACCCTCAGCCCTGACCGGGGCATGCTCGTAGGTAAACGGCCCGCGTATATCGGTGTGGCACTTGGTGCAGACCGCGTTTTGGTCTTCGGTAGACTTCTGATTGGTCGGCAAAAACGTGCCGTGCACGTCGTGGCAGTCGCTGCACTTGATCAGGCCTTCGTTCACCCGGTGGTGGATAGGCATGTTGAACTGCGCCTTCTGGTCGGCGTGGCACTGGTAACAGAGCGTGGGCTCGGCTGCCTTCAACAGCGTCTCTTCCTTGCTGCCGTGAATGTCGTGGCAGCTGATGCAACCGACACCGGCCTTGGCATGAGGAGAACGATCGAAGTTGGGATGCGCTGTCGCATGGCAGGCCAGGCATTTGGCATCCACCTCTTTGGTTTCGGCCTTGGCGGGATTGAAGATCTTGCTGACATCCCCGCCGCCTTCAACGTGCGCCTTGCCCGCGCCGTGGCAGTTTTCGCAGGTGACCCCTGAATTCCCATGCATCAGGGCCATCTTCGCATGAGGATTGGAATCGAAGTTCTTGGCCACCTCTTCGTGGCAGGTTGCGCAGGTCTCGGAACCCACAAAATCCGTCGGAACGCCGTCCCTCGCCTGCGCTGCAGCCGGCTTATCGCCGGGCGCCTGAGCCGCCAACACCGGTAGGCACAACATAGCCGCGCCCAGCAACATCCAACAGGCTCGCACTCCCGGCCGCTTGCCCGGAGCCGAATCGAGCGTCAATTGCACGACATGCCCATCTCTATGCATCGAACACCGCCTTGGTTACTCTCGTTGCTTCTTCCAAAATCCGCGAATCCGGCCTCAGGAAGCTCAATATGCCCTTCCCATTCGGAGATGCCTCTCTTGCGGCTGGAATTCCCGCCTAACTCATGCGGAAGGTGCCGTTTGTGAGCAGCATCACTTTACGTACCGCCATACAGCATACAATCATCGTTTTCTTACGTTAAGATGTGATACTCGTCACACAAAATGGAAACATATCACGACTTGAGTGTCCTGTCACGGGAGATCCAAGATTCGTTCGAACTCTCAAGTTCTCAGCCGCTTCCAAATGATACCTATGCAGTCGTACACCATTTTGGCCGGGGAATTGGGATCAGAGGAAGCGGGGAGGCACCCTCCGTACAGCACAACAAACCCAGGGCATTGCCGCTGAGCAAAACGGGACACTTTTATCGTCTTGGAGTGAATTCTGAAGGAAGTTACAGAGTTTTCTGGCTCTCCATTGCCGAAAAGTCCCTTTGGCGGACTCATCGGCAGAATAGCCATCCCAGCGACGAGAAGGCCAGCATCTCTTGCTGGAATTCGTGCATTGAGGAATCTCTGGCTGCCTGATCCTCACATAGACGTGAGGCCCATCACATTCATTACCTCAGCCGCTCCGGCAGACTCTTATTGAGCACGAGTCTCTTCCCCTGGAGGCCAGAGCGTTTTCATCTCGGACGAGACCCTTGCGCCATCGCAGGGTGCGCCGAGCGGGAGATCTTGAACTGGCGCGGACGGCGCACGACCATGGCGCAGACAGAGAACTCGGCAGTGGCTCCTCCTCGGCAGAAGCATGTTGCCCGGCAAATACCGGTCGGATGCGCGGCCTGTGCCAATCGCCGCCCTGGCTGGTTCTGCTCTCTGGGAAGCGCCGTGCTGGCCGATCTTGAGCTCGTCACCACCACCATCTCGCTGCCCGCTCAGTCTTCGCTCTTTACCCAGGGCGAGGATGCGCGCTGCCTTTACCTCATCTGCGGCGGCTATCTCAAGCTCACTGCGGGCAATCCTCGGGACCGCCAGATGATCGTTCGCGTGGCCGGTCCCGGTTCGATGCTCGGCCTGTACGCGGTTCTCTCCCATGGCCTCTATGAGGTTTCGGCCGAGACGCTCACTGCCGCCCAGCTCCGCCCCGTCGAGCGCGAGAGCTTTCTCACCTTCCTGCGCAGCCATAAGGAGGCCCAGATGCGGGCCGTCCAGTGCATCTGCCAGGAGTACCGCTTTGCCCTGCAGGACGCCTGCCGCATCGCCCTGGCCGACACCGTTGCCGCCCGCCTCGGTCGCCTGCTCCTCGAGCTGGCCCACCAGATCGGCGAACACATGGATGGCGGCGGCTTCCGCTTCCCGCTGCTGCTCACCCACGAGGAGATGGCCTCCATGGCCTGCACCACCCGCGAAACCGTCACCCGCACCCTCGGGCAGTTCCGCAAAGACGGCTGGATCTCTATCGAAGACTCTCTGGTTACCCTCCTCGAGCCCGAACAGTTGCAAACGCTTAACTAGATCTTCCGCACCTTTTCTAATGTTCGCCGCGGCCTGCCTGCCGAGTCCAAGAGCTATCATCGTAATGGGGAGTTCATGGTGCGTATGACCCGGTTGATGGGTGGTATTTCTGCTTTCTTTCTCTTGTCCAGCTTTGTGTTAGCACAAAGTCCTGCTCCCGCACCGCCTTCGGCTGCGGCCAAGCCAGCCGTCACAACGGCCGAGAGCCCCGAGATTCGCGATTTCCAGAAGATTGAGGACGTCTGGGCCGACGCGATCAACCAGCGCGACCAGTACGCCCTGGAACTGGTGCTCTCGCCCTTGTTTGTGGACGTAGCAGCCAGCGGCGACATCTCCACGCGCAACCAGCAGCTCGCCCAGCTGATCACCGGCGAGGACAAGACCCTCCATCTCGAGCAGCGAGTGATCACCGTCCGCATGCTGGGTGACATCGCTGTGGCCAACGGAACCTATGTGATGCATCACAAGGCCGGTTCAGTCGAGAAGGACGAAAAGGGCGTCTTCACTCATGTCTTCGAGCGGGCGCACAGTGGCTGGGTGTGCATCAACTCTCAGCGCACTCTGCTCCGTGAAGACTCCAACGCCAAACCCAAGAAGCAATCCAACGCCGAGATGCCCTTCCACATCCCTCTCTTCACCAAGGGCGACAAGAATCCCCAGTAGTGCGGCGATTAACTCGCGGGCTCTAATTAGCGGGTGCTAATTCGCGGGTGCCCCATATCTTCCCGGCGTTCTTTGCCGGGAAGATGCGGGAGGTACACCACATCAGGAAACGGCCAGCCGCTTTGCCCCTTGTAATCGGATCGACACATGCACCAGGCTCAATGCAGCCGGCGTCACGCCTGGAATCCGGCTGGCTTGGCCAATTGTCGCTGGCCGCACCCGCTCCAGCGTCTCGCGCATCTCCCGCGAGAGTCCGCTGATCGCGCCGTACTCAAGCCACTCGGGAATTGCCACGCCTTCGGCGGACTTCAGCTTGACGATGGACTTCTTCTGCTGTTCCAGATAGCCGGCAAACTTGATCTCGGTCTCCACCGCGCGAGCTTCATTACGCAGACTGCTGCGACGGATCACATCTTCATCTCCGGCTTGATCGTTGAGCACGGCGGCCATCTCGGCCAGCAGCGGATTCTCTGAGCGAGCAAGCTCTTCGCGCAGCACTCTCAGCACCGCATCGATGGTTACTTCCGGCCGCTTGAGCAGTTGGGCCCAGGTCAATCCAGCCGTCGACGTCAGCTCGGCAAAGCCCGTCGCTCCCAGCCGCTCGACCTCCACCTTGCGTGTGGTCAGCAGGCCATCGAGGGCGTTCATTCGTGCCTGCTTCCTCTCGTACTCCGTCCAAGCCTCGTCGTTGATCAGCCCCAGCCTTCGTCCATGCGGAGTCAGCCTGCGGTCCGCATTGTCGATGCGCAGATGCAGCCGGAACTCGGCCCGCGAAGTGAACATGCGGTAGGGCTCGTTGGTTCCCTTCGAGATCAGATCGTCGATCAGAACCCCCGTATATCCCTCGCTCCGATCCAGCGTGAAAGGCGGCTCGCCCTTCAGCCACAGCGCTGCGTTGATGCCGGCCATGATCCCCTGGCAGGCGGCCTCCTCATACCCGCTGGTCCCGTTGATCTGGCCCGCCAGGTAGAGCCCCTCCATGCTCTTCACGCGCAGCGTGCGGTCCAGTTCGGTCGCATCGATGCTGTCGTACTCAATGGCATAGCCGGGCCTCAGCATCTCTGCCTCTTCAAGGCCGGGGATCGAGTGCACAATCTGCCATTGCACCTCCATCGGCAGCGAGGTCGACATGCCGTTGATGTAGACCTCATGAGTTTTCAAGCCCTCCGGCTCCAGGAAGAACTGGTGCTGCGTCTTGTCGGGAAACTTGACGATCTTGTCCTCGATGGATGGGCAATAGCGCGGTCCGATTCCCTCGATCCGTCCTGAATACATCGCCGAACGATGCACATTTTCGCGGATGATGCGCAGCGTCTCCGGAGTAGTAAACGCGATGTGACAACTGATCTGAGGCTGGACAATTCTCTTCGTTCTAAAACTGAAAGGTGTCGGCTCCGCATCGCCTCGTTGTTCCTCAAAAGCCTCCCAGCGGATCGTCCGGCCATCCAGCCTTGGAGGCGTCCCGGTCTTCAGGCGGCAGGTGCGCAAGCCCAGCGCCCGCAGCGCCTCGCCCAGCAGAACTGACGCCGGCTCTCCGCTGCGCCCCGCCGGATACCGCTCCTCGCCGCAGTGGATCAGCCCATTCAGAAAGGTGCCGGTGGTGATAATGGTCGCCCCGGCGACCAGCCGACGCCCATCTCGCAGCATGAGCCCTAGAACTCTTCGCTTCGTTCTAAATCTGGGTGCACCAGGTCCCGCATTTGGGACCTCGGATGAGAATTCATCCAGCGAATCTCCCTCCTCCACCACCAGCCCCACCACCTCAGCCTGCCGGATATGCAGTCCCGCCTGGCCTTCCAGCACCTCGCGCATCTTCACCCGGTAGAGTTGCTTGTCGCACTGCGCCCGCGGACTCCACACCGCCGGGCCACGCGACGAATTGAGCAGCCGAAACTGAATTCCTACCGCATCGGCCACTTCTCCCATGATTCCGCCCAGCGCATCCACCTCGCGCACCAGGTGTCCCTTGGCCACGCCGCCCACCGCCGGATTGCAGCTCATCTGCGCGATCAAATCCATGTTCATGGTGATGAGCGCCGTCTTCAAGCCCATGCGCGCGGCCGCCATCGCCGCTTCGCACCCGGCGTGCCCCGCACCCACCACCACCACATCGTATTGTTCGGTAAAGGCCATCACGCCCCGCAAAGCCAACAAGGCTATTCTACGGACTCCGCCAACTCGCTAACGTGCCATCTCCGTGCTGCGAGCGCTAACTCGCTGTCTTTGAAGAGCAAAGCCGACTGGCCGCTTCTGAATCCTCTTGTAGGGAGGAAACGAAAATAGCCAAGCAAGCAGCGAAGCGAAATCCTGGGATGGCGTTCTAATCGACCTCTCGGTCCTGTAGGACCGGAGCGAAATCCTCCAGAAAGACCGCGCCGCAACTATAATTGCTGCATCTGTCAAACCTCCAGGATGAGCGCAATGAAGATCTGTCCATGTGGGGATGCGGTCCAAGGCGAGGGCATGCTCTGCCCCCGCTGCGCCGCACTTCACGCTCTCGACCTTGCGGTGGGCGCCACAGAGGCCGAGATCAGGAAGGCCTATCGCATCCTCGTCAAAGTCTGGCACCCCGACCGCTTTCAAGGTGACGAGAAGCTGAAGGATGCCGCCGAGGCGAAGCTCAAAGAGATCAACTCCGCATTCGAGTTTCTTACCTCCACCACTGACGAGCGCGGTCCATGGCGTCCGCCTTCCCGGCCCGCCGAGGATGAAACGACCCCACCTTCTCAGGCTCAGTCCTCAACGGGCGAACCTGCTATAGGTCAATCCCCGGCCGGCGCGCAAACTCCCGTCGTCATGCCGGATCTGGCTCCTCATTCGTGGTTCCGGCCCGCAGTCAAGATCCTCTCCAGGATGGCCGCCGGTGGAATCGCACTTCTAATTGGCAGGTATCTCTGGATCGCCTTCGATGCTCCGGACCTCACCGGCGGCGATGTTGCGCGAGTCTACGACAAAGGGAAAGGTACAATCCTCACAGGCACAGAGGGGCCAAGGAAAAGATTCATTGACGCCGTCGAGCGGGACTGGCGCCGATTCGTTCCCAGTGACTCAACAACCGCGCCGCCTGAGACGCCCGAGACAGAACAGACCGGCCAGCCTCCCGGCCAGCAAACTCCGCTCTCAGCGCCGCAGAAGACAGCCAAATCGCATCCGGATCGAGCCTCGGCCGCGCCGCGAAAGATCCAGTCTTATATCACGGTTGGCTCAACCAGGGACGAAGTGCTCGTCCAGCAGGGAACTCCAACTGCATCCTCTGAAGACAAGCTTGTTTACGGCAAGTCGGAGCTGTATCTGAAAAACGGCTCCGTCGTCGGCTGGCGCATCGATCCCGCATCTCCGATTCGCGTCAAGCTTCGGCCCTCGACAGCCGTCGATCCCGGTCTCGCGTCCTACTCGGTCGGCTCCTCGAAAGACGTAGTGCTAGCCGTCCAGGGAACTCCGACGGCCTTCACCGAAGACAGGTTCGAATACGGCAATTCCGTAGTGATCTTCCGCAACAACAAAGTAGTGAGCTGGAAGGAAGACCCCGACTCAATGCCGCTCTGGGCCAGGTAGATCGGGCCAACTTGCTAACTCGCGATCTCCGCGCAGCGGAGGCTAACTCGCCATCTTTAAGGAATGAATCCAGAGGTCGAACGACCTGCTTCCTCTTTCTGGCAAAGGGTGGGAATCCTCGAACCTTAATCCACCGACCGCCGCAGCGCACACAAACTCCTCCGAAGCGCAAAGAAGGAACAATCCCCCAACCCCCTCCCCGCGTCTAATCTGGTAGACGGACAGCAAGCTGGAGAAGAGAAACAATGAGAGGTCGATGGACTCTAGCATTCCTTGTGGCGTCGGGGCTTTCCCTGGCCGCGGCGGCGCAGGGCAAAGATACCTTTACCCCCATGGCGCTCGATGCCGGCTTCGGGCGGATGGACATTTCGGATCCCTCCATCCCGCCCGAGCAGATCATCAAGCAGTTTGCCGCCAAAGAGAGCGAGTTCCAGGAGGCGCTGAACCACTACACCTATCGCCGCGTCGCCCGCGTGCAGACAATCGACGACGACAACAAGGTTGACGGCGAGTGGTATCAGGTGGACGACGTAATCTTCGACCCCACCGGCAAGCGCACCGAGAAGACCGTCTACGCCCCCGAGAGCACCTTGCAGCGGGTCATGATGTCGCCTTCCGACCTCCAGGACATCCAGCGCGGATACCCCTTCGTTCTCACCACGGAGTTGATCGGCCAGTACGACGTGAAGTATGTCGGCCGCCAGAAGGTCGACGAGGTCGATTGCTACGTCTTCGACGTCAGCCCTAAGGTTATCGAAAAGAAGCAGCGTTATCTGCTAGGCCGCATCTGGGTCGACGCAACCGACCTGCAGATTGTCGTCACCAACGGCCGCATGGTTCCAGACGATACGCGCAAAGGCAGCGAAGACCTGCATCCGCCCTTCATGACCTGGCGGCAGCAGGTTGACGGCCACTACTGGTTCCCGGTCTACACCAAGGGCGAAGGCGTCCTGCACTTCAGCGGCGGCTCAGGCTACATGGCCCAGGACGTGCACATGCGCGACACCATCAAGTACACCGACTACAAGCAATTCGGCTCGACGATGAAGATCATCTTCGAGGGCAAAGACATCACGCCGCCGGCCAACCAGCCGGATGCGCAGACGAAAAAATAGGGAGTAGGGAACAGGGAACAGGGAATAGAGGAGCAAAGCTCACTTTCGTAACTTGCTCATGATTGCGACAAGCATCCGGCTCACTTCCTCCGAGAGGTCTTCATAATGGGGTGCCACACTGTTCCCTACTCCCTGTTCCCTCAATAAAACAAGTACTTTCTCCAGCGATCATCCCCCCGCCCCAGCATCCGCATGATCTGTCGGCTGGTGTGCAGCGAAAACGGCCGCGGCTCGCGCAGCAGGATCATGTCGTCGATCTCGTGCAGCATCCGGTTGCCCTTCTGGCGGTTGCAGGAGTGGCAGCAGGCGACGAGATTCTCCCATGTCGAGTTGCCGCCCCGCGAGCGGGGAATGACGTGGTCCAGCGTGAGGTCGCTGGGCGGGAACGCCTCGCCGCAATACTGGCAGGTGTTGCGGTCGCGGAGCAGAATGTTCTTCCGCGAGAGGGCGCGCGTCTGGTAAGGAATCCGCCGATACTCAAGCAGCCGGATCACCGAAGGCATGGCGATGCGGCTCCGCTGGGCGTGCAGCATCATCCCGTGTTCCTCCTCGGTGCGCGCAATGCCCTTGAGCACCAGCACCAGCGCCCGACGCGCGCCGCAGATGTTGATCGGCTCATACGATGCATTCAGCACCAGCACCGGCATCTGCAAAATGTGCGCCGACTGCATGGTGGCCTGTTCTCCCGCGATGGCCGCGGCTCTCGCAATCGACTTTTGCTTGCGCGCATGAATCATAGCTTTTCCCAGCGACATCCTTTTTCCCCTCGTCAAAAAGATGATTGGTCGTGCGATGAAAAAATGCTTGCTCCTTGCATATCTTCCGGGTGCTCCATACTCTCCGGGTGCCCCACCTTCGCCGCGTCGTTGTTTTTGCGGCTAAGGTGGAAATCATCCTCAGCCCAAGCCGAACCGGCCCGGCCACCTCGCATCCGCGCCCTCGCCAGCGTAGCCACCCATACCGAAGCTGCTCCGGCATCCACCAGCGTCTTCGCCGCGGCCCGAGCCGTCGCGCCCGTAGTAAAAACATCGTCGATCACCAGCACATGCTCTCCCGCCACCGCAGCCCGATCGGAGACAGAAAATGCTCTGCGCACGTTCAGCCGCCGTTGTCGCGGAGTCAGCCCGGCCTGGCTCTCTGTCGCACGCAGCCGCATCAGCGTCGTCGAGGCCAGCCTGAGCCGCCATGCAGGATGCGACTTCCCAAGCGCCGCCAGCGCACTCACCGCCAGCGACCGCGCCTGATTGAATCCGCGCTCGGAGTATTTTGTCCGATGCAGCGGCACCGGAACCACCAGCATCTCGCCGGGCGCCTCATCCGCAAGCTGCGCAATCGCCGCCGCCAGCATCCGGCCCAGCCGCTTGGCCGCCCCATGCAGCCGGTCATATTTGAGCGCGTGGATCGCCGCCCGCATCCGCCCGTCATACGGCCCATACGACACTGCTCGCTCGAAGGGCGGCGGCGCCAACCGGCAGCTCCGGCAGAGCCTCGACCGCGTCCCACCCGCCGCGATCGGACCAGCCGAAATCGCACCGGCCGGAATCCAAGCATCCAGCGGGTCGCCGCAGCGCAGACACAGCTCTCCACTCTGGACGGCAAACTCTGTCCAGCAAACTTCGCAAATTGGCACGGAAGAGAGTTGCGGCAGCGGGGAGCCGCAGAGGGCACAGCAGGCAGGAAAGAGGGCGCAACCAACAGCGTCCATGGGACTTCGAAGAACGCGGGCGACGGCGCGCCAGCTCGAAGTCTCAGAGGGTGGAACGTCGAACGTCAGCGAACCGGAGTCCCTGCGGAAGACGCACCTCACATAAAGTTGGCGCAGCTGCTCGTGCGCCGCCTTCCCGCCAGTATACTCTGCCGCGCGTTTACGATTCCATGAATTTCCCCAAAACGGCGGTAGGACGGAGGGAGCCGGGGGTTTTAACCCCCGATGATAAGGAGGGTCTTTGGCGGCCTTTAGGCTCGGGCACTGGCTTTCTTCTCCGCATCGACACCGGCAAGATCTTGAGATACTATATGTATATACGCAATGCGCTTCGAATGGGATGAGCGGAAGAACCGGCAGAACCAGCGCAAGCACGGCGGAATCTCATTCGAGCTCGCGGCCTTGGTCTTTGAAGATGAGCACTGTCTCACCGGCCTTGACCGCATCGACGAAACCGGGAAACAGCGATGGCACGCGCTTGGCGTTGTCTCAGCTGAGCCGGGGGGCGGAAATCTTCTGCTCGTGGTTCATGCATACCGGGAGGATGGTGATGGCGAAGCAATTATCCGAATTAGCAGCGCGCGACGGGCTGACAAAGATGAATACCGAAGATATCAGAAACAGGAAGTGGACTGATGCCGAAAAGCAAGCGATTCGGCGTGCAAGCGAGGCTCGGGCTGCTGGGCTCGATTTGCCCGAAGAGGAATACGAGGACATTCCTCGCCTGACCGAAGAGCAGCTCTCGAACTTGGTTCGCCTGCGCGCCGCCAAGCGCAAGGTCGCGGTCAGCGTCCGTCTCGATCCGCAGGTCCTCGATTGGCTGCGCTCCAAAGGCCAAGGCCACCTGACCCGCATCAACGACATCCTATCCAACCTGATGGAAGCCGAACGCCGTATCGCCTCAGGCAGATAGGACGCCGCGCCTGCCTCACAGCGGGAGGCATCGAGAATCGCACAGGGGGCAACCCTGAGAATGGCTTCAAGATCCCGCGTGTCTGCCGTAGGGAGGCCAGGAAAATAGCTCAGGGGCTTTTGTGGAGGGAGCAGGGGGTTTCAACCCCCTGATATTGGGCCAAAGAGACGCGGCCTTCAGGCCCGGACCGGCGCCTCCAAGGAAAAATGCAACTGACGTAGATGAGCCCGCATGAAATCATGCTGGCGCTCCAAAGGCCAGGGCCACGCAATATAAAAGGGCGCCCCTTTCCTGTAAGCTGCGGTTGCTGTGCTG
>CAZGHZ010000003.1:0-95302 GCA_964525655.1 uncultured Occallatibacter sp.
CCGATTCACAGGCGATTTTTCGGGCAGGCACAGCCAAGGTGCTGGCCATGGACGAGGACGTGCGCATTATTGCTCAGTGCACCGACCTTGACCGAATGCAACACGCCATCACCACATTCCCCGGCTCCATTGTCGTCTTTGCCGCTTCTCTCCGGCCTGACATGGAGAAGTTGCACACGATGCTTGAAGGTGTGGGCAGCCGCGGTATCGTGATCGCGGAGAACAACGAGCTTGCAAGCGCTTACCTGCAGATGGGCTTTCGCGGCGTGGTCTTTCGAAACGTCACAGGCGCATCGCTGGCAGAGTGCGTACGCGCCGTTGCCGGTGGCGACACCTGGATACCTCCGCAACTCATGGTGGCCGACTCCCCCGAGGAAGACATGGTTGGCAAGCGGGTCCGCGACCGGCTCACTCCCAAGGAGATGCGCATCGTCGCGCTCATCGTTCAGGGCTGCAAGAATCGCGAGATCGCGCTCCGGCTCAAGACCACCGAGCAGGTCATCAAGAACTACCTGCGTTCTGTCTACGACAAGACCGGTGTCAGCGACCGGCTAGAGCTGGCGCTTTTCACCATCCACCATCGCGTGCTGGCCGCGGCTGCGGCCGAGGTGGGCAACAAGCTGGATGCCGAGGAGGCAGCTTCGCCTCAGGCCATGGCGTAGAGCCGCCCCCGCTCGTATCAGCTTATGAGCCGTTCGTTCGCGAAACCGTTGCCGTCTCTTCGTTTTCAGCGACGGCAGCGGGCTAGAGACCCTGCTCCCTGTTCATGTTCACTGATCGTTCCTCTTGGATAATTCGGTGGAGACCCTCGTCAGATAGGTCACGACAATGTCGTCGCGGATGGCTGAAGGATGAAGGGAACATAACCGGCCCACTGTACTCACTCTCAGTTTCTTTCGCCTTTCCAAGCAGCGCCGCTGGTCCGACTCCCTTAGTGCTTACGCCGGAAATCTCAGGAAGAATCAGCTCTCGACGTACTCCCAGAATGAGTCAGCCAGCTCTGCGCCGTGTTCATTGAGAATGCGGCGAGCCGAGCGCTCGACTTCCTCGATGAGCCCATGCAGGTAATCCCGCGAGCGCGAGATGGCGACCACACCGATGGTCGCCGACTGCCACGTCACGGCCTCGTCCATCTCGGCCACCGAGATATTGAAGCCTTGACGAAGCTGATCCTTGAGGGAACGCACCACCTGCCGCCGGTCCTTGAGCGACTGGGCGTGCTCAATGCGGATTTCGAGCGTCAATTGAGCTACAGGCATGGCATCACATGGTTTACAACGACAGTTTATGACGAGTAGCGGTACGCGGAGAGGATTTATTTCCGTTCTCTTCCGGCAGATCTTGATTCTCTGGCGGATGGATCATCCAGGCCGCCAAGGGGAAGTGTGTACACTACATCCAAACAGTCTTGCCATTTGGCCGATAACTAGGAGATGGCGATCATGAGCCAGATCGCGGTTGCTACGAGCCTATGCAAGAGTGACGGCCCTTGCGTGGCGGTTTGTCCGGCCAGAGTCCTAGCGCTCAATGATGCAGGATTTCCCGAAGAGCTTCCGGAGACTCATTGCTTTCTCTGCGGCCACTGCGTTGCGGTGTGTCCTCACGGTGCGTTGACTCACACAGGTCTGCCGCAGGAGCAGTTCCTGCCTGCGGCCAAGGAACTGCCGGCTCCGGCGATGATCGACGGTTTTCTGAACAGCCGCCGGTCGGTGCGTGAGTTCAAGAACCGGCCTGTCGACCGGGAAACGCTGGAGGCCCTGTTGGATGTGGCACGGCGGGCTCCAACGGCCACCAATTCACAAAAGCTGCACTGGATTGTCGCAGAGGGTGGCGAAAAGGTGCGCGCTCTCTCCGCGGAGACGATGAACTGGGTCCGTGCTTCGGGTGCCCGTGCTGCCATGCTGACGCACTGGGAAAAGGGATACGACTATGTATTGCGTGGCGCCCCCACTGTGATTCTAGCCTGTGCGCCGAAAGAATATGGCTGGAGAAGCGAGGATTGCGCCATCGCTTTGACCTTTCTTGAATTGGCGGCGGAGGCACGCGGCCTAGGCGTCTGCTGGGCTGGATTCCTGACCCGCATCGCCGCCGTTCATCCTCCGCTTCGTGAGGCGCTGTCTGTCCCCGAGGGGTACGCAGTTTGCGGCGGTTTGATGCTTGGAGAGCCCAAATACAAGTACCGGCTCGTTCCTCCCAGAAAACCGCTGAGCGTGCAGTGGCTTTAGCGCTTTACTCCGCGAACTGTTCCAACTGCTTCGCCGACGGCTTGGCGGTAAACAGACTCACCACGATGAATGCCGCCACGGCAGCGAAGAGCGATGGAAAGATCGCGTCGCGATCGGCCAGAATCCGCGGGAAAAGCTGCCTGACTCCCGGCAGATCCCAGGCCAAGGTAACTACCGTCCCGGTTCCGATCGCCGCGACAGCGCCCCAGGCCGTGGCCCGCTTAGAGTAAAACGCCCCCAGCACCACCGGCGTCATGGCAGCGGAGTAGATCGTATAGGCCCACAGCATCTTCTTCAGAATGCTCTCGGCATAGACCGCCTGGTAAAGCGCCCAGCAGCCCAAGAACACCACAGCCAGCCGCGAGACAATCAGGACGCGTTTGTTCGACGCTCCTGGCGAGATATACCGCACATAGACGTCCTCGACAAGATTGGTGGCTGGAGAAAAGAGATAATTCGATGCTGTCGAGATCACCTTTGCAAAGACCGCGCCCAGCAGCACCGCGCCCAGCACCGCCGGCAGCCCATGCCGCGCCGTGTATGGGATGATCTCACGCGGATGCAGCGCAACCTCTCCTGTCGGAAAGAGTGCCCGGCCGAAGACCGCGATGGCCACAATCAGCGTCTCCAGCACCACGGTGCCCAGAATCCACCCGACGACCGAGACGCGCGCGTCCTTCTCGGACTTTGCGGAAAAGAACTTCTGATACATCACCTGGTTGCCCAGCATCAGCAGCATCGTCGGCACCAGGAACTCAAGCGCGCGAATCAGGCCCATTCCGGCCGATTGTTGCACATGTTCGGGACTCAGGCGGTAGTTGCCCAGCACCTCGAAGTACTCGGGTGGCAGCGAGGCGTGCAGCCCGGCCCAACCGCCAGCCTGCAAGAAAAGATAAGGCGCGGCGATGATGCAGATCCCGGTCACCAGCGAACCGATCGCCACATCCATGTAAGCCACCGACGACATTCCGGCCAGCGCGGTCGTTGCGATCACGAAGACAGCGATGATGTACGTACCCAGCAACGGCGTTACCGCATCGGGGAAGATCAGGTGCAGCACGTCTCCGCCGCCCCTGAACTGGTAGCTGGTTATCCCGACATAGGCAAAGAGGATGGCGACGGTGCCCATCGCCCGCGCCGTCTGGTTGTAGCGGACCTCCAGCAGATCGGGCAGTGTGAACTGGGCGAACTTCCGCGCGCGAGGGGCAATGAAGTAGATCAGCAGCAGCCCCAGCCAGCCGCCAGCCGGCTGCCACAGCGCCGCAAAGCCATTCTTGTAGGCATTCTCAGCTCCGGCAAACAGGCTCCCCGCGCCGATCCACGAGGTCAGCAGTGTCAGCACCAGCACCGCGGCGGGCAGGGACCGCCCGGCGACCAGGTAGTCGGCCTTGGTCTTCACCTGCGAAGAGCGATAGAGAGCTACCCCCAGCAGAACAACCACAATGATGGCCAGAACAACGACATAGAGCAGAGACATTTTGCGGGCTTCCTCGCCGGCGATCCGGGATTCTCAGCAGTTTACCGGATGCACCTGTCTGCAAGACTTGACAAATAAATGTGGTGGCGGGAATCTCCTGTGTACTCGCGCGGAAGAGCCCGGAGTCGCGGCCCGCTTTGGCGACACCTCGATGCGATTTTTTGCTCGCACCCCGCCTGGATCGTATTCCAGCTGATGGGGGCCCGGTCCGGGGCTATTCTCGCGCCATCCCTGCCGGGAGGGTTCAGGGGTTCGTGGTCTCCCACCCATGACGCGGTGCAGCTGCGTCATGGATGGGGCACTCGGCTTCTCCTTTACCCATCGATGCAAATATGGTCACGGCGAGGTCGGGAGGAACCCCTACCGCAGCCATCGGCGGATCAGGTCGAGGGATTGCTGGGTGGCCCATTGTCTTACTCGTTCGCGGTCGCCTGGGAAGGTTCTCTCGATTGACTCGGTTTTATTTTCGTCGCTCAAGGCTATGCAGACCAGGCCGACGGGTTTGGTCTCTGTGACGCCGGTGGGGCCGGCGATGCCGGTGACTCCTAATCCCAGAGTTGCGCCGGTGTTGTGGCGGATGCCTTGGGCGAGGGCTTCGGCTACTTCTTTTGAGACGGCTCCGTGCTGGGCGAGGAGTTCGGAGGGAACGCCGGCGAAGTGGGTCTTCAGTTCATCAGAGTAGACGATGGCGCCGCCGAGGAAGGCGCGCGAGCTGCCGGGGACGCTGGTGATGCGCTGGGAGATCATGCCTCCGGTGCAGCTCTCGGCAATGGCTAGAGTGGACTGGCGAAGGCCGAGATAGTAGAGAACAATTTGTTCGAGAGAGTCGGCGGATTCCTGGCCGGAGGAGTAGAGCCAGTCTTCGATGACTTCTTCGAGGCGCTGGGCGAGCTCGTCGACTCTCTGCTGGGCTGCATCGGCGTTGGACTTGGCGCAGAGCAGAGTGAGCTGGATGTCGCCGGCGTGGGCGAGGATGGTGGTTTCGACGTCCTTGTACGTGGTGTAGATGGGAGCGAGGAGCTTGTCGGCCTGCGACTCCGGGATCATGGCGGCGCGCAGAGTGCGCTTGGCGATGTGGCGCGTTGGGAGAATCTGGCGCAGGCGAGGAATGCATTCGGCGTCGAAGAGCGGGCGGCACTCGTTGGGCGGGCCGGGGATGAGCATGATGAGCTTGCGGTAGCCGGAGTAAACAGTGTCAATCCACTGGCCGGGTGCGCTGCCGTTGGGGTTGGGCATCACGGTCGCGCCGTCGAGCACGTCGGCCTGCTTGAGATTGTTGGTGGGCATGGGAATGCGCCAGGTGGCGGCGCGGGCGGCTAGTGCGACGACTTGATCGGGGTCGCGGCGCAGCGAGATGGAGAGAGCATCGGCGACCGCTTCGCGGGTGAGGTCATCTTCGGTGGGGCCGAGGCCGCCCATGAGGACGACGATGTCGGTGCGGCCGAGTGCGGCGCGGATGGCTCCGACGAGATCTCTGCGGCGGTCGCCGACGATGGTCTTGAAGACGACGGTGACGCCGATGGAGTTGAGTTTTTCAGTGAGATAGAGGGAGTTGGTGTCCTGACGGAAGGGGGTTAGCATCTCGGAGCCGATGGCGATGATTTCGGATTTCATAAGGCAGAGATCAGAGAGCAGAGATCAGAGATCGGTTGACAGAATCTAAAAGAGAGTCAGTCCTTCGACACCCAGGTCCACCTCGTAGACGGCTTCGTTGGTGGCGACGATGACGGTGCCGAGAGGAGAGAAGGCCACGCCGACGATGTTCACGCCAGAGAGAGCGAGGGTGGCTTCGCCTTGCGGTGTGACGCGGACCAGTCCACGCTGGCCGTGGAGGCAGGCGGCGAGGTAGACGTTGCCTTCGCGGTCGAGAGCGAGGCCTTGCGGGCGGCCCAGGCCGCGATACCAGGCGCGGGTCTCTCCGTTAGGCTCGATGGCCCAGATGGCGTCGTTGGAGGAGAGAGTGGGGCCGGTGACGAAGAGGGTTCCGGCAGCATTGACGGCGAGGTGATAGGCGGCGGGGCTTGGCTCGATGGTGGCGTGGACGAAGATCTGGCGGTCGGGATTGATTTTGAAGATGGTGCCGCTGCGGTCGCCGACAAAGAGATTGCCCTCGGCATCGAAGGCCGCGCCAGTGGCCACGCCCATGCCCTCGGCGTAGAGGGTGGATTCGCCGACCTCGTCGATGCGGTAGACATTACCCTCGGCGCGCGAGGTGACGAAGAGATCTCCGTCGGGGTTGAATGCCAGGCCGGTGGCGTTGAGGATGCCGGAGACGAAGGGGGTTCCGCGGCCGTCGGGGCTGATGCGGACGATGGAGACGGGGGTCTGCTTGCCGCGCTGGCCGGAGATGGTGGCGTAGATCATGCCCGAACGGCTCACGGCTGGGCTGGTGACCGGGTGCAGGCCGTCGGAGAGTTCGCGGGCCACGCGCAAAGGCGCGCCGTTGCTGGAGCCGGCGGGGTTGCGGACCTCGACCATCCCGGTGGCGGCCGGTTCGGGAACGCGGACCGCGAGGCGCGTGGGGCGGCTCATGAGCACGTGGGCCGGGAAGCCGTCGACGAGAACCGTTGGCAGGCTGGAGGCAAAGGGGCCGAGATTTGCGCCGGTCAGCTCGACTTCGCCCCCGGGCAGTGCGGCGGCGGGGAGGACGTCGTCGATGCGCGGCGCGGTCAGGTCAAGGGGGGCGGATTGTATGGCAGTGCTGGGCATAGCTTGTCCTAAAACCACAGATGCAAGAGCGATGCTACACCCAAAGCATACAACCCCGCGCCCACATCATCGAGGACAATGCCCCAGCCTTCGGGCAGCTTTTCAAGCTGGCGGACTGGGAAGGGCTTGGTGATGTCGAAGAGGCGGAAAAGGACGAGGGCGATGAGGGCGTGATGCCAGTTGGCGTGGCTGCCCAGGAGGGCGATCCACTGGCCGGCGACTTCGTCGACGACGACAAATTGCGGGTCGTGGCGTCCGGATTCGCGGGCGACGATGGTGGCGGCTGGAATGCCGAGGAGGAGTGTCAGGGCAATGCCCGCGAGGAGGGCAATTAGCAGTTTCTGCGGGGCGGGATGAAGGCCCCAGGCGAATGCGGCCCAGATGAAGACTGCGGTGACTGAGCCCCAGGTGCCGGGACCGGGCTTGCCTAAGCCTGCGCCGAAGAAGGTGGCGATGGCCCAGGCCCAGAGGGTCTTTCTCTGGCTCGGGGCGTTAGTTGTCATCGTTCTCCCGATTGCGTCCGCCGCCGAACTCTCCAAGGTCTTCCAGGACCTCAGGGTCGAGGATGGGAGAGCTGATCTTATAGACGCCCATGGCCCACTTGCCGAGGTCGATCTTGCGGCAGCGGTCGGAGCAGAAGGGGAAGTCCTCGTCGTTGAAGCGGACCAACATGCCACAGGTGGGGCAGCGGAGAAGCTTGGCGGATTTTTTCTTGGGAGCCATGGGACGATTCGATTTTACAGCTTGAGTGCGTCTATAGGGGGCCGGTGAGGATGCGCGCGACAACGTCGTAGTCGTGGGCTTCGGTGATTTGGGCGCGGTAGAAACGGCCGGGTTCCAGATTTTCGAGATTGCCGAAGTCGTTGATGTAGACTTTGCCGTCGATCTCGGGAGCGTGGAACTCGGTGCGGGCTTCCCAGAGGAGCGGCGTTTCGTCACTCGGGCCTTCGGCCAGCAGGGTCAGTTCGCGGCCTACCCATTGCTGCTTGGCGCGCTTGCTGATGGATTGCTGGAGCTTCATCAGGCGGCGCTTGCGGGCCTCGATGGTTCGCTTTTGGAGCTTGGCGTCGAGCGAGAAGGCCCCGGAGCCTTCTTCATCGGAGTAGTTGAAGACACCTAGCCAATCGAAGCGCGCTTCTTTGATGAAGTCTTCGAGGATGGCACTGTCCTGGGCGGTTTCTCCTGGGAAGCCGACGATGAAGCTGGTGCGGAGTGCGATGCCGGGGACTGTGGCGCGGACCTTTTCTAGAGTTCTGAGGAAGATGTCGGCACCGGCGCCTCGCTTCATGCGCTTCAAGACATCCGGTGACGCGTGCTGTAGCGGCAGGTCGAGATATTTGCAGATGTTGTCGTGCTTGGCGATGGTTTCAAGCAGCTTGCCGGTGATGCGGTTGGGGTAGGCGTAGAGGGAGCGGAGCCAGCGCAGGTTGGGGATCTCGGCGAGTGCATCGAGGAGAGTGGCGAGGCCGTCTTTGAGGCCGAGGTCTTCGCCGTAGCAGGTCGTGTCTTGGCCGATCAAGGTAATTTCGCGGACGCCGCGGGCGACGAGTTGGCGCGCCTCGGCGACTACGGATTCAAAGCGGCGTGAGCGGAATTTGCCGCGCAGGTTGGGGATGACGCAGAAGGAGCAGGGATGGTCGCAGCCCTCGGCGATTTTGATGTAGGCCGAGGATTTTGGCGTGGTCAGGAAGCGGGGGGTGTTTTCGTCGTAGAGGTAGGTGGGCAGAAGGTGGGTTGCGCCTTGCCAGTCATCGCGGCGGAAGCGGCCTTGTTGTTCACGGAGGTCGCCTTCGGGGCGGGAGGTTGGCGCAGGGGCTAAAGCCCCGGTTTCTTTGTGCGGATTCTGCGGCACGACTGAAGTCGTGCCCTGATACAAGACGTGACCCGAAACTTTCGAGGACTGCATGTGGGTTGCAGCGCGAGCTTCGACGCCGGGACGAACCTCTGCCGAGCCGCTGCCGGTGAGGATGTTGAAGGGCGAGACGGTCGCGGACGGGGCGGCTAGGCCGGCAGCTTCGAGGATCGCTTCGAGCTCGCCGGTGCCCACTACCGCGTCTACTTCGGGGATGTTTTTGCGGATCTCGTCGCGGTAGCGCTCGACGAGGCAGCCGGCGACGATGAGTTTTTTCGCCCGACCGGAGGTTTTGTGGCGGGCCATCTCGAGGATGGTGTCGATCGACTCCTGCTTGGCGGTGTCGATGAAGCTGCAGGTGTTGACGACGAGGACCTCGGCCTCTTCGGTGGGGGCGGTGAGCCGCGCGCCGGCGCGGTCGAGCAGGCCCATCATCACCTCGGAGTCGACGAGGTTTTTGGGGCAGCCGAGAGAGATAAAGCCCACGGTGGGGGGCGCGGGGGAGGGAAGTTTGCTCACCAGTCCATTGTACCGGGGGCGCGCTTGCGGCGCCGGGGCGGATACCCCCACCCGTATTCTGTAGGGAAATTCCTTGTTTTCAAAGGGATGCAGGGCGTGTATCTCCGCAAAATCGTGCAAACAAAGCAGTTATTTGCAGAATCTTGATTCTAAAGGCGGTTAGCGGTGCAACTGCGGCTGTTCCAATGATCTTTGCTCGTCCTTTCTGAAGCAAAGGCGTCTCTAGCGGGTGCCTGGATGAAGTGTACGAGTCGAGTGTAGCCAAACATGGCATAATTCTCTGCAACTCAGCGAGGATCTCTCCGATGGAGCGATGAAAAATGAGATATAGTGTTTGTAGCGTTTGTAGCGTTTAGGAGGCACATTATGCTTGTTCCCAAGGTGAAGACCGGGATTCCGAATTCCAAGCCAGATCGGCCGGAGGATCGCTACAACGCGATTCTGCCCTATCATGCAAAGCTGCTTGATGTCGGTCTGGCCGGGAGAACTCAACTTCTTCCGACCGATCTAGATGCGTTTCTCAAGTATGTGCAGGAGGAACTGGAAGCGGATCGCCCGGTAGTGATTCTGAAAGACGACGCAGAGTTCACGACGATGAAAGCCGCGCGGATTCTGAACGTCTCACGGCAGTTCATGGTGAAGTTATTGGAGCAGTGGCAGATTCCTTTCCATAAAGTGGGAACGCACCGGCGTGTGTATGCGAGGGACTTGCTTGCGTACAAAATCAGGCGGGATGCCCGGCGCAAGGTATTAGACGATCTTGCACGTGCAGAGATGGCTGATGGGACGTATGATGCAATACCAGTGAATGGTCCGAAATCTGAATCGCGGTGACTCGGTGGCGCTGGATGCGTGTGTGCTGGCGCCGATGCCGCTGTGCGACACGTTGCTGCGGTGCGCCGAGGAATATGCGCTTTTTCGTCCACAGTGGAGCGCCGAAACCTTGGTGGAAGTACGCCGGACGCTCAAGAAATTCGGGCGCTCAGCAAGCCAGATTGAGCGCCGAATGCAATTCATGCAGACATACTTCCCCGATGCCCGTGTGCGGGTCTTGCCAAGCCGACTGGAAGGCGTCCCGGAGATTCCAGACCTTGGTGACAGGCATGTGGTGGCGGCTGCGATGCAGGCAAACGCCCGGGCGATTGTAACCTTCAATCTCCGCCATTTTCCCGGGCATGCTTTGGAGCCGCTTGGAATTGCTATTTACTCGCCAGATGAGTTTCTGGTTGAGCTCTTTCGTCGCAATCCGGATGAAATAGTGAATGTGCTGGATCAGCAGGCGAAGGCCATTGGTCAATCGAGATCGTCAGTGCTGGAGAGGTTCAAGGCCGGGTTGCCGGAGTTTGTGGCGCTGGCTGGCGAGAGACCGGGGTGAATGGAGAGGCGCTTTTGTGTTCATGAGCGGCGTGGGTTTGCGTCGAGAACGGGTCGGCCTTTGGGTGGTAAAATCAGCAAGTGCCGGGTCCTACGCGACGTAATCCCGCCAACCCCGCCAGGTCCGGAAGGAAGCAACGGTAACGGGCTAGTACGGGCGCAGTAGGCCACCCGGCGCTTTTTTGCGCCGCGGCGCTGATTGACGTGGGGCGCACCGGCTGTTAGCGTTTCCCACCCATCTCGCGAAGAGCGCGAGATGGATGGGGCACCCAGCTTCGTCTTGATTATCGTTTTTCGGGGGACGACTGGTTCCCGCGTAGTTTAAGCCGCAAGGAGAAATGCATTGACCCTCAGTGTTCGCCCGATCGTGGGCTGCCGCGCAAAGATCACGGCGCTCGGAACCTACGTCCCCCCGCAAGTTCTGACCAATCAAGACCTCGAAAAGATGGTGGACACCAATGACCAGTGGATTCTGGAGCGCACTGGCATTCGCGAGCGGCATGTGCTGGCCAAAGGGCTGGGCGTGAGCGATATCTGCACCGAGGCGGCCAAGAAATGCCTGGCGGCGCGGGGCATTCCGGCTACCGAGGTGGAAGTGATTATCGTGGGCACGGTGACGCCGGACATGATGTTTCCGGCGACGGCCTGCCTGGTGCAGGACAAGATCGGAGCCAAGGGGGCGTGGGGCTTTGACGTTTCGGCTGGCTGCTCGGGCTTTGTCTTTGCGCTGCAGGCGGGCGTGAAGATGATCGAGAGTGGAGCTCACAAAAAGGTCCTGGTCTGCGGCGCGGACGCCAACACGCGCATGACCGACTACACCGACCGGACGACCTGCGTATTGTTTGGCGACGGCGGCGGGGCAGTGCTGTTGGAGCCTTGCGAAGAGGGGGAGATCGGCTTCATCGACTATGCGCACGAGATCGACGGGTCGGGGGCGACGGTGCTGAACCTGAAGGGCGGCGGCAGTTTGAATCCCGCGAGCCACGAGACGGTGGACAAGAAGATGCACTACATCTACCAGGACGGCCAGGCGGTCTACAAGTTTGCCGTGCGCAAGATGCTCGAGGCGACGACCAAGGTGCTGACGCGCAACGGCGTAACCGGCGCGGATCTGGGCTGCTTCATTCCTCACCAGGCCAATCTGCGGATCATTACGGCCACCGCTGACCGGCTGGGCATGGACCGGAATCGCGTAATCATCAATATCGAGAAGTATGGCAATACCTCGGCGGGAACGATTCCTTTGGCCATGGAGACGGCGATCGAGGAAGGGAAGCTGAAGAAGGGCGACCTGGTGCTGATGGCCGGGGTAGGCGCGGGATTCACCGTGGGCGCTGTGCTGCTGCGGTGGGAGATCTGAGAGACAGTGAAAGAGTGAAAAAGTGAATCAGTGAATTAGTGAACAGTTGCCCGTATCTTTCCCCTTAAGTTGGCAGCTTCGGCTTCGAGTTCGCGAGTTAGCAGGCCGGTTCGATTTGCGGACCGGCCTCTTTGCGAGTTGACGAGTTAGCTGGCGGGAGGCAGTGGGAGCGTTGGGGTTGTGAGGCTGGCATCTCGTTGCTCAATCAATGTGTCAGCAATTTGAAGGCGTGAGTCCATTGGTTGCGATTGAAGCCGGGAATGCACCATAACATGCACAAGGGTTCGATGGCGCGCGCTGCCTCCTCCTTGCCCATGTCGGCGGTCTCCCAGCCAAACTGATCGAGAATCCCGCTTACGGTCTTTTTTGCCGCTTCATTATTTCCGCAGATGAACATGGTCGGCTTGCCGTCTTTGAATTGGGGATTAACCATTAGAGCGGCGCCCACGGAGTTAAAAGCCTTGACAAAGCGCGCACCCTCGAACTTATGTTGCAACTGTTCCATAAGCGATTCATTGAGATTGGTAAAGAAGGGGAGAACCCCATTCACAGGCGGCTCATCTTTGATCGGATTGGTCGTGTCGATGACGGTCTTATCGTAGAGGTTTACTGCGCCGGCAAGCCGAAGAACGTCGGCAGCCGCGCCGCCTTTGACGGCGAGAACGAGAAGCTCGCCGAAGGCGGCCGCAGCGTCGAATGTGCCCGTGAACGCGCCGGGGTTCTGCGATTTCCATTCGGCGAGCTTTCCGGGTGTTCTCGAACCGACCATCACCTCGTGGCCATGCTTGAGGAAGCCGCCCGCCAATGTTCTGGCTACATCGCCCGAACCTAAAACTCCGATTTTCATCTCAACCTCCAGTTACCGATGAGATTAGCGCGGAGTTCCGGAAGATTCAGGCTTCCTTTTCCGTTACTTTCTGCGCGCCCAGCGAACCGGGTGGTCGCCGAAGGCAAAAAAGGACTTATCGTAAGTGACTGCCGTGCCCTCCAATGTCTGTCCATCCGTGGATAGCGATAACGCGACAGTGATCTGCGAGTATTGAAACTCCCGGTCTCGTCCGACCAATCTGAAGCTGAGTTGCCGGGGCTGCACCTCAATACTGTCGATGGACCGTGTAGCCGGGGAGCAAGTGCTTCTGATCTCCCACCCCTTTTTGTCTTGTCTGACGGTGTAGTCACATCCTGGATTCGACTCGCCGCCGACGAAGTATCCGCCCGGAGCGGAGACTGGATACCACTTTCCTTCGACGGTATATTGCATTGAATCGGCAGAAGCCCGCTCTTTCTGCTGCTGCTCCTGCGCGAGCTTATGTTTCTGCTCATCGGCCTGCTTCTTTGCCTGCTCCTCGGCCGACCTTTGCCCAAGCGCTTTGAGCCTATAGATCTCGTCCTGTGTGTCGCGAGAGGCGCCGGGATCGACGGCCTGGTAGAAGATCAGGCTGCTGATGGCGTCGTCATAGTGGCTCGCGAGCGTCTGGGCGGTGGCCAGTTTCTTGTACGCATCTCCCCACCAGGGCGCAGCCAGCAGGGCCGCTTTGTACTCGGTGATTGCTCGCTCGTAGTCGCCGCTGTCGGTCGCCGAGTTCCCATAGACCACGGCCATTACGTAATGGCCCCGGGCCTCTTCGGGGATCTCAGGCAGAGTTCCCAGGCCCTGGGCGAGTTGGATGACATGGAGCCGGGCGGCATCGGTGGGATTGGCGATGAATTGTTGCAACATCTGCTGAAACTGTACGGCTTGCTTGCGGTCAACTTCGCGGCGCAACTGCTCCGCATTCCGAGTGTCGACACCGGGGCGCATGGCAGTCGTGAAAAGACCCAGATTACGCCGAGCGCTGTCGAACTTATTGGCCCTGGCGTAGGCTGAGGCAGCGTTGAAATAGGCATCGGCATACCACGGAGCCTGCACGGCGACCTGCTCGAAGAGCTGAGCAACTGTTTCGAAATCGTCCGCGGACGAAGCAGAAGCCATCTGCGCGACGGCCTTGGCGTAATCGTCTTGCGCAAGCTGGGGAATCTCAGGAGCAGGATTCAAGCTCTTGGCCAACTCGATAATCTTGCTGCGCAGGGTTGCATCATCGGGGTTGCCTTGGAACTCCGCCAGTTCGGCTGCGAGCTGGTTGCGGGAGGCTGCGTCGGCAGGCGGCTGCCGCGTGCCGGCCGGATGCTTGGCACCCTGCGCCTGAGCCGCAACAGCGACTGCGCATAACAACGGAAGAAACATGAGACAGGAGAAAACGGATCTTGCATTCATGGTTTCTCTCTTCCTCTGTGGTTCCCGGCAATCGGAGACCAAAGTACGCATATTATACGAAATCTCATTGCATGACTACCGGGAATCTCCTTTTTGAAGAAGAAGATAGTAAAGACTCACGAAGATAGTGGAGACCTCAGCAGCACCTAACCCACCCTGCGAACAGGAGTCTATCACCAATGTGGGAAGGTTGCGTTTCGCACTCATGACTCAATGCAACCCAACGATGGAAAAGCTCGATTCCGGCAGAACGCCTGCTACAGCGGCCATGCGGAAGAAGATTCTCATGGCCTCGATGCACTCTTCGTCGAGGACGTAATGGATGTTGGTGGTCAGGTAGGCACGGATGGTTGTTTCGGAGATGGGGATGCGGCGGGACCACTCGGAGACGAGGGTGTCGATGTTCACGAGGCCGTGAATGCGGGATTGAATAAGATCTTCCGCGATGCTCTCAACAAGAGGGCTGCTCCACGCCGTGGTGCCCCAGACGGCAGAGACGAAGGGCAGGCCGGTGAGGGTGCGCCACTCGTGAGCGAGATCGTGATAGACGAGAAGTTCGCCAGTGCGTTCGCAGCGGCTGGCGCGCTCTTCCAAAGCCAGCAGGGCAGGGTCGCCGATGAGAATGGCGGCATCAGCCTTCGCGAGCATGGCGTCGAGGTCGGCGGCCAGCGGCACAAAGGGAACGCCCGGATTGTTCCAGTGACGAAAGAGGATGCGGGCGTGGGCCAAAGTGGTGCGGCTGGCGGTGTCGGCGGCCACGGAACGCAGGGTCTGGAGCGGCTGGCTGGCTCTCCTGACCAGCAGCAGGGAACGCACACGGCCCTTCGATGCGATCGTACAGCCAGGCAGGACGCGCAGAGCGGGATTGGACGCCAGAGAGGCGATGGGGACGAGTCCAATGTCTGCCGCGCCGGAAGCAAGGCGATCGGCGCACTGCGCGGGGCTCATGCGGTCGATCTGGTAGCGAAGGCTCAGCGGGGTATTTAGAGGCGGGTGCTCGAAGTCCCACATCAAGGGCGCAGGATTGAGGAAACCAATGGCGGCAACGCGCAGACGAGCTTGGGGCAGGGAATTCACTTCCAATTAGACTACTTCGTCAAGGTGCGGGATTCCGTGCGAGCATCCACTGAGCCAACACCTTCGCCTTGACTTCTTTCTTTAGGCAGGTTACCTTTGGCGAAATTACCAATGAACAAGATTCCGGTTTCCTGCGTGGAAATCCGGAGTGTACAGTTTAGGGACTATCGATCGATGAGCACACTGCCCAAAGAAGCACCGGCAACAGCGACGCCTCAAATGGACGAGGAGCGGTTGGCCTGGCTTGCGCTGGCATTGTCACCTGGCTTGGGACCGAAGCGAATACTCGATGCCGCGAAGATGCTAGATGGAGCGAGCCGAATCTTTTCGCTGACGCTGACTGAGCTTGAGGGGCTGCGGTTTCCTGCCCAGGCGGCGCAGTTCATCTTCGATGGCAAGGCGCGCCAGGCAGCCGAGGCGGAGTGGGGGCGCGCGGCGGCGCAAGGTACGGCTGTCTTGACCTACGGCTGCCAGGATTATCCGGAACGGCTCAAGGAGATCTACGACCCACCGCCGGTTCTGTGGGTGCGCGGCGAGACGAAGCTGCTAAGCAGGCCCGGGATTGCGGTTGTGGGCACGCGGCATCCATCCCCGTACGGATCGGGGATGGCGGAGATGCTGGCGCGGGATCTGGCTGTGCGGCGGCTGCTCATTGTTTCTGGAATGGCGCGGGGAATCGACAGTTGCGCGCACAAGGGAGCTCTGGCTGCTCGCATGCCCACCGTGGCTGTTTGGGGTACGGGCATCGATGTGGTTTACCCAAAGGAAAATAAGAGGCTGGCCGAAGAGATTCTGGCCACGGGCGGGGCGATCGTGAGCGAACTGCCGATGGGGACTTTTCCGGCACCGCAGAACTTTCCCCGCCGCAACAGAATCTTGAGCGGCCTGAGCGTCGCGGTGCTGGTGGTTGAGGCGGCTGAGAACTCGGGGACACGCGTGACCGCTCGCTGCGCGGCCGAGCAAAACCGCGATTTGTTCGCAGTGCCGGGGAACGTGACGAGCAAAGGCTCGTGGACTCCCAACACGCTAATTAAGCAGGGGGCGAAACTGGTGGCGACCTGGGAGGATGTGTGGGAGGATCTGCCTTCGCAGGTGCGGCTGGAACTGGAGGCCGAAGCGCCCATTGAATCCAAATCCGGAGCCACCGCATCTTTATTGCCTGATCCGGTGCTGCGGCCCGACGAGGCGATGGTGCTGGAGGTTCTGCGCACCGATGCTGCCCTGCAGATCGACGAGATTCTCGAAGTGCTTGAGACGCAACTGACCTCTTCGGAGGTGTTTATGGCGCTGTTCGAACTCGAGATTACGGGGCGGATACGGCAGTTGCCGGGGAAAAATTACGTGCGGACAATGTGAGTAGCAGGTCGAGTTCTTTAACTCTGAAGTTACGGAAAGTTGATCTTGAAGTACCGCGTTGGAGCTATTGAGGAGGTTACCAAATAAACTCGGCCTGACGCTGCTGTAAGGCGAAGATTGGTCTATCCTAGTAGCACATCCACAGTCCCAATTAGTCATTGCGAACTACAGGGTAGAGGAGTCCTTTCCATGCAAATGTCAGGATCGAAGTATTGGGCGAAGTTTGCCTTGGCGGCGTTCATCAGTGCGGGCACAGCCTCAATGTTGTATGGCGACTCATTTGAAGTTACGTACGCTCCGGCTGGGACCCAGGAGCCCGACACCACGACACTATGCAAAGGGGCTTCGACCTGCTGGATTGGCGAGGAGACATTTCCGACATCATCTGTGCCGACGAACGCGAACTTCTCAAGAATCGCGTATAGCGGCGCACCGAGCGGGAGCATCACGGGAGTCTATTCCGGAGCTCTCACCATTAGCTCGGCCAACCAATATGGCGGCGCCGGAGGGACCGGCTACTTTGCGACGGTGAGCGATAATAACTATACATTGACGCTAACCGCGTCCGGCGCCTCTTCCGGCGTGCCCGGTGTCAACTACTTTGGGCTTTGGTTTTCGGCGCTCGACAACGGAAACCAGCTGCAGTTCTACGACGACAGCACCCTCTTGTACACCTTCACGCCGGCGCTGTTTTCAAGCCTGGTTGGCGAGTGTACGGGCAGCAACCCATTTTGCGGCAATCCGAATAACCGGACGCAGGACGCGGGCGAGCAGTTTGCATTCCTGAACTTCTACGACATGGACGGCTATTTCAATAACGTTGTCTTCACCGAGACGACCACCGCGGGATTCGAGTCCGACAACCACACCGTTGGTTACATGGATCCGGTAAACCCAACGGGAACTGAGGTTGGCGAGACTCCGGAACCAGGCTCTTTCGTTTTTGTGGTGACCGGCCTGCTGGCGTTGGTGGGCATCAAGCGCCAGATCGCCTTGAGCAACTGAGAGAAGACCGAAGTCTTTCGCTGACGCTCTCATTTTCGTTCGAATCCCGGGTCTCGACATCGAGATCCGGGATTTTTGCTGGAAGCCGGGAAGACGCCCCGAGGAGGTTGACAGGAATCTTCGGTGCGAATCCTGCATTCATTTCAGCGGGAGTGGTCGCGCTTTTGTGAGACCGTTGTCGCGCAGGAGATTCCTTTCAAAATGAGCGTCTTGTCGATGCACGATTCAGATGAGCCTGATGAACCGGACAGGTTCAAATTCGCAGAAAAACAGAGTTGCGACTGGAAACGGGAGGGTGTTCCGTGGTAGCGTGCAACTTTTGCGGTTGAATTCTCCCGGACGGGAATACGGAAGGCAAGCGCGGGTTGAGATCCGGCGGCCTGTGAATGAAACAGAAGACCACTCTGGCGAGTCCAACGGACCAGACAGGATAGAGTGGGATAGATACCCGAATTGGAAACAAGGATGGCAATGAGCAAATCACTGGTGATCGTTGAGTCGCCCGCCAAGGCCAAGACGATCGAGAAGTATCTAGGCAAGGGCTTCGAGGTTCTGGCGTCGGTGGGCCACATCATGGACCTGCCGAAGAACGATATTGGCGTTGAACTTGAGAATCGCACCTTCGAGCCGACGCTGATCGTTTCTCCGGGCAAGGAGAAGGTTGTCGCGCAACTGAAGCGCGCCGCGGCCAAGGCAGACGAAATCTATCTGGCGCCTGACCCGGACCGCGAGGGCGAGGCGATTGCGTATCACCTTGCGTTGCAACTGGGGACGTCGGCCAAGGAAAAGAAGAAGATTCACCGTGTGACCTTCAATGAGATCACCAAGAAGGCCGTGCAGGAGGCCTTCAAGCACGCGCGGGATCTCGATCAGAATCTTGTGGACTCTCAACAGACGAGGCGTATTCTCGATCGACTTGTGGGTTACCAGATCTCGCCGCTGCTATGGGATAAGGTGCGGCGGGGACTCTCGGCGGGCCGCGTGCAGACGGTGGCGGTGCGGCTGATCGTCGAGCGGGAGCGGGAGATCGGCGCGTTTGTACCGGTGGAGAATTGGACGCTGGACGCGATGCTGCATCCAGAAAAACAGGGCGACAAGAGCTTCAAGGCGCGATTTATCGGGATCGACGGCGAGCCGGCGCGTGTAGCGAACGGGCAGGACAAGGACGGCAAGGATCAGTACATCGCCAATGCGCTGGCCGATGAGTCTTCAATGAAAGAAGTGATTGCTGCGCTGGATAAGGCGCAGTGGTCGCTGGTCTCGGTGCAGTCGAGGGAGCAGCAGAGGAGGCCGTCGGCGCCTTTCATCACCAGTCAGTTGCAGCGCGATGCAGCCAGCAAACTGGGTTTCAATGTGCGGCGGACGATGGGCGTTGCGCAGAGGCTCTATGAGGGCATCGATATTGGCGCCGAGGGCACGACCGGCCTCATCACGTACATGCGAACAGATTCACCGCGAATTGCGCCTGAGGCGATTGAGGGGGCGCGCGACTGGATCGGCAGCCAGTTAGGCAAGCAATATCTGCCCGAATCGCCGAATATTTACAAGGGGAAAAAAGCCGCACAGGACGCGCACGAGGCGATCCGGCCTACAGATGCTTCGCGGACCCCTGAATCGATCGCGCGCTATCTGACGGAAGAGCAATTGAAGCTCTACCGGCTGATCTGGCAGCGATTTGTGGCATCGCAGATGATGCCTGCGATCTTTGACGTGACTACGGCAAGAATCGCCGCTGTGAGCGCGAAGACAGGCAAAAGCTACGATTTTCGCGCCGGCGGATCGGTGGTTCGATTCGACGGATTCCTGAAGGTCTACGAGGATCCGGAGGAGAAGAAGGACGACTACGATGAGGCGTCGAACAAGCTGCCCAGCCTTGACGGCGTGAAGAAGCTGGAGTGCGAGAAACTGGAGCAGGAACAGCACTTCACGCAGCCGCCTCCGCGCTACAACGAAGCTTCGCTCGTGAAGGTGTTGGAAGAGCGGGGCATCGGGCGTCCGTCGACCTATGCGTCGATCATCAACACGATTCAGGACCGCGAGTATGTTACGAAAATCAGCGGGAGATTCTATCCAACCGAGATAGGAATGGTGGTCTGCGACTTACTCGTAGAGAGCTTTCCCTATATCTTCGACGTGGCTTACACGGCCAAACTCGAAGAAGAGCTGGATGAGATCGAAGAGGGAACTGAGAAGTGGACGACCCTTCTCAACGGTTTCTATGGCTACTTTGAAGATGAGCTGAAGGATGCCGGTAAGAACATGCGCGACATCAAGCGCATGGAGAAGAAGACGACGGAGAAGTGCGACCTTTGCGGCTCGCCGCTGTTATTGAAGTGGGGTAAGTTCGGCAGCTTTTATGCGTGTTCGGCTTATAACAAGAAGGATAAGTCGAGCTGTACCTTTACAAAGGAAAACACGGCAGCCAAGCCGGATATGAATACGCCGGAAGGGCAGGAGGCTACCGAGGCCGAGGAGTATTGCGATAACTGCGGTCGGGTGATGGTGCTGCGGCGCGGGCCGTTCGGAATGTTTATGTCCTGCCCCGGATTCAACGAGGATCCGCCGTGCAAGACCTTCCGCAAGCTGAGCAGTAAGCAGCAGCAGAAGCAGGCCGTGCCCAAGCCCACCGGCGAAGACTGCCCTCAGTGCGGCAAGCCCCTGGTGCTGCGCCAGGGCAGTTATGGAGAGTTTGTCTCCTGCTCCGGCTATCCCAAGTGTAAGTATGTAAAGCAGAACTTGATTGAAGGGATGAAGTGCCCCAAGTGCGGTGTGGGCGACCTGGCCGAACGCAAGGCGCGCAGAGGGAATATCTTCTGGGGCTGCACGAATTATCCGAAGTGCGATTTCACATCGAATCTGAAACCGGTTGCGGAGAAGTGCCCGGAGTGCGGGAGCCCTTACTTGGTGGAGAAGACCCTGCGCTCGGGGATCTATCTCGAATGCCCGAACAAGAAGAAGTCTGCTGAAGAGGACGTTGCGCCGAAGAAGAGTGCAGCCAAGAAAGCTGCAAAGGCAGCCGCACAGGTGGAAGGCGCCGTAGTGTGCGGTTATTCGAAGCGGATCGGAGACGCGCCACCTCCGCCGACAGCCGAGACGCATGGGCCGGTGGTTGAGAAGGGCTCCGCAAAGAGGGGCGGCAAAAAGGAGTTGCAGCCGGCATAGGAGAGTGCAAAGCAGCTTCGCCGTGCCGCTACTCCCTCAAGGAGCGCCCACTTTGAAGACTCTCAATGAGGGTACGCTTTCTATGGCTCTGTTTTGGTCTGCACAAAATCAAATTGAGAATCGATTGAAATTCTTCTGCACTTCTGCCGATGGGGTGCAAACTGACTGTTTAAGATCCTGAAGGGAGGTTTGCCTTGTCGATATCTGCCGTCTCCACTAATTCACTCTTACAGCAGGTGCTCGAAAGCTTGGCCACGAGCACAAGTAAGACCGGGACAACCAGCGTCACGAGCTCTGCTAGCACTTCGTCCACTGTTGCTAGCAGCAGCAGCGCCAGCAGTTCGGCCGATGTCCTCACGCAGGATATGGTCACACTGCTCAAGGCTTTGACTTCTGGAGATATTTCCGGAGCAAAGTCCGACCTCGCCAAGCTCAAGTCAGACCTGGCAGCCCAGGAATCCTCGAATGGCTCCAGTAGTCTTGCCAAAGACATGACCTCGCTCCTGAAAGACCTGTCTTCAGGAGACAGCTCTGCGGCAAAGACGGACATTGCCAAGGTTCAGAAAGATCTGCAGAGTGCGGACGCCTCGTCCTCTTCCAGTTCCAAGACCACCAATCCGCTTGATACCCTGATCTCTAAAATGGAGACCTCGCTGAATTCGGGAAGTGTCCAGGGCGCATTGCAGGACTTGGCAAGCTATCTGGTGCAAAACGGGCAGAGTTCGGGGAGCCTGGTCGATACATCTGCCTAGCTCTTAGCCGAGGGGCATTTGGGTGTGCATTGGAAGTGCGTGAGGGGCGATTGGCGATCGTTCCGTCGGCAGTTGTGCTACTTGATGGCGCCAATTCCAGGAACCGGTCCGCAGCGTGCTCCGGCTGAATCAGTTAGTATGAGTCAGCGGAGAGACTTTCATGGAGCGAATGCTCGCAACACCAGCCGATGCCGAGATCATTCTCGGACTCTATCAACTGCGTACCGAAGCGGTAATGCGCCAGGCCCGCGCTTGGATGACGGGGGAGTTCTGGCCGACCACTGCCGAGGAGTTTTTTAGCGTAGCGCTCAACCCCGCCGACCCGCACAATGCATGGCTGCGCCAAGTGCTCACCTACTGGGAGATGGCGGCCGCGATGGTCCTGCATGGCGCCGTCTCGGCAGAACTCTTTGTAGATTGCAATGGCGAGGGTTTCTTCCTGCTGGCTAAATTCGCGCCGATTTTGCAGGCAATCCGGGAGAAGATGCCAACGTTTCTGATCAAGACCACTGAACTTGTGAACCGTTTCTCAGCTGCGGCCCAGCGTTACGAGGCGGTCTTGAAGTCTGTCGAGGCTCGGCGCGGCCTGCTTTCGGGGCGCGAACAGGCTAACGGGCAGGATTCGATTTCGTCAAAACCTTAATTCTCGTCCACTTGCCCATTTGTGGCAGGATGGAGGATGATTAAGTCGTTCGGCAATTCCCCATTCCCTTGGAGGTTTTCATGAAGCGTGTAGCTTTGCTGGTAGCTTGTTTTGGCCTGACCGCAATCGCGGCCAGCGCCGCCGATTCCACCAAGATCAACGGCTGGATCTCCGACTCGATGTGCGGCGCCAAGCACGCCGGTTCTGGCGCGGCCTGCGTGAAGAAATGCATCGGCGAGATGGGCGAGTCTCCAGTCTTTGTTGACGAGGCCAAGAAGGAAGTTTGGAAGATCGACAATCCGGACACTGTGAAGGCATTCTACGGAGACCACGTAACCATCATGGCCACCGCCGATTCGGACAAGAAGAGCGTTCACATCAATTCGGTCAGCGCCGCCCAATAGGGTACCTCCTCGCATTTGGCAATCGATTCGGACTCGCCATACCGGCGATTCTCTGCTATTGTCGTATCCGTTGCCCTCGCTGGAGCCACCCATAGAGCCGGCTGGGAGTTGAGATCGTCTAACGGATACGACAATGGCACGAGCAATCTGGAATGGCAAAGTGATTGCCGAAAGTGAAACGACAGAGACGGTAGAGGGAAACACCTATTTCCCGGAGTCCAGCCTGAACCGCGAGTATTTCCGCCCCAGCAGCACCACCTCCCTCGATCCGGTCAGAGGGCAGGCACGTTATATGAACGTGGTGATCGACGGCCAGGACAATCCTGACGCGGCCTGGTACTATCCCGATCCCAATCCCGTTGCACGCAAGATCAAGGGATTTGTGGCCTTCTGGCGGGGCGTGGAAGTAGTGCAGTAGCCGGAGAGAGCCGATGCTGCCGCAGGCGGCTTCAGCAAGACCCGGTCCCTTGTTGGCAGAACGCCGCAGTGCTTGCCTGAGTGCGTCACCTACGCCCTGAGAGTTTCAAGTTAGGCTCGCATGACCTCCGCGCTTCGCGAAACGTTCATAGGTTTGTCATGAGACCACTTGCGGCGATGGGAGCCGGTGAGTGTCGTGTGATACATTGACGCCATGGGCCTGAAAGATCTGGCGAGAATTGCGGTGCTGCTCACTATTTCGCTGACGCCTTTGGCGGCAAGCACGCAGTCATCCGGCCAAGGCGGCGACCATCGGCCGAGCGCGACTCACAAGCCGCCAGTCGTTTCTTCCTCTTCCGACGCAAGCCTCCCGGACCAGTCCAGTCCAAACCCAAGTGAGATTCCAGGAATAGGTAGCGAAGGAGGGCTGCACAACTATCAGCCGACGCCGCGCGTCACCGTCGCCACTCCGCCCCCCACGCAAATCCCGTGGACCGTGCCGCAGATGATCACATGGGGCGCCAATCTGGTGCTCGTCGTTCTGGGGTACGTCGGCATCGTGAAGGCCATCTCCCTGCTGAAGAAGATCGAACGCCAAACGGCGTATGCGGAAGCTGCAGCAGAGGCGGCCTCTGCCAGCGCGCAGGCTGCATTGCTGAACGCGCAGTCGTTCATCCACTCCGAAAGGCCGTGGATCTTGATTACGGTCGAGCCGTCGCGAAGCTTGGAGAACAGCTTCACCATCATGGCCACGAATCGCGGACGCACTCCCGGCAGGATCACGGCAACCGTGGAACGAACCAGGATCGCCATCGACGAAAGGCGCCTCCCCAAGACACCCGAGTACAAGAGAGAAGAGCCGAATGCCCCGCTTGTCCCGATCATTCTGGTTCCCGGTGAATCGACCCCCATCAAGTCATTCTGCCGGGACGATGTGAAGGCGCTCTGCGACTCCGAGGAGAGATTCAAGCGCATCGAAACCTGGGAAGAGAAGCTGTATCTTTATGGCAAGGTCGTCTACAAGGATCTGATCTCGCCTCCCGATGCTGAGGATCACGAAACGAACTGGTGTTGCTGGTATATTCACGGACGGCAGAACAGCGGGCTGGTCATTTCGGGCACACTTGAGTACAACTCGCACACCTAAAGATCTACAACTGGTTGCATCAACCCCATCAGGGCAGTTAAAAGTCATCCCTCAGGGGTTAAAGTCCTCAATTCTATTGCGTCCATTGCGGCAGGGCTAATGCAGTGCCCTTTCAAAGCGCAACTGTGCGCCCAAGTCCGCTCAGACGTGCGTTCCGCGCCGGCCAGGACAATGATCTCATCGTAGGGGGCGGGTTTGCGCCGAGCTAATGTCAGGCGGACTCGACGTCGCGTAGATTGTGCTCGAAGATCGCGTCGGGTTCGGCGAGCCGGATCAGCCGATGGAGATAGGCGCGAGAGATGCACAGGCTGCGCGCCGCCAGCGTCTTGTTGCCATTGTTTTCCCGTACGGCGTTCACAGCCAATTTGATCTTGTAGTCGCGTAGCTGGCGTTCGAATGAGCCTGCGGGATTGTAATCGCTAATGTCGACAATATCGCCGTCGCCGAGGTCACCGAGATCGCCACTATACGGGTCGGCTTCCTCGACACGCAGATTGAAATCTTCCGCGCGAATAATTTTTCCCGAAGAGAGGATAATTGCCCTCTGCATGACATTTTCGAGTTCGCGCACGTTGCCGGGCCAGCGGTAACTCTGCAGCAAGGCGACCGCACGGGGTTCGATATCATCCATCGGCTTCTGGAACATCTGGCCATAGGTGCGCAGGAAGTGGCGGGCGATGCGCGGAATGTCTTCTGGATGCTCCTGTAGCGGCGGCGACTCGATCCGCATGACGTTGATCCGGTAGTAAAGATCTTGGCGGAATTTTCCCTCGGCCACCAGCTTGCCCAGGTCCTGGTGAGTGGCGAAGATCAGGCGGGCGCGCAAGGGGATAAGCCGGTTTGCGCCCAGACGGCTGAATTCCATCTGCTGCAGGACGCGCAGGAGCTTGACCTGCGTGAAAAGGCTTAGATCGCCGATCTCATCAAGGAAGAGCGTGCCGTCTGCCGCCTGCTCGAAGTAGCCCTCGCGCGCTCCGTTGGTGCCGGTGAATGCGCCCTTCTCATGGCCGAACAACTCGGCCTCGATCAGAGTCTCGGGGATGGCGCCGCAGGAGACAGCCACAAACGGACGGTTGGCGCGAGAGCCCAGATTATGAATGGCTCGCGCGATTAGTTCCTTGCCGGTGCCGCTTTCGCCGGTGACGAGCACCGAGGCATTGAGGTTCGTCACGCGGTGAATGAGCTGATAGACCCGCTGCATCTGCGGGCTCGCTCCGATGAGGTGATCGCAACTGCCGGGCTCCTCAAGCTGCTGCTGCACGGTCTGCAACTGCTGCCTCAACGAAGAGTTTTCATAGGCCCGGCTGAGCATCGTCTTGAGGTCACGAATGGAGGGCGGCCTGCGGCAGTAGCCAAAGGCTCCGGTACGGACGAGCTCAAATGCAGTGGACCGCAGGCCGTCGTCGGCCATGATCACCAGGGGAACATGAGTGGCAATCAAGCGCTGGGTAGAGCCAATGCGCTCTTGCAGCGAGTCATGATTGGAATGCAAATCGACGATCAGGACATCGCAGTCACCGGCAGCGCGGAGCAGATTGATTCCATCCTCATCCGACTCCAGATGGATCTCGAACTCTTTGCCGAGGGCCGAGGAAAGCAGCGTGTGGAGCGTCCGGTCGTCCGAATACAACCCGATCTCGATCATTGCTGGAGCGCTCCCTTACCGTACCGCTGCACCGCTCCCGGGAGAAAGCGGTAAAGCTACGAACAATGCTGTGAGAATGCACGCAAAACGCAAAAACTAACCCGACACGAGCCTGTGTCACCCCGGTGGCAACAAACTCCAATCGACCCTAATGGCAGTTGTCGACTCTGACCAACCATACTAGCGGCAAATTGACTGAGCTGTCGAGATTACCGTAGTAATTCAACGCTAAGGTCTTGACTCTGCTGAACTTTGTTCTGAAATGGACCAAAGTTGGTTGAGAAGGGCTTAAACGGATGAGACCCTACGTAGATTAGAGCGAGATTAACTATTTATATTTGTATAAGTTACACGTATTTCAGCAGGTTCCTTCAGAGCATGGAACGAGAAACTCGGGAAAGTTGGCCTCTGCGCCGATTTGAGCACTTTTGCGCTTTTCGATGCACTTTTCTCACTGCCAAAGTAACCAAAAAGAAGGGTACTCGAATTTCTGAAGAGTTTGTACGGAACCAAGACCGTTACTGGATTCGACGCGGATCTTCTGCTTTTTATGGCACTTGCGGTCGGAAAGGGGACTGTCGCATCGGTGTATACACCCCGCTGCACTCCAATTTGCCTGCCCGTAAACACCCGTGTACACCAGGGGTGTGCATCGCGCCTCATCTACCTTGATTCGGGCGGTTTAAGCCATCGGCTGTTTGGCCCAACAATTGCAACAAAGGCAGGGTTATTCGCGGTTGCACTTGTCTCTCTGTGCGCTGGGGGGGAAAGGATGCTCAAGATGCACGGATTCGCGTGGTGGCCAACTCTGATCGTACTTGCCGTGGCGACCTTCACGGATCTGCGCAGCCGCCGCATCCCCAACTGGCTGGTATTTCCTTTTTTGCTGGCAGGGATAGTCGTCTCTCCTTTGCGCCACGACTGGCAGAGCGGCAGTCACGGTTTTGGCTGGCATGGCCTTGGCCAAAGCCTAGCCGGCCTGGGACTTGGCCTGCTGATCAACATTATCCCTTTTTTGATGGGCTGGACCGGTGGCGGCGATGTGAAGCTTTGCTCCGCGATTGGTGCCTGGGTTGGCCCCGAGCAGTTGTTCTGGTCAATCTTCTTCACCGCTTTGGCGGGGGGGGCAATGGTGTTGGGCTGGGCAGCCTATAGCGGATCTAGAAAGTTGTTTTCAGGCGCGGGTGATCTGATCTTCGGCGGGAGGCAGCGCGGAATGGGCTGCGAGCCGGCCATGGCCCTCGCTACTCCAGCAAGGAGCAACAAGATGCCGTACGCTCCGGCGATCGCCATCGGAACAGTGGTTTCATTCTTCGTACGCTGAGGATTTGGAGTTACGCATGACGTTCAACTCGGAGTCGTCTTACCGATTTTCGGCAAACCCGCAGGACAGGAACTACGCGGCAGGGGGCAGCAAACCCGTGAATTCAGACTCTTCTTCGTATCTCGATGACCAGTATCCGGACTCCTTAGGCGCTGGGGCCTTATCCATCGCGCTGATTGGCCCGGACGAGGATCGCCGCAGGGCGGCCGCCAGTGCAATCGCCGGATGCCAGGGAGGCGAGATCCGTGAGTTCTCTTCGTATCCGCCCAGCCTCGACGATGTGCCGAGGCTGCTGGAGAACAACTACGATGTCATCATCATCGACCTGGACAGCCATCCGGAGTACGCGCTGGAGCTTGTAGAGAGTATCTGCGCTAAAGGCGCGGCGACGGTGATGGTCTACTCCGTAAAGGCAGATTCGGAGTTGCTGGTCCGCTGCATGAGGGCAGGAGCCCGCGAGTTTCTCACTTTGCCTTTCGCACAAAGCACGATGGCCGAGGCTCTGGTCCGGGCCTCGGCCCGCCGTCCAGCCACCCACACCCCGAAGAAGACGGGCGGACGCCTGATGGTCTTTCTCGGCGCCAAGGGTGGAGACGGAGTCACGACCCTGGCCTGCAACTTTGCGGTGTCGATGGCCCAAGAGAGTTCGCAGAGTACGCTGTTGATCGACCTCGATCTGCCGCTGGGCGACGCCGCGCTGAACCTAGGGGTCCAGGCCGAATACTCGACGATCAATGCTCTTCAGAATGCCAGCCGCCTAGACTCGGCCTTCCTCTCCAAGCTGCTGGTCAAGCACAGCACCGGAGTCTCGGTGCTTGCGGCTCCCGGAAAGTTTCCTCAGTACGATGCCACCAACGACGCCATCGACAGATTGCTGATGGTTGCGCGGCAGGACTTCGACAATGTTGTGATCGACATGGGTTCGCGGCTCGACCTGATGGGAACGGGGCTTTTCAAGGACGGATCGACGGTCTACCTGGTGATCCAGGCCGGCATCGCCGGACTGCGCAACTCAAATCGCCTGATCCAGCAGTACTTCAATACCGGGATTCCGAAGCTGGAGATCGTACTGAACCGCTTCGAGCCTCGCACGATGGGCGTATCGGAAGACCAGATCACCAAGGCCCTCACCCGTCCGGCGAATTGGAAGATTCCCAACGATTATGCCGCCGTGCGCCGCATGCAGACCACCGCTGTTCCTCTAGCGCTCGAAGACTCGCCGATCTCCCGGCTGATTCGGCAGATGGCTCGCGCCTCAGTTGGCTTGCCGCCGGCTCCTGAGAAGAAGTCCGGCTTCAGTCTCAAGGGCTTCAGCCGGAGTATTTCGTCCAAGACTTCGACGACCGACGAGGCGCCGGCGCTGACCTCTCTGGGGTTGACAGACAGCGCGCCCGCATCGTCTGTGACGAGCCAATCCGATGCCCAGCCAAAAAACACTGGGAGATCAGCAAGCCCCGCTCCGGCGAAGGCCGTTCCCGCCCCAAGAGCACAGGCTTCAGCCGATGGGGCCAGTGCGGCGGCTGCCAAGCGGGGACAGCCTGAAACGCGCACCTACAAAGGTTCCACCTATGTGAAGGGCGCGGATGGCGAGTGGCACCTGCAGCAACCCGAAGTCGCTGAAACCCAGGCAAGCGAAGCGGCGACTGTTAGAGAACCGGTGAGAGAGCCTGTCCTAGAGCCTGTCAGAGAGCCGGTCAGGGAACCTGTCAGGGCAGTGGAGCCGGCTGTCAGGGAGGAGCTGCCGGAGGCGGTCGAGGAGCAACGGCCCGTCGAGCCGGAGACGCCTGCCATGGCATGGTCGACGCCCGCTCCGATTACATATGGCGCTGCGCTCACCAACACGCAGCTCAGAGCCATGGCGGCGGTTCCTGGAAAATTCGTCTACACTCCCGGCCTCGGCGAGGTGCTTCCGGTGGGATCGCACACGCTACTCGTCAGCTTTACTCCGAGTGACGCAAGGGCCTACACCAAAGCGGAGTGTACTGTCACGCTGCTGGTCAACAAGGCGACGCCGTCGATCTTGTGGCCAAAGCCCGCCGCGATCACTTACGGAACCGCTCTGACGACCGCTCAACTCAATGCAACATCGCAGGTCCCAGGAAGATTCGCCTACACGCCTTCGCTGGGCGAGGTGCTGTCGGCGGGGGTCCAGACGCTCTCGGTGGAGTTTACTCCGGCAGACAGCGCAGGCTACAACACGGCGCAGGCTACAGTGTCACTGACAGTGACCAAAGAGGCACCGGCTATTACCTGGGCGGCTCCGGCTTCGATCGTCTATGGAACGCCGCTGAGCGAGACCCAACTCAATGCCAGCGCATCGGTCCCTGGAACCTTCACGTACACTCCGGCTGCGGGTGAAGTGCTGACAGCGGGAACTCAGACGCTCTCGGCGACCTTCACTCCGACCGACGCCGCGGACTACACGCCGGGGCAGGCCACGACAACGCTCACAATCACCAAGGCAACGCCTGCACTTCGCTGGTCGAAGCCCGCTCCGATCGTCTATGGAACTCCGTTGGGCGCCGCTCAGCTTAATGCCAGCGCATCGATTCCGGGCAAATTCACCTATGTCCCGGGCGCCGGTGCTGTGCTCTCGGCGGGAACCCACACGCCTACGGCAACCTTCGTTCCCACCGACTCCACAAACTACACTGCGGTCAAGGGCGCCGTTTCGCTTACCGTGACCAAGGCTACGCCAGTTATCGTCTGGCCGGAGCCTGCCGCGATCACCTACGGCACGGCGCTGGGCTCCGCGCAACTGAATGCCACCTCGTCGAGTCCCGGCAAATTCGTCTACAATCCGGCCGCGGGCGAAGTGCTGGCTGCGGGCGAGCATACGCTTTCGGTGACCTTCGCTCCGACCGATGCCACCGATTATTCCGCCGTGCAGGCCAGTGTGCCGCTTACGGTCGCCAAAGCAAAGCCGACTACGATTACTTGGCCAACCCCGGCTGCCATTGAGCACGGCACCCGTCTGAGCGCCACGCAGCTCAATGCGACGGCGTCGATTCCAGGCAGGTTCGTCTACTCTCCGGCAGCCGGCGAGGTGCTCGGCGCAGGGACGCACACGCTGTCGGTGACCTTCACGCCGACTGACGGCAATTTTCCGTCGGCACAGGCTACGGTGCCTCTCACAGTCACCAAGGCAATCCCCACGATCAACTGGCCGGCGCCCGCGGCAATCTCGTATGGCACTGCCCTGGGCGCTGCTCAGCTCAAGGCCACGGCGTCGGTTCCGGGAGGCTTCGTCTACTCTCCTCCGGCAGGCGAAGTGCTCGCGGCAGGAACGCATACACTCACGGCTACATTTACTCCGGCCAACGCCGCCGACGACGCGACAGCGCAGGCCACGGTGTCTTTGACCGTCAACAAGGCAACGCCCATCATCACCTGGCCGACCCCCGCGGCCACTTCGTACGGTACCCCGCTGGGCGCTGCCCAGCTCAATGCCACGGCATTGGTGCCAGGAACGTTTGTCTACACTCCCGCGGCCGGCAACGTGCTTGCTGCAGGAACGCAGATGCTTTCTGTAACCTTTGTCCCGGCCGATGCCATGGACTACACGACGGCGCAAGCCACAGTGTCGCTCACGGTGGAGGGGCTGGACAACATCGATTCGCTGATGCCGGTCTCGGTGGAAGCGGAGACGGTTCGTAGCGAACCAGCAGAGTCGAATTCGGGGGCGTCGCAAGGCGCCAGCGTCCCCACGCAGCAGACGAAAGTTGAGACGCGCGTTTACAAAGGCGCTACTTATGTGAAGGGAGCGGACGGCCAATGGTACCTCCAGAAGGAATAGACAAGATTCAACCCACAACGCTACCCGCGGATTTCGGCGAATGGGATAGCGGAGATGCTCCCGAGCCGGAACCTGTCGCGGTTCCCGCGTTCGATCGATTCCCCAGCCCACCTGCGGCTCAAAAGCAGGCACCGAAGACTGCCACAGCGCGGGTCGCCGTGCTGCCTGTCGTAGAGCGGCCGCCGGCTGCGCCACCGCGCAAGCCTGTCAAGCGCCAACCGGAGCCGGAACCGGTCTTCGAGCTACCCCAGTCCCGTGCCATGGCCGAGGATTTGGACGAGCCGGTCAAAGGCAAGAACAAGATGGTCATCTACGCTGCTGTGGCGGTCGTTGTGCTGATCGGCGGCGGGGTGGGCTATTGGAGGATGAGTTCCAAGCCGGTCACTCCGACTCAGCCTGTCGCGACACAGATGTCGACTACTGCGGTGACCAATCCATCTTCGTCCTCCTCGCTTAAGCCGTCGGCGACGCCTAGCGAGACCACGACTCAGACGACACCGGTGGCAACCGAGACACAGGAGACGCCAACCGGGCTCGGCAGACAGTCGAGCGATGCGATGAACCGTCAACTGAATGCCCCCTCTCGGCTGAAGAGCGATCTGCAGGCGCTGGGCGGCTCGAATCAACCGGCGCCTACAACGGGCTTCAGCGCGGCCGGCATGGACGGCATGGGAAATAGCAACCCGGTTTTCACCCCGGGGAGCGGGCCCAGCGTGAAGGTCGAGGCGCCCAAGAGGGTGACGATCTCAAACGGAATCGCCGTCGGGTTGCTGGTTCAGAAGACTGCGCCCATTTATCCTCCGATCGCCAAAAGCGCTCACGTCTCGGGCACGGTGGTGATTCAAGCTACCATTTCCAGGACCGGATCGATCGAGAATCTGCGCGTTGTGAGCGGTCCGACAATGTTGCGCCAGTCCGCTTTGGATGCTGTAAAAACCTGGCGTTTCAGGCCCTATCTACTTGACGGCCAGCCGGTTGAAGTCGAGACGACAGTCAATGTGGTTTTCAACCTGAACTAGTAACCAACCCCGCGGAGACTTTCGGCACTTTGGTAAGGGATTTGGTGTTACCGTGGATGAGGATACTCTCCCGACGGAAGGTACATAGTGGAACTGCTGAATCTTGAGAAGTACAAAGCGGAGATACACCGGACCCTGATCTCCAAACTCGACCTGGAGAAGCTGTCACGCGTCAATTCAAGCCAGGCGCGCCAGGCGGTGGCAGGCATCGTCAAGGAGATCATCGCCGATCAGCGCGTCCCCTTGAACTTCGACGAACAGGAGAAGATTCAGGCAGATCTGCTTGACGAGGTCTTTGGCCTGGGTCCGCTCGAGCCCTTGTTGCGCGACTCCAAGATCTCCGACATCCTCGTGAACGACAAGGACCACGTCTTCATTGAAAAGGGTGGGCTGCTCCAGAGGGTCGATACGACCTTTCGCGACGATCGCCACCTTCTTCAGATCATCGATCGAATCGTGTCGCGCGTGGGCCGCAGAGTGGATGAGTCCTCGCCGATGGTCGATGCCCGTTTGCCCGACGGCTCCCGCGTCAACGCCATCATTCCGCCGCTGGCGCTCGATGGGCCTTCCCTGTCCATCCGCCGCTTTGGAACCGGTCCTCTGGCCGCCAATCAACTGGTGCAACTGAAGAGCGTTTCGCCGGAGATGATGGAGGTGCTTTCCTCCGCGGTTAAGGCCCGGATCAGCATTCTCATCGCGGGCGGCACCGGTGCCGGCAAGACCACCTTCCTGAACATTCTGTCTCAGTACATTCCCCGCGGCGAGCGCGTCGTCACCATCGAAGACGCGGCCGAACTTCGCCTGGCGCAGGAGAATATCGTGCGCCTGGAGACGCGTCCACCTAACATCGAAGGACAGGGAGCGATCCGGCAGCGTCAACTGCTGATCAACTGCTTGCGTATGCGCCCCGACCGCATCATCATGGGCGAGGTGCGCGGCGAGGAAGCATTCGACATGCTGCAGGCGATGAATACCGGTCATGAAGGTTCGATGACTACCATTCACGCCAACACTCCCCGCGACGCCATCTCCAGACTCGAATCGATGGTGGCGATGGGCAACATGAATATGCCCGAAAAATCCGTTCGCCAGCAGATCGCTGCGGCAATCACGATCTGCGTGCAGGCCAGCCGCATGAGCGATGGCACCCGCAAAGTTACCAGCGTCTCTGAGATCACCGGCATGGAAGAGAACGTGATCAGCATGCAGGAGATCTTCAATTTCAGCAAGAAGGGGATCGGCCCCGATGGCAAGGTCATCGGCGTCTTCCAGCCTACTCATATACGTCCGAGATTCCTCGAGCGGCTGCGTGTTTCGGGTATCGTGCTGCCTCCGACTTTGTTCGAGCGCGAAACGCAGGTCAATTGACCGGAAAGGGGTGCAACCGATATGGACGATTTAGGATTGATTGCGGTTCTAGTATTCCTGGGCGTCTTCGGTGTCATTGCGCTGGTTGCACTGGCCATCGGCAGCGGCGCCTCCCAGCAGGCCAAGCAGGTTCACGCAACACTCGACTCGGCGCTGGCTACCGACGTCACGGAAGAGCGTGGCGGGTCCCTTGATTTTCGCAAGAGCGAGCAGTTCAGCACCATTCCCTGGCTCAATCAGAGGCTGTCGAAGATCGAATTGGGTCCGCGTGTGCAGAGCTTACTCTATCAGGCCGATCTCAAGTGGACCGCCGGAGGTCTGCTCTCTGGCTGCGGGCTTGCTTTTGTGGTGGCAGGTTATCTGGTGTACTTGAAATTCGATAATGTTCTGATTGCTTTGGGAGTCGGCCTGCTGGTTGGCGCCGCGCCCTTTGGTTTGGTGCTATTCAAGCGCAGCAAGCGACTCGATAAGTTTCAGCAAGGGTTGCCTGAAGCGCTCGATCTGATGGTGAGCGCACTTCGGGCAGGCCACAGTCTTGTCGCCGCAATGGGCTCGGTGGCTCGTGAATGCGCCGACCCAATTGGCTGCGAGTTCAAGGCGTGTTTCGAAGAGCAGAACTACGGCCTGGAAATGAAGACAGCCTTGGACAACATGATCAACCGGGTTCCGCTTCAGGATCTGCGCATTGTCGGAACCGCGATCATGATCCAGAAAGAGAGTGGTGGAAACCTGGCCGAGGTTCTCGACAAGACCTCCCATGTGGTCCGGGAGCGGTTCCGCTTGAAACGGCAGGTCAGGGTCCACACGGCGCAAGGACGCATGACAGGATGGGTGCTGGGTTGTCTCCCGATCTTTTTGGGGGCTGTTCTGTATGTCGTCAATCCCGCATTGATGAGCATATTGTGGACGGATCCGCTTGGGATCAAGCTGCTTTGGACGGGGTTCGGCTTGCTTGTAGTCGGCAGCTTGCTGATTCGCCACATCGTCAACATGGAAGTCTAAGGGAGATCCATGGGAATCATACTTTTTACCTTCTTGGTGGTATTTGGATTGATCGCCAGTGGCGGACTTCTTCTCTTCCACCGCGAAGAAATGCTTCAGCGCATCTCCGAGGTGATCAATCCGCGTCCCAAGCAGAAGTCCCTGTTGAGCGCCATTCAGCAGACAGGGCTTTCGATCGGCGGAGTTGTCGAGCACTTCGAGAATGTAATCCCGAAGAGCCAGGCCGAGGTTTCTGTCGTCTTACAGCGGCTTCAGAGCGCAGGTTTTCGCAATGAATCTGCAAAGAGGATCTTCTACGGCGCGAAGTTCCTGGTGCCTGCGGTGCTCTGTCTGCTCGCGTTGGTTACAGGCCTGGGATCCTTCAGCCCGTTTCTGATTTATGTTCTGGCCGCCGCGCTGGGATTTCTGGCGCCTGATTTCTGGCTTGGCAGGCGGATCCAGGACCGCCAAGGCAAAATTCGGCGGGGCTTGCCGGATGTGCTCGATCTGCTGATCATCTGCATCGAGGCCGGATTGAGCCTGGACCAGGCGACGGCGCGCACCGCAGTTGAATTGAAAGTCGCTCAGCCAGAGTTGTGCGACGAACTGAGCATTGTCGTGCTGGAGCAGCGCGCTGGCCGTCCGCGCGGAGAGGCGTGGAAAAATCTCGCGGATCGCACGGACGTAGACGCGGTTCGCAATTTAACTACCATGCTTGTGCAGGCCGAGCAGTTTGGAACCAGCATCGCCAAGACGCTGCGTGTTCATGGTGACACCCTCAGAACCCAGCGTGTGCAGGCAGTGGAAGAGGCGGCGGCAAAAACTACCATCAAGCTGCTTTTCCCGCTGGTGTTTTTCATCTTTCCCACGTTGTTTATTGTGGCGCTGGGACCCGCGGTCATTCAGATTATGGAGAACTTCAAGTAGCCCGATCATTGAGGGAAGGAGGAATCGATATGGATAACACCTTGATTGTCCGGATTGTGGCCGGTGTTCTGGTTGTCGTGATACTGGCAGTTTTGATTCAGCGTCGCCGCACGCGTGCCAAGTAGCGCGGATAGCGTCGATTTACTAGCGGTGGCGTGAAGCTGCGCACTCGGTTCGCCGGTCGCGAGACCAACGGACCGGGGATTTCGGCCCCGGCACATGGTGCCGTTCGTATCCCGCTCAAACTGGGAGCGCATCAAGCAGGTTGTAGCAAGAAACGAGGAGTTGTTATGGACAGTACCCTGATCCTTCGGATTGTTGCCGGTGTGTTGGTCGTCGTCATTCTAGCCGTTTTGATTCAGCGCCGCCGCACCAAGGTGAAGTAGCGCAAATAACCAGGGTGGGCCGGCGCCGCCGTGAAGCGTTGCGGGTTTCGCTGGCCGCCCCCAAGAGTTCGCTGACCGATGGATCGCTTTGATGGCGATGGCTCTATTTGTGTACCACCCGGGCAGCGAGCACAGTGGAGGTGTGTCCTTGCGGGGAACCAGGCAGGTGCTCTTGCCCAGTCCGCGCAAGCTGAAATAAGGATCGCTCCCAGCCCTGCCGTCGCAAGAGAGAGGACTTGGATGAACATTTGCGATGGGAGAGGCTGATATCGATCGCCAGGGCTCCGGAATAACACCGGGTTGCCGGGTTCTTGCTGGGGCCGGAGGTACCATGGATTCACGAAGACTTTGCGCATATAACCAGACACGCGAGTGCTTTCTCGGCCTTGAGGTCGAGGCCGCGGACCTTTCGTTTGCCGGCCTCAAAGACCTGCTTGGAAAGCTAGCGCTCAAGTCTGGCGAGGGCCTCTGGATGGCACCGTTCAGGGGAATGCCCGAGACCAATATGCGCGTTCCTCTCGACCTGATTTATCTCGACGAGGATTGCCGTGTCATTGAGGTGGTCGAGTCGTTTCCGACATTCCATGTCACATCTTCAAGTCCGCAGGCTGCCAGCGTGCTGGCGCTGGCGACCCACTCCATTTATTCATCTCAGACACAACCGGGCGATCAACTTGTCCTCTGCGTGGCCGAGGAGATGCAGCGCAAGCTGGAGCGTTTCGCCACTCCAACAGCGGTTGGCGGCGGAGTTCAAAGCGCGGTCCTGTTGAGGGGGAAGCCGCTTTGGAGCGGCGGTCCAGGGGTTGTCGAGTTGGAGGAGCGCGCGATAACGGAGCGGCCCCGATCCGAACAGCCCTATGAAATGGACCTGATTGAACCGGGGATGAGGGATGTGAAGCCGCCGAGGAATTGGCTGGAGCGCTGGTGGTCTCCGGATCCGAGAAAGGCTCCGGATATGAGAAAGGCCCCGCGGGAGCTGACCCCTGGCCTGGCGGCGTATTACTGGACCGGTTCCGCGCCGAAGGCGCACAGCATCCGCGACATCAGCGCGACGGGTCTGTACGTGATTACCGAGGAGAGATGGTATCCCGGCACGCTGATCCTGATGACGCTCCAGGATTCCCAGAATGGGGAAGAGAGCGCCGAACATTCGATCTCTGTGCACTCGAGGGCTGTCCGCTGGGGAAACGACGGCGTGGGGCTGCAGTTCATCCCGCAGGATGCCCCGGCTTCGCTCAAAGGACTGAATCCTCTGGTACACGGGGTGGACAAGAAGGAACTGAATCAGTTTCTGGAGTGGCTAAGGAGAAGCAGAAGTTAGCTTTGATTCGAAGGTATTCAGTACCTTGGTTACGGCTTTCGATCCTAGGTTACTTTGGAGTGTTATTCCGGGCCCAAGTTGTAAATTGCTTGTAAAAAATCATTGTACCAGCCGTACAATGTGTTATCAAACCTGTAGAATGTGCGGTCGAAACGGGTCTTCCGTGACGATTACGAACAGGAGGTAAGAGGATGAAGATGCTGAACGATTTGCATGGACGGATCACTGCGTTCGCGAGCGGCCTGAAATGTGCCGCGCCGCCAGGCAGAACGGCCTGCGAAGCGAGCTTTAGTAAACGGCTCATTGGTGGGCGAGTTAGCGCTCGCCTCCTTGCGGGCGAGGAAGGAAGCGCCATCCTCGAGTTTGCCTTTTTGTTGCCTATCATGTTGATGGTGGCTATGGGCATCATGTCCTTCGGGTCTGCCATGGTGAATAAATCGGCGCTCAACAATTCGGTGCTTCAAGGCGCGCAAGTTCTCACGACAAGCCGGAGCGTTACCAACTTTGACCCATGCAAAGCTGTTTTCAGCGCGATAACGGGCGCTGCGCCATCTCTTAATCCGGCGAGCATCACGCTCACTCTGACTTTGAATAACAATCCCTCAATCGTAAATACTGGGGCGACAGCGAACACCTGTGAATCCGACAACACTGAGTTGGCGCCCAACACCCCTGTCACCATCCTGGCCCAGTATCCATGCAACGTTGGAGTTTACGGGGTCACCATTGCGCCCGGCTGCACATTATCTGCACAGGTGACTGAAGATGAAAACTAACCACAAAAACATCGAGGTAGATCCAATGAGAACGAAGAAAGTCTCATCAATTGTCCGGAAAGCGTTGAACGACCAAAGCGGGCAGGTGTTGCCGTACCTGACGCTCATGATGGCAGCCATTATTGGAATGGGTGGCTTGACGCTCGACATAGGGCAAGCCTACATCCTCAAGAGCCAACTTCAGAATTCAGTCACCGCGGCGGCGTTGGCGGCTTCACAACAGCTCTACACAACCAACGGTGTGCAAGACCAGGTGAACCTGTATGGCACTTTGAATCATATCGCTGCCTTCGGGACAAGCACGCCGTCAGTTTCGTCGATATGCCTCAACCTGCTGCTGCAGGGAACGGGATTGACCTGCAATGCCAACAGCGCCGCAAACGCGGTACGGGTCACGCAAACGGCCAGCTCGCCAACAATTTTCATGCGCTTCTTCGGCATCACCTCGGTACCGGTGAAGGCAACCGCGACGGCGGCGATTCAAGGCGTCGCAAATCCTTGGAACGTGGCGATCATTCTGGACGCGACGCCCTCGATGAACACCACGGACAGCAATTGCGGGGGTGTCTCGGAGTTTCAGTGCGCGGAGCAGAGCATTCAGGTTTTTCTGAATTCAATCGTTCCTTGCCCCACGGGAGTTACCTATTGCCCGACCGGCGCAAATCTTCGCGTAGCCCTGTTCTCGTTTCCAAACGTGGTGGTTCCTAACACAACCACCACCACCGTGGCAGCCGACACTTGCGGCGGTGGCACTGCCTACGCGACAGCGTTCTCGACGCCACCGATTGGGGCAACGTCCTACACGCCGATCCAATATGACAAGATCGTTGCCACAACGAAGAAGGGGACAACCACCTGGACTTCGACGCCGCTTTTCACCACAACCTACCAGATCACCCCTTTTGTGAGCGACTTCTATAAGAACGGCGCGATCAACACCAGCTCCGCGATTGTGAAGGCTGTAGGGAGTGGCGGCAACGCAGGCTGCATGCAGTCCCCAAACTGGACCGACGGGACCGTCTCCTCTTACAACAACCTTGGCGGCGGCGGCATCACCTACTATGCCGGTGCGATCTATGCTGCACAGGCTGCGCTGGCCCAACAGCAGGCAGCGAATCCAGGGTCGAAGAATGCGATCATCTTCCTCTCCGACGGTCAAGCAAATATCGCAAGCTCTGACTTCGCAAGCAACCTCAGCGTGAGTGGCGGAACGGTAGTTTCCGACTCGACCACTCCCGATGCAAACTATGTGCCTTCGGCTACAAACACCCCTCCATCCGAGCTCGCATTGAATGATTCGAGCAGCGGCACCGGCTCTCATACCAAGGGACTATACCCAGCGTCCGCCGATCAGTGCCAGCAGGCGATTTTGGCTGCCCAATACGCAACGAATGCGAATACCGTGGTCTTCGGCGTGGCCTACGGCTCTGAACAGAGTGGATGCTACACGACTTCGCAGTTTCCGGCGACCGATACGACTCTGGTTGCCACCGGCTCGAATCTCATCATTCCTCTGAATACACCTTTCACGCTCTCCCAGTTGGTTCCATGCATGACGATCCGGGATATCGCCTCTCCGCCAACAGGCCCAATCACGATTACTTTCTTCTCCGACTATAAGCAAAGCGGATCGGGAATCGACACCACCTGCGTCTCCCCGTCACCGACCATCAATCTGTCAGATATCTTGCCCGCAATCGGGGCCAATTTCACTAACCCCCGGTTGCTCCCCAACAACGCTTCATAACCGCCAGCCCGCGAAAGAGGCAAGCCATTGCATCCCGGCCAGTCCATCGAATGGACTTGCCGGGATGCTTTTTTGTGGGCTGATTCCTTGAGTTAATCGGCATAGCCACCGGCAGGTAGTTAGATCGGATGGGGAGACACTACCCGATTAAGCCCCCGGCTCGGCCGCATGAACCTTACTCCGGTACTTCGGGAATGATCAGCAGCACTTCCACCTTGACATCCTGCCCATTCTGCGTGGCCGGCCTGAATTGCCACTGAGCGAGGGCGTTGAGCACAAACTTCGCCTGAGCGAACTCGGGCGGAAAGGCGATGGTCAATGCCTCGAAGCGGCCCGCCTCATTCACGAAGCCGTGAATCATGAGGGCGTCGGCATCGATCGCGCCGGGCTCGATATTGGGGCGCACGATGCTGTAAGGCCAGGGCGCATCCACATGAATCTTGCTGTTCGCCGGGTCGTCGGTGCGCGAGAGAGAGTACTGAATGACCCAGCTCTTGGAGAGGCCCACGGGCAGATAGACGGTGTACGCCATCCTGCCGCTCCATACGTCGCCGATCTCCGGGTACTGCTCCTTGAGCGACGAGCCCACGACGACAGCGCCAAACTGGCCCGTTCTTTGCCGCGCTATATGGGTCGTCCCAGGCAGACTGCTCAATCCCTGCCCTGTGCCGTTGTTGCTTCCCGGAGCATTACCACCGGCGCCGCTTCCCGCTGAGTTCTGCTGACCTCCGGCGCTGCCTTGACCTTGCTTTGCACCGGTCCCAGCCGCTGCGCCAGCCGGATTTCCATGGCCCGCCTGCGAAGGCTCTTTTCCTTTTCCAGGCACCATCGCTCCCGGCGAATTGGAGTCGGCCGACTGGTTCACGGGCGGCAGTGTAACAGATCCGTTCGCCATGCGAGTGTCGGAGAGTGAGATGACCGAACCGGAGGAACTTTGTGCCGAACCGGCAGCGTTTGTCAATGGAGCGGGCGGCGTTGGCTTGGGCCCGGAGATCACGACTGGCGAAGTCGTGCTGGGGAGAAACGGCGAAGCCGGCATCGGCAATTCGCTGGGACGAATGGCAACGTCAGATAGGGTCGGCGCTTTGTTTGGCCTCTGTATGACAGGCTTCGCCAAGGTGACTGGCGGACTCTGCGGCGCGGGCGCTACGACTGTCTTGACCTGAGTCTTTTCCGTATTCCAGATCACCACGGTTGGCAGAGGTATTTCCTTAGGGAGCTTCAGCGCCTTGGGAATATCCGGTTGCACCAGCGTGTGATGCAGCTTCGGTGCATCCAGCACCTGACGCATGACCTGTGGTTCTGCATCCTCGGTGCCTCCCTTGGGAAGCGGCGGGGCCTTGGGCTGCACGCTGGGCGATTTAATTGCACTGGCGGCCTCTCTCTCGATCTCTGGATCCAGCATGTGAAGATCCAGATGGCGCACTGAATATCGCTCGGTTAAAACCGAGGGCCTGACTTTTGGCGCAGAGAGAATCCCCAGGAAAATCAGCGTAATTACTACGCCATGGGCTATGACCGAAACCAGGAAGGAATAAGGACGCTGCTCAAGAGCCGGTTGCGCCGAAAAGAGCGACATAGCGGGGGAAGATCTCATAACTTGATGAATTTCCTCCCTTGCGCTGCCGTGCCTTGTTAACGCAGAGTCGGCATTTCACGGCACCTTAGCTTGGCCGAGTGCTGAAGGTCCTGCCGCACCTATCAAGGCTCAATTATAATGTTTCTCGAATCGCTTATGACATCGAACTGCACCATGACTCATTTGATACCTCCTGTTGAGGCAAGCGGTCTTCCGGCCATCTATTTGAGGCCGTGTGGGACTACACTGATCACGCAGCTAAACTTATGAGCAACCTGCCCGCGAGACTCCAAATTCGGCGTACAATCGGAATTGGTTTTCTTGGGCACTGCAATTGCCACAAGGGACAGAAAGGCGAAGCTGGCCTGGCAGCCAGTTCAAACGGGCCTAAAAAATGAACCGAAGACTGACCCTGATCCTTCTCGCCGCTTTCGGCATCGCCGCCATCTGCACGTTCGCTGTCTATCACCTGGTTCGGAACCGCATTTCGGCAAAGCCGGCAGCCTCTACGGCCGTAGTTGCCGCCAAGACAGACATCAAACTTGGAACGATTCTCAAAGCCGAAGATCTGACGACGATCGCAATCGCGGGAACTCCTCCCGTGGGCACAATTCTCGACAAGGACAAGAGCCGGGTTATCGGACGCGGCGTCATCTCAGATCTTTACAAAGACGAGCCCATCATGGAGAGCCGCCTGGCCGCGGTTGGGGCTGGAGGCGGCTTGGCGGCCGCCATCCCTGCCGGCTTTAGAGCATGCGCCGTGCGAGTCGACGAGGTCGTGGGTGTCTCCGGCTTTGCCCTGCCCGGTATGCGCGTGGACGTTCTAGTCTCCGGCATTCCTCCTGGAACAACCGACACCAGCCAAGGCGCGCAGGCGAGGACGGTTCTTCAGAACATCGAGGTGCTTTCTGCCGGTCAAGAGTATCAACAGGTGAAAGACGCGGAAGGCAAACCGAAGCAGGTGCAGGTCGTCAATCTGCTGGTGACGCCTGATCAAGCCCAGACCCTTGAACTGGCAAGCAGCCAAACCATCAGGCTCGTGCTTCGGAACCCGCTGGACACGAAGACGGATCCGGTGGCAGGCACAGCCACAGCCAACCTCTTCGCTGGTTCAAACCCCGCTCCGGAGAAACCGAAACATGTCGCGGTGGCAAAGGTTGTTCCCAAGGCCACGCCTCAGGCCTACTCAATCGAGGTGATCAACGGCTCGAAAACGAGCGAAGAGAAATTTGCTTCTCCCGAGGGACACCAGTGAGAGCGAAGACTGGAATTACCATTGCAAGCTTGAGCGCATTGTCATTATTCCTCTGCGCCGGCGCGGGCCTTCGGGCTCAAACGTCCTCATCTGCTGCTCAACCTGCCGGCGTCTCGACCCAGGACTCTGCGAACGATCTTTCCGTCGCTGTCGGCAAGACCGTGCTGGTGGACATTGCGTTCCCGATCAAGCGGATCGCAAACAACATGGCCGAAATTGCGGATGTCCATGCGACGAGTCCGACCGAGGTCATGGTGCAGGGCAAGACTCCTGGTGAGACAAGCCTGATTATCTGGGATACCCATGGCGGCCGGCAGTTCTTCAATGTAACCGTGCGCGCCAACACCTCTGCACTCAACGACAACCTGGACGCGATCCGCCGCGAACTCAGAGCCGAGCTTCCCGGACAGACCTTGAAGATCAGCTCGGAAAACGGCTCGATCTTCCTGCGCGGAACGGTCAAGGACCTCGGCAGCTCAGACCGCGCGGTCAAGATCGCGGCTGCTGGGCTCCCGTCCGCCGCAGGAAAGGTCGTCAACCTGCTCAATGTCAACGTCCCTGATAGCGAGCCGCAGATCCTCCTCAAGGTGCGCTTTGCCGCCATAGACCGCAGCAAAGAAAGAGATCTGGGTATCAACTTCGTGGATGCAGGCGCGTTGAACACGACCGGGGGAGTCAGCACCGGACAATTCTCTCCGCCGACGGCTTCTGGATCGATCGCGTCAATCGCCAATGATCTGAACATCTTTGCCTATCCAATTGGCAATCTGCCAATTGGTATCACTATTGAAGCTCTCGAGAACAAAGGACTGGCGGAGACTCTGGCGGAGCCCAATATCCTGGCGATTAACGGCAAAGAGGCCAGCTTTCTGGCGGGCGGCGAATACCCCTACCCCATTGTTCAGGCTGGCACGGGGTCGGGAGGATCGTCGATCTCGATTACGTTCAAGCAATATGGAGTCCGCCTGAACTTCCTCCCCACGATCACGCCGCGCGGCACGATACGCCTTCAAGTTGCTCCCGAAGTCAGCGCGCTGGACTTTTCCAATGCGATCCAGATCTCCGGATTCAACGTGCCCGCCATTACCTCACGGAAGATGAGGACTGAGGTTGAGCTCGGTGACGGTCAGAGCTTCGTAATCGGTGGACTACTGGACAATCGCGATACCGAAACATTCGAGAAGATTCCATTCCTGGGAGACATCCCGATTCTCGGCAAGTTCTTCCAGTCGATCCAAAAGAAGAAGTCGAATACCGAGCTGATCGTCACCGTGACGCCAGAGATAGTGGCTCCAATTTCGGCCGGAGCGCCATTGCCGCAATTGAAGCTCCCCGGCAAGTTTTTACCGCCCAATACCGGCATTCCTATGAATACTCCGGATGCAAAGACAGCGGACAACACTCTTCCCGCTGCTCCAGCGTCGATGCCGATCGAAAAGTTGATCGACAGCATGAAGCCTGGGCCGCAGTTGGTGGTCGAAGGCAGCGGAGTAAGCTTTGGCGCAGGATCGGGGGGCAGCCCTACTGCACCTAGTGCCTCCCCAACCCAATGAAGTCTCCGGCTGCCCTTTCGGGCAGCCGGAACCACTGCACCCTGGACCGCTCTATCGCGGCGACCGTCGGGTGAGAGGATCTCGCGACAGCCGGATGAATCCGTTCCGCTCAATGATCTTGGGACTGCGAAAAAGTTTCTCCGCAGAACGCTCTAATTCTCAGGAGTTGCGCATACGAGTCTCAAACCTGACCCGCAATACGGTCCTGGCTACTTGCATGGAAGTCGCCGATAGCGGTCCAAAGCGCAACAAGGGCCTGCTTGGGCGTGAGGGGCTCTCTTCCGGGGAGGGGCTCTGGATCATCCCGTGCGAAGCCGTTCATACCTTCTGGATGCGCTTTCCCATCGACCTCGTATATCTGGACAGCAAGAAGCAAATCCGGAAGCTCGTGAGTGCTGTGCCCCCTTGGCGCCTCTCTGCCTGTCTCTTGGCACAATCCGTCCTTGAGCTTCCGTCCGGCACGATCCGGAAGACGCAGACGCAACGCGGAGATACTCTGGAATTCTCAACCTATTCCTTGGCCGGGGAGAGGTCATCTAAAGAGTCCACGGTTACTTAATAGGGTTTTGCAATCTCAACGGGGACGCTGCGTGCTGCCGCTGCTCGCATGCCGTTGTTTCTGGTTGCGTAGAGATACCAGCCAAGCCATGCGGGGGTTGTCCACAAGTAATACATGGAGGTCATAGGTATCTCTGCGAGCACTTCAACGATTGCAACTCCGGCAATTAACCCGAAGGGTAAAAGCGAGCGCCCGGTGTCATCGGCACAGTAGATTCCAACCAGAACGGCTGGCAGCAGCACGGCCTCGTCGCTGAACCAGGCATACGGTGCGCATGTTGCCGAGACGAGAAGCAGCAACAACCCTTGATCCATCCAATCCCACCGGTCCCGCCGAGTCCAGAAATACCAGAGCGACCATGCGGAACCAGCGGCCTCGGGAAGAAACTGCAGCCATGTGGCAGTGCGATCGATGAGAACGCGAAAGACCACGCTTAGGGTGGGCACCGGCAACTCCATAAGCTTCGATGCGCGCATCATCGCTGCATACTGGGACCACACATGGATATCGAAAAGGAGGGTAAGCGCACAACCGACAACCAGTGCGGCGATGAACCCTGCAAGGACAGGGTAGGCCTTGCGGTAGAAAGCCCACAGGAGCAGAACGATGGCAAAAGGCAGAAAAAGGTGGGGCTTCAAGGCGCACGGCAAGAGAGCCGCTCCTGCTAAAAAAGGACGTGAGTTCTGGAAATAGAGAAAGAGCACGATGCCCAGCAGAATAAACAGGCTGATCTGCCCCGCCATAAGGCACTCCATTATGGGCGGAAAGCAGTAAGCAAGCAGATGCAGCCTGTTTGCCGGGCGACCTTGCAGGGTCCAAAGCATGCGGATCGATGCCACTAGACTGGCGAGGAGAAGGACCAACCATAGAATGAGGCCACTATTAGGACTAACAAGACCAAGGGGTAATGCAAGTAGAAACACCAGGGGCGGACTGGGCGAGACGATAGCCTCGGTGCGGTCATAGCCCTCGGCGCGCTCAATCCGCAAGAGTGCCGCGCCGTCGTAGGGATTTGCGCCGTGAATCAACTGGCGCCCCGCCGCCCAATACTGGATGAAATCGCGCCGGCCGGCATTGTTGTTGTTGACGATAAGAACGAGGAGACCGATCCCGGCAGCCACCAAGACAAGAGCGGCACCGATGCGCCAGGGATTGGTTTTCATTGATTGGCGTCGATTCTGGCGCTCCGGGCGCCCTTTGGGCGCTGTGATTGAAGCCGGTCTGTCGGTGAAGGATTCACTCGGGCGATTGAGTTTGTCATTGCTATCAATGTAAACGAAGGCGGGGTGATGATTCAATGGCGCCAAGCCTGGAGGATCTTCAGCCTTATTCGATCCGCGATGCGCGGATGCAGCTTGGGACACACTGGAGTTCTCGGCTCATTCCGTGACCGATAACCGTTCTGTCGTTGACGGTTCCTAACGCACCCATGATCCTCGGGCGCCGTCATTGTGGAGAAGTGATCAGAAGTTAAATATGGGAGATCCCGGCATCCCCGACTCATAAATGCCACAATGGTTACAGGCGCAGGAATGCTGGAACTCTTGAGGGGAGCAAAAGCGCTTATTGGCTCGCCCATGGGATGTTCGCGGGCAACCTTCAGATAAGTGAGCCCGATCATTGAGATCGTTTATCATGAAGTTGCCTGCTGATCTACGCTATGGCTCCTCGCCGGATCAACCGACTGCACCTCGGTCGCACGGACGTACCGTGTCAAGATGTTATCTTCATTACGTCATGTGCCTTTAGTGATGTATACGCGGCGAAGCTGTTGTTGTGGAGCTGTATACAATTGTTTACATATCCAAAAGGCGCGCAAGTACTACATAGTCTTAACTTGTTGATTCTTAAATATAATATTCGCAAAAACAAGATGGCACCTCACGTGCTAAATATCGGGTGACCCGGCCTGAAGCTGGGAAATCCAACCTATGGAGAGGATCCAAATGAATACCATGTTTCTGAAGATGTACTTGAAGCTCCAGGACCTGATGAACCGCGAAGAAGGTCAGGATCTGGTCGAATACGCTCTGGTTATCGCTCTGATTTCCGTCGCTGCAATCGCCAGCTTGACTACATTGGCTACCAAGATCACCGCTGTATTCAACGGCATCGGCAACGACCTCTAGCCCAATCAAGAAGATCACTGCGAAAGCAGGATTGCGGGATAGCAGACCACCTACTCCACCAGCTTCGGTCAGATGCGGGAGAGAGTCGCGGGGCAGTGCAAAAGCCCTGTGTATACTCTCCCGCAGTCGATCTGAGCTACACTGAAGACTCGCTCAAAAGAGGCCATATGTGGTCGTTTCTCTCAAGGGTTCACTTCGGGTTGCAAACTCTGCTCAGGCAGGAAGAAGGTCAGGATCTTGTCGAGTATGCTCTCATTGTGGCCCTGATTTCTGTGGCAGCCGTAACGTCCATGCATGGCTTGGCCAATAAAGTGGTTGCGGTCTTCAACGGGATAGGCAACGACCTATAGCCCCGATCTGAATGATTTTGCGCCAGCTAGATTGCTGCGTTGCGAGCCAATTGTTCTACCTGTTCCTGTCCGTTGCTCGAGATTATTTGCAGTCCAGTTGTATGGGGCGCTCTTAACAGGGAACGAGTCGGATGTTCCGCCAGTGACCGGGAGGAAACCTATATGCGGTCAGCATTTTGGAAGATTCGTTCCGGACTTCAAAGCCTCATCGAGGAAGAGGAAGGACAAGATCTGGTTGAGTATAGCCTGATCATTGCTCTGCTTGTAATCGCGACGGTCACGAGTGTGCATAGCTTTTCAGTGGCTCTTGCCAACTATTTCCAGTACATCATCACGAGTTTCCAAAACGCTGTCTGAGGCTGTCGAGGAAGGGATTAGAAGACTCGAATCGATCTTTCATGCGGGAGAGGCTTCAAGGACGAATCACTTCTCGGGGTGGTCTCTCCCCGCTCTTCAGCCGGCACCCATGATCGTCTTGATACGTCCCTAAATCATAATTCTAGTCGCTAGCGAGAATGAGACGAAGCTCACTTTGCATGAGCCACTCAATAGTCTCCTTTGCGCAGTCGCGGTATAGTACCTTTATGCACTTGCCTTCATCCCTGCAACCAGGTCCGACGCTAATCTTGATTGAGGCCGGCCTTACGGGCGTTGCATCATTGGTGGTTTTGGCCGTGCCTCGCCTTGGCTTCTCGCTTTTTGCTGGTATTCACCGCGCCATGGGCAGATTGGCACGACGGAAGGGCTTGGCTGTTGCGATCGTTGGTCTCTCCGCGCTCCTCTCGCGCCTCGCGATTCTTCCCCTGTGTCATATTCCTCTTCCATTCGCTTTGGATGGTCCGAGCTTCCTGCTCGCCGCGGATACCTTTGCGCACGGGCGTTTGACCAACCCGACACCCGCGATGTGGAAGCACTTCGAGGGTATGCACATCACCATGCAGCCCACTTATATGTCCATGTACTTCCCAGCGCAGGGGCTGGTTATGGCGGCGGGCAAGTTACTGTTTGGACATCCCTGGTACGGCATTCTGATTTGTTGCGCGCTGATGTGCGCCGCCATCTGTTGGATGCTACAGGCTTGGCTGCCGCCATCCTGGGCATTGCTCGGGGGAGTATTGGCAATTCTTCGTTTGGGCCTCTTCAGCTATTGGATCAATACCTACGCGGGCGCCGGCGCGATCTCGGCTCTCGGAGGGGCGCTGGTACTGGGCTCTCTTCCAAGGTTGATAAGGACAGCCCGGTTTCGCTATGGCCTTTTGATGGCCATCGGAGTTGTTCTTCTCGCTCTAACTCGCCCCTATGAAGGCCTGCTTCTTTGCCTGCCTGTATTACTCGCAATCGGACATTGGATTGGCTTCGGAAAGAACCGGCCGCGCGCTGCCGTGCTGATTCGTCGCGCAGCCTTTCCTTTGGCGCTAGTTGTGGCTGTCGGCGCATGGTTGGGATATTATGACTACCGCGTATTCGGAAGCCCCTTTACGCTGCCCTACACCATCGCGCGCAATACATACGCATCTGTTCCTTACTATGTCTGGCAGTCACCTCGTCCGATACCAAATTACAGACACGATGAAATGCGGCGCTTCTACAGCGAGATTGAGAAAAAGGGTTATGAGAGACTGCACAGTGTGTCGGGCTTCATTCCTCAGACCCTGTCCAAGTTCGGTTGGTCGATGATTGCCTTCTTTGCCGGCTTCGCTCTGCTGCCGCCTCTTATAATGTCCCGCCGTGTGATCTTGGATCGCCGACTCCGTTTTCTCGTTCTTTGCCTTCCCTTATGGGTGGCCGGCATGGCGCTCGGCGTATTTCTCACTCCTCACTATCTGGCTCCATTTACGGCTGCGTTTTATGCATTGGGCCTACAGGCCATGCGCCACCTTCAATTCTGGAAATTAGAGGGCAAGCCTGTGGGACTTACGTTGGTGCGCCTCCTCGTGACACTCTGCATCGCAATGGCCGGATTGCGGGTTTTCGCGGAACCGCTTCATCTTACCCCCCCCCAATGGCCGGGAGGCCTATGGATTTATTGGTGGTATGGTCCCGGAAACTTCGGCACAGAGCGTGCAGAAACGGAGGCACAACTCGCACGACTTCCCGGCTCACAACTCGCTATCGTGCGGTATTCATCAACGCACTTCCCTCTGGATGAGTGGGTCTTCAATGGCGCGGAGATCGACAACTCCAAAGTCGTGTGGGCGCGGGAGATGGATGCGGCGGACAACCTGGAACTCTTTCGTTATTACAAGGACAGGAAGGTGTGGCTGGTACAGCCGGACACTCAGCCTGCAACGGTGTCACCATACGCTATCGCCGAACAAGCAGCTAATGCCACAAAGTAGACCGATGCGGTCATTAATTTAGTGTCGGCGAGTTTATGATCGGAGCTTGCAAGATGACGACTATTCAATGTCCTCCGCATAGTCGGCCTTCCGCGATCAACGCGGCTAGGCCGCAGTATATTCAATATTGCATCTTCATAGCGTGTGCGGGCCTGTATCTTCTGCCGTTTATGCGGATTCTCTTGGCTTCAGGGATTGAAGGATCGGTTGATTATGGCGCGGTCAGGATCGTTCATGGACAGGTTTTTGCGCGGGATTTCTTCGAAGTGATGGGACCAGGAACTCTTTATTGGCTGGCCGCGTTCTTCAAGCTCTTTGGCGTGACGTTTTTGGCGGCGAGAATATGCCTGTTTGTCACAAGTCTAGCAACCGGCATATTGATGTATTTCCTTTCGAGCCGCGTGTGCGAAAAGCACAGGTTACTTCCCTGCCTCCTTGTGGCGGCAACTATCTTCGGTCCGGCTTGGCCAGGCAGCAGTCATCATATCGATAGCAACCTTTTCGCACTGCTCTCGGTTGCCCTCATGGTTCTGTGGCAGAGTAAGCGTTGGAATGGCCTGCTGATCGCCGCAGGCTCATTTGCTGGACTTACAACATTCTTTTTGCAACCCAAGGGATTCCTGGTGTTGGTTGCCATGTTGGTGTGGTTATGGGTGCAGCGGGGCAAGGGGAAGGCAGCGATATTCAGGCTTGGTCTGGTAGCAGGGGGCTATCTCTGCACAGTTGGGCTTGTTCTCACATATTTCTGGAGTCAAGGAGCTTTGAGCAGTCTGGTCTATTCGAATATTGTATGGCCATCTCGTCATTACGCAGCAGTGAATTCGGTTCCGTATTCGCAAGGAGTCATTAGTTGGTATTGGGATCGTTACATGATGCTGAAGAATGCATTCAGCTGGCCCTTTGGTCTTGCAGCGATTCCTGTGTCGGTGATTCTGATTGTGCCTCTTCTCTTTATTGCTGTCCTTCCCGCGCTGCTGCCGCTTTCCGCGTTATTGTTGACACATGCCAGTTGGGACAAATTGCGGAGCCTGCCGTCGGAGATTGTTCTTTACGCGCTTAGTGGTTCGGCGCTGTGGCTCTCGGAGTTCCATCGCAGAGATATTGTCCATCTTATTTTCGGATCGCCGCTGCTAATCATTCTGTGCATCTATCTCCTGGAGGCAAACCGGAGGAAGTATGCCTCTACTGCATTGCAGCTTCTTTCGATAACCGCCATCTGGCTGGGAACCTTCAATCTCCTCGGCGCTGTGTCAGCACACTCTCAATCTACTCGTGCAGGTACAGTCGCCGTATTTAAGGACGATCCAGTGCTTGCGTTTATTGATGCTCATATTGGCGCTGGCGAGGAAATGTTCGTCTATCCATATCACCCAATGTACTATTTCCTCTCCGCGACAACAAATCCGACTCGCTATAGTCTTCTAATATATGACTATAATCCCGATTCGGAGTTTTACGATGCGATAAGTTCCCTAGAAAAAGCGCCGCCGAAATACGTGATTTGGGAGACGGGGTTCGATGCCAAATACACAAGTTCTATGCCGGCGTTGAGCAATGCGAGGGCCACCGGCCTGATTATGGAGCCTTACTTGGAGTCGCACTATCTCCTCCTGAAAGATGTAAATGGATTTAGAATTATGGTGCGAAAGGGGGCTGAAGCTGCAAACTGAGATGATAGCATTGCCGGAATCCGGTTTGCACTTCACGGGGGATGTTAGGCTGCGCGACATCAAGATCGGCGCAAAGTGTGAGTGCGGTCCGATTCCATACTCACTCCTCAGCGGGGAATCGGCAAGCTACTGTGAGGTTACAATCTAATGGCGACTTCAGTTTCTGAGATAGGTCATGGACCTGCGGAGAGGGGGCGTGTTCCTTGGTCGAACTACGTTGTCTTCACAATTTGCGTCTCTTTATACCTATTGCCATTCATGCGAGTTATTTCTACTGCAAGCGATGAAGGTACCTTCCTATATGGCGCCGTGCGGATTGTTCACGGCCAGGTATTCGGGCGCGACTTCTTCGAGATCATGGGACCAGGATCGTTCTATTGGCTAGCGGCTTTCTACAAGCTTTTCGGCGTGAACTACTTTGCGGCGCGGGCGTGCTTGTTTGTTTCTTCGCTGGGAACGGCTGTGGTGCTCTATTATTTATCCCGCCGGGTATGCCGAAGATACCAAGTGCTCCCTTGCATTGTTCTCATGAGCGCTGTCATACCTTGCAATGGGCACCATGTGGACGCTAACTTCTTTGCGTTGATTTCAATTGCCACTCTTGTTCTATGGATGGATAGGCACTGGAAGACCCTGTTGTTTTTTGCCGGTGTCTTCGCGGGACTCTCAACCTGCTGCCTTCAAACGAAGGGCACTCTGCTGCTGTTCTCTATGCTTTTGTGGCTATGGATGCACCGTCGAAGAGGAGCGGCGTCCTTTTCCGCACTTGGCATGGTGATCGGAGGCTATCTTGGAGTTGCCGGAGCTGTGCTGGCATATTTCTGGAGTCAAGGAGCGCTTCGGAGTTTATTTTATGCTAATGTCACGTGGCCTTCCCAGCATTACTCGAGTGTGAATGCCGTTCGTTATGGGCAAGGGATCATCATTTGGAATTGGGATCGGTATATCACGATGAAGGACGCCTTCAGTTGGCCCTTTAGCTTGGCCGTGTATGGCGTGGCGGCAATCCTGATCGCGCCTCTTCTCTTTATCGCGGCTCTTCCTGCCTTAGTGCCGCTTTCTGCGCTGCTGGCGTCCCTTGCGGGTAGGATTAAATGGCGGGCATTAAGACCGGAGATAGTCTTCTACTTGCTCTGTGGATCGGCCTTGTGGATTTCTGAGATCCACCGCATGGATGAAGGCCACCTCATCTTTGGAGCTCCGTTGCTGGCCATTCTCTGCGTCTATTTTCTGGATGAAATCCAAAACAAATACTCCGATAATGTATTGAAGCTGATTGCCATATCAGCAATGTGGCTGGCGACGTTTGATTTCATCGGAGTGTTATCGGCCCACTCGGTAATGACGCGAGTTGGATCAATTTCAGTCTTCAAAGACTCCCCCGCACTTTCGTTTCTGAACACACAAGTTGCCGTAGGCGAAGAGATATTTGTTTACCCTTATGCTCCTACATACTATTTCCTTTCCGCGACAACAAACCCGACCCCCTACAGTCTCTTGCTGTACAACTACAACACCCCTTCGGAGTTCCAAGAGGTTATTGGTATTCTCGATCGAAGGCGGGTAAAGTATGTAATATGGGACACACCTATCTTGGCGTATACGGCGGTTAGCTTTCCTGGAGCGCAACCGAAGAACTCAAGCGATTTGATTATGGAGCACTATTTGGAGTCCCATTATAAGATCGTGTCAGAAGACCGCGGCATTCGGATTATGGAGCGAGAGGAGGCTGGACCTGGAAACTGAGAAAAATGCCGGCCGTTATTTTGATCGGTTTGCGTCCTCTTACGATGAGTTGATCAACGATCCGCTCAGGAACCGCTTCACCCGCGATCCGATTCACTTTCACCGAAGGAAGTGGATTCTGATCGAGAGGCTCTTGAGAGATGCCGGCAGGGCCCCGGAGGAAATGAAGTGGTTAGATGTTGGCTGCGGACGAGGTGAATTGCTCGAATTGGCCGGCAAGAACTTCTTGCAGGTAACTGGTTGCGATCCTTCTGCTGCCATGCTGTCTTCAAGTCCCTTATTCAAGAGCTATCAGCAGCCATCTCTTGTTGAGCTGCCTTTCGCGGATGGCTCCTTCGATTTCGTGACTTCCGTTTGCGTTCTGCACCATGTGCATGGGGAGGACAGACCACTGCTCGTGGAGGAGATTCGGAGGGTTATGAGTCCGATGGGCTTGTGCTGCATTATTGAGCACAATCCGTGGAATCCGGTCACTCAAATGATTGTGAAGAGGTGCCCTGTGGATGCGGATGCGGAGCTGATCACAGCACGTGAGACCAGCAGACTGCTTCGTTCGTCCGGCTTGATGTTACTCAGAAGCGATTACTTTCTCTATCTTCCGGAGAGTCTATTTCATGTGTTCGGCGCGGTCGAGAGGGTGTTTTCACGACTTCCTTTGGGAGGTCAGTATGCTGTGCTTGGCCAGGCGCGCTCATAGCTCGGAGCGTGTCTCACCAAAAGTGCCGAAAGCCAACTGGGGCTATAGGCTTTTTTCCACAATAAATCGAGGCCTCCCCTTGGATTCGGCGTATATCTTTGCCAGGTATTGCCCGATGACTCCGAGACACAGCAACTGTATTCCTCCCAGCATATAAAGCGGAATCACGATCGAAGCCCAGCCGGGGACGACGGTTAAATGAAGGAACTTGGCGATTAAGGCCCATGCCGCCAAGCCAAAGCTGATGAGCGAAACGAAAATGCCGAGAACGGTGATGATTTTTAGCGGTATCTCGGTGAAGGATGTAATGCCGTTAATCGCCAGAGAGAACATCTTCGAGAGGGTGTACTTAGTTTCACCCGCGGCACGCTCCTTCCGGTCGTAGTAGACCAAGGCCGAAGGGAAGCCGAGCTGCGGTACCAATCCCCTGAGCAGCAAGTTGCCTTCTTTGCAACTGCGCAGCTCCTCTACCACGCGGCGGCTCATGAGGCGGAAATCTGCGTGGTTGAATATGAGTTCTACGCCCATGGCCTGAAGCAGCTTGTAGAAACCTTCAGCAGTATTGCGCTTGAAAAAACTATCCGATCCTCGGTTGCGCCGAATGCCGTAGACAACTTCCGCGCCTTGAGCATAAGCGCGAACCATCTCCCGAATAGCTTCAAGGTCGTCCTGGAGGTCGGCGTCGATGCTGATCAATGCGTCTCCCGGCACAGTGAGCAGTCCGGCGAGAATTGCACTCTGTTGACCGAAGTTCCGGGAGAGCTTCAGGCCGTGGATGCAGGGATAGTCGATCGCGAGGCGCTCAATAACGCTCCATGTGTTGTCTGTCGATCCATCATCGACGAAGTAGATGGAGGTTTCGGCGACTAAAGCCCCTTGAGTCAGTTCTTCAAGCAACGCTACAACTCGAATGGCGGTTTGAGGCAAAACCTGCTCCTCGTTACGGCAGGGGACAACAAGAGTCAGCTTCGGGCGGGAGACACGTTCAATCGTTTCAGTCATAGACCCTTCTTCACTAACTAACAGATCATGGAGTGGATCGCGGAAAGATCGTTCCAATCCAGGGAAGATTCACAAAGAGCAACAACACCATGAGCGCCACGCAGATGCCCAGGGGAATCATGAGCATTGGCTCGCGATAAAGACGCTCCGGGTTCTGGACTGCGCTTTCGGGCCGGAAGGAGAGGCTGAAATACGCGGCCATGAGCCAGGCAATGACCGGGAACGAGAGAATCAGTTCAATGCGATAGCGCATCATGAACGCGCCAAAGAACAACATGCAGGCCGCGGCATAGAACGTGGCGGAATTCAGCAGGGACTCCTCACTGTAGTGCGCGAAGGAACTTCGATAGCTTGCAGCAACTGCTGGATCGGCGATTTGGCGATACTCAGAGAAGCGCTTGAGACTCATAAAATAGCATCCCAGCATCCAATAGGAGATGAGCAGCGACACCGGGGGAAGCATGACCGTAACCACCGAATACCAGCCGAGGCAAAAGCGCAGCGGATTGTTGATAGATTCGCTCAAGACATCGATATAGGGAGTGTCTTTGCTTCGGATAGGCGGGATGTTATAGATGCATCCCATGATCCAGAGTGCCGCAGCGCTCAACAAGAAAGCCCTGCCCAGCAAGTTGGCGAGCGCGAGTCCTGCGATCATCATTGCGATCCATTGCGCATAGCCCCAACCCTTGTGAACCAGGCCGCTGGCGGCGGGCCGGCTCTTCTTGGTGGGATGCAGTTGATCGAAAGGCGCGTCCAGGATCTCGTTGATGACGTAGTTACTGCAGGCGATGAGAGTCGACGCGACCAGTCCGATGAAGATGCGAATCAGCAGCCCGGAGCAGAGAACGCTCCGGTCTAGCGAGATTGCAAGGACGATTCCTGGAAAAATGAAGACCTGCTTGATGCTGTGATCGAGCCTCATGACGCGCAGATGCGCGATGAGACGCTCAGAGGCACGAATAGGGCGATGGCTGGACATGGCTGTCTTCACTTGCACCATGTTAGCGCATCGCGCGCTCGCGCCAATGCGAATTTATGCGGTTGCGCGATGCTGTTCACGTGCGCCCAGGCGCAAGCTCACGACCCTCGATACACCGGGCTCCTGCATGGTGACGCCGTAGATCATGTCGGCAGTCTGCATCATTCGCTTGGAGTGCGTGACAAGCAAGAACTGCGTCTCCTTGCTGAGCGAGTGGAGCAGATCGGCGAGACGGCCGACATTGGTCTCGTCGAGCGCCGCGTCGACTTCGTCTAGAGCGCAGAAGGGGCTGGGCTGGAACTGGAAGATGCCTACCAGCAGTGCAAGCGCGGTCAGCGACTTCTCGCCGCCCGAGAGCAGTAGGACATTCTGCAGCTTTTTGCCCGGCGGCGAGGCCACAATCTCCAGTCCGCTCTCGGCTTGGTTCTCCACGTCGGTAAGGCGCAGGAAGGCCTGCCCGCCCTGAAAGAGCCGCGCGAAGACATTGGCGAAGTTCTCGTTGATCTTGGCGAAAGCCTCGTCGAATTTTGTGCGGGAGATTTGATCGATCTCCCGGATGCTCTCCTGCGTATTCTCGATCGACTCCATCAGGTCGCAGCGCTGAGTTTCAAGGAAGCTGTGGCGGCTGGCTGTTTCCTTGTACTCATCGAGGGCCATCATATTCACCGGTCCCATCTGCTCGATGCGCTGCCGCAACTCGCGGCTCTTGTCTTCTTCCGCCGCCAGTTCCTCTCCGGCCAGGCGCACGATCTCGGCATCGGCGCGAAGGTCGGCGGCTTCGAGGTTGACTTCGGCGAGGCAGCTTGCCTCAAGATGTTCCAGGTCGGAGCGGACCTTGGCGACTTCACTTGCCCGCGCAGAGCGTTCTTCCCGCAACTGATCGAGAGCGGCTCGCCCGTTCTTGAGTTGCGTCTCCATTGTGGCAAGTTGCTGACGGAGGGCCTGAGCCTCGGCGGCCAGCCGTTGCGCTAAGGCTAGCGCATCGTCACGCATCGCTGTCAGTTCCTGCTCGCGTTGGGCAAGCTCGGCGCTCTCGCAGATACGCTGCTCGCGCTCGGCAGCGGCCGCGCTCCGCTGCTGTTCGATTGATTGAACACGGCGTACCAAATCGGAGTGAAGCCGGTCGATGCGTTGGAAGGCAACCTCCGCGCCACGACGGCGCTCTTCGAGTCCGGCGAGTTCAGCGGTCAATTCAGCCGCATCCTGCTGCAGGGTCTCGCGGGTCTGCCTCAACTCGGCCAGTTTGCCTTGCGCCTCATCGAGGGCGGCCTCTGCCGTTCGGTGCTCGGTCTCAAGGCGTAGCAGCTCCTGGCGTTTCTCTTCGATGCTAGCCCTCTTAACCTCGCGCGCGTCCTTGTTGCGCGCGGCCTGCGCAACCCACTCCTGCAGCCGCCGCTCGACGCGCTGGGTCTCCGATTCAAACTGCTTCAGCGCTGCGCCTTGATCGGCCGTGGCGCGCTCCGCAAGACGGCGTTCCTCGCTGCGAGCATCGAGTTGTGCGGTGAACTCCTCGATTGTCTTGAGCAGGCCAGCCGCATCCGACTCCGTTTGCGTCAGGCTGGCTTCAAGCTTGGCCAAACGGCCCTCAGCCTCGCGCAACTCGCGCTTGAGGGCCAGTGGGCCTTCAGTGGCCGGCTTGCCGCCGGTCACTGTCGCGTTGTGGAAGCATTCACCTTCAGGAGTCAGGAAGTAGGCGTGCGGATGATTGCCGGCCAGCCGCAGCGCTTCGGCAGGATCTTCCACCAGATAGCCGTTCCCGAGCTTGGGAAGGATCGTCTCCAGCGAGTGCCCAAAGCCGTTGAGCACTCTAATTGCATCCTTCAGCGGAGTGAGGCCGGGGCCAATGAGGGCCTCCTTGCTCTCCTCGAAGAGTGCGATCTGTTCAGCCGAATGAATCAGGAACGTCGCCCGCCCATCGACGCCAGACTTGAGCAGGTTGACGCCTTGTTCGGCGGCCACCCAGCTCTTTACGACGACATAGTTCAGTTCTTCGCGCAGGAACTCATCGACGACGCCCTCATGCTCGCCGCTGACCTCGATAAAGTCCGCCAGCGTGCCGATCGGAGCCATGCCCTGGCCGAGGGCGCCGGGCTTCAACAGGCGGCGCACAGTGTCGGTCGAGTAGCTGTGGTTGCGAATCAGCGATTGTAGCGAGTCGCGCCGGCCGGCTACTTTGGCTTGCTCGCCGCGAAGTTGATTGACGCGAGTGCGCAGAGCACTCTCCTCAGCGCGGTGGGCTTGCAGTGCCTCGCGCAGGGAATCGATCTCGCCTTCCAGCCGCTTCAGCGTCTCGGCGGCGGACTCAAAGCCCTGCCGTGCGCGACCGCTTTGCACGCCCAGGTTTTCGAGCTCGTTGCGTGCCTGGCCCATCTCGGCGCCAAGCCGCTCTGCTTCGCGCTCCAGTGCGGCAAGGCTCTCTTCGCTCTGCGCGGTGTGGTTGCGCGCGTTGCTGGCCTGCGTGAGCAGGTGCATCACATGACGACGGCTCGTCTCCAACAGCCGCTCCGAAGCAAAGACTTCGTCGGCTGCCGTCCGCGCCTCCTGCTGGCGCGCCTCGACCTTCTCTCGAAATGCCTTGGACTCGCCCGACGCCGTTTCCATGAAAGTGCGCTGCTGTGTGCGCTCCTCGGCGATCGAGCTCAACTGCAACCGCGTCTGCTCCAGCTCGGCTCCAGCTGCGGTGATGCGCATCTCGAGTTCGTTGACACGCTCGACATTCGATCGCTCGCGCGCCGCGGCCCGCTCCAGCTCTACCGCCGCCGTGTTGGCGCGGTTCTGCGCCTCCTGGCTCTCGTGGTCGAGCTGGTAGCCCCGCTCGGTGAGCGCATGCTGGTTGGCCTCAGCGCTTTCGATCTCCGTGGCCGAGACGTTGATTCGCTCGGTGAGCCCAGCGATCTCCTGTTGAAATTTCACCTGGTCTGCGTCCATCATCGCCATGCGACTGGCCAAGACCACCCGCAGCCGGTCGCGCAGCTCGTTGCGCACCGTCGCAAACCGTTCGGCTTTCGATGCCTGTCGCTTGAGGCTGTTCATCTGCCGGGTGACTTCTTCGAAGATGTCGTCCACGCGCGCCAGATTTTGCTTGGCACTTTCGAGGCGCAACTCGGCCAGCCGCTTCTTGTTTTTGAAGCGCGTAATGCCGGCCGCCTCCTCGATGATCGCCCGCCGGTCGTGCGGTTTGGAACTGAGCAGTTGACCAATGCGCTCCTGACCGATGATGGCGTAGCTCTCCGGTCCCAATCCAGTGCCCATGAAGATGTCCTGAATGTCGCGCAGGCGGCAAAGTTTGCCGTTCAAAAGGTATTCGCTCTCGCCGGTGCGGAAGAGCCGCCGCGTAATCACTACCTCGCCCTTTTGCGGCGTGCGCTGAAACTTGCGACGGCGAACCTTGAGCACAACGGCTTGCGGTCCCTCGCCCGAGGTAAAAGTCTGCGGATGGGATGAGATCATCTCCGCTTGTTCCGGCCCGTTCTCTTCGATCACCTGGCCGGGCTGCTCACTGGCGATAATCTCCTCGGCCTCGATGGCCCGCTGGCGACGCAGCCCCTCTTCGTCCCAGTCGGCTGGGCTATCGTGATCGACTTCGACCTGCGGCTCGACAGGAACCGGACCCTCGTAGACCTCTGGGTCGACCATGGTGATCGTCACTTCGGCCATGCCCAGCGGCTTGCGTTCGCGGGTTCCGGCGAAGATCACGTCCTGCATGTGCGTGCCGCGCAAGGTCTTAGCGCTCTGTTCGCCGAGCACCCAGCTCACCCCGTCCAGAATGTTGGACTTACCGCAACCGTTTGGCCCCACCACAACGGCAATGCCCGTTCCCGCCACGGTCACTTCCGTGCGGTCGCAAAAGCTCTTGAAGCCGAGAATGTGGATTTTCTTTAATTTCAGCATCTTCACTCCAAATGGTTGAGGCTGCTCTTCAATGTGTCAGGGCATCCCGCTTCCTATATCCTACGCGGCGGAAACTTGCCCTTCGATTACAAACTCTACGGACCCTGGAGGGCACGGTCAATGACCGGATTAGGGGATTTTGTGGATAAGGGGGTGCGCAATTCCTGTTCTTGGAATTTCCCAAAAAACCGGTGCAAAATTGGGATTTATAAAGGAATTTTGTCGGGTTTTTGCACAGAAGTGGTGGGTTGGGCATCGATGCCGTGCCGCATTCAAATTGGGTGCAAAGAACCTGCCAAGCAAGAGATCAAGGGCACAGATTCTTCAGTGAACGAAGTGTGAACGCCTGTAAAATCAAATCATGATTTTGGAGACTTTTGCTGTCGGCCCGCTTGCCTGCAACTGTACACTCCTTGGCGATGCGGAGGCCGGCGAGGCCATTGTTATCGATCCCGGCGACGAGGTTGGCCGCATTCATCGCAGGCTTACCGAACTGGGCCTCAAACTCAAGCAGATTCTCGTCACCCACGCGCACATCGATCACGTCGGCGGCGCACTCCGGCTCAAACAGCTCACCGGCGCGCCCATTCTGCTCAATGAGAATGACCTGCCGCTGCTCAGCATGATGGCTCAGCAGGCGGCATGGGTTGGCATGAAGACGCCAGAGACGGCTCCGCCTGACGCGAATCTCACCGACGGCCAGCTTGTTGGCCTGGAACGCTATCCGGCTGAGGTGATCCACACGCCCGGCCATTCGCAAGGCTCGGTCTGCCTCCACTTTGCCCCGCTCAAGCTGCTGGTGGCCGGCGACACTCTCTTTGCCGGCAGCATCGGCCGCACCGACCTGCCGGGCGGCGACTTTGACCAGATCATCGACTCGATTCAGAGCCGTCTGCTTACGCTGCCCGACGAGACGCGCGTTCTCGCCGGCCACGGGTCTCCCACCACCATTGGCGAGGAGCGCAGGAGCAATCCCTTTCTGCGTTGAGGGTGAGCGGGGAACTGAGATCAGGGAAAAGGTGGCGGGATTCGTGAGCTGCCGGTTATTCCGCGGACTGTTGGTGAAAGATTCCTTCAGCCCGCAGACTCTCGACGCATCTCTTCAGGCCCGCGTCGGTGGTCAAGACGCTCCATCGCCTTTGAGCAGCTACGACGCAAAGAAGCATGTCGACCGATCCGCACTCGACGCCGCGTCTGCGGCAGAGGTTGTGCAGACGCGCTGCTTCCTCGTACTGGCCGGTTGCAATCGGTTCGTCCGGGAAAGCCCCGAGCGCGCCTCTTAGCTTTTCGAAGCGCGCTGAGTCTTTGATCCCTGAAAGGACTTCCTGGCGAATTGGGCCGATGATGGCGATCCTGCCGTTCTGGACCGAATCGGAGAGAATCGCAACGATGCGCTGTTCATCTTTGCTGAGCAGGGTCTTGCTCTTGCGCCGCAGTGCGAGCGACCAGACACAACTATCGACCAGGATTTTCACGGTTCGATTTCGATCCGATCAAGCTGTCGTACCTTCTTGTAGTCATAGGCCGGGTCATAGTCGATCGTCCCAAACAGCTTCAGGATTTCTATCTGCTTTCGCCGCTGGATGTACTCCTGCAATGCTGCCGTCACCGCAGCTTTTTTGGTCGAGTGGTGGCCGATTCGCAGCGCTTCGGCTATCAGACTGTCATCGAGAGCGAGATTGGTTGGCATGACAGAAGCACCTCAATGTGTAGAATATCACACATTAAGGTGTGTGGACGAAGGGGTCGTCAAGATTTGGCGGAGGTAGCCTGCCAGTCCTTCAACACCGGCGCTGAACTCTTCCTCGGGTCCGAGAAGGCTTACGACGAGCCACCCCGACTCTGGCATTCCAAAGAAGTAACCGGGATGGACCCAGACGCCCCGCTCCAGCAGCGCAAGCACGGTCTGTTCGTCGGGCACCAGAGCTGGAATGCGCAGGATCGCGTACCAGCCGCCTTCAACCTTTAGGCGGTCGACTTCAAGCAGGCCCGCGAGTCCGCGATCTAGGACGGCCAGGTTGGAGGCGACGCGCACGCGTATCTGCTGCTGGATTGCCTCGCGGCCTTCGAACCAGGCCGACAGTGCCCATTGGACAGGCGCATTCATCGAGAGGAAGGTGTCTGCGATGACCTCCAGGCGATCCAGCGCCGTGCAGGCTGCGGGCCCGGCGGCTACGATCCACGCCGCCTTCATCTGGGGCAGGCCGGCGATCTTGCTCAGACCGCTCACCACGAAGACGGGAACGTCTTCCAGGCCGACAGCAGAACTCGCGGCTGTTGCGCCAAAGCCGTAGTCAAGAAAGACCTCATCGACGATTAGGGAGAGACCGAATTCGCGGCAGAGACGCGCCAGTTCCCCAAGCTCCCAGGGCTTGGTGAAGTGGCCGGTGGGGTTGTTTGGATGCACGACGACGATCGCACGCGTCTGGGGCGTGACGGCTCGCCGGAATCCCTCTGGATCGATCTGCCAGCCGTGATCGTAGACCAATGGCGCGGCTTTCAGGCGCACATCGTCGAGCGCGGCCAGGAAGTCGAAGAGCGGATAGCCGGGCTGGGCAACGAGGATCTCGTTTCCAGGGTCGCAGAGCATCCGGAAGAGGAAGCTGTAGGCCTCGCTGGTGCTGGTGGTCAACACGATCTGTTCGGGCTTGAGAGCCACGCCGTGGGCTGCATAATAGACGCAGACCGCCTCGCGAGCCGATAGCAGTCCGCGTGGCTGAGGATCGTAGTCGAGAGCCCTTGGATCGGCCAGAGCCCCAAGCAATTGTGGCGGGTATCGAAAGCCGCAGCGCGTTGGGTTTGAGGCCGTAAGGTCGGCGATGGGCAGCCCGGCCACGGCGCGCAGACGGTGCGCGCGGGCCAGTTCGCTCTCCTCGGTATTCCAGTTGGTTCGCTGCGAAAAGCGCATGATGTTCAATCCAGCCCGCTACCCGATCCGCGAGGCCATCCACGGCTGCGATCAGGCACAATAGAAGCAGGCGTCCACTCTTCAAATCTACACGGGCGTTCCCAGGAGGAAGATTGGCTCTGCGCGCGGTTGTTTTTGACTATGGAATGGTATTGACCGGAGAACCGGACGCTGAGGCCTACGCCGCTCTCCTGCGGATTACTAGACTGCCCAGGGACCAGTTTGAACCCCGCTACTGGGCCGACCGGCCCGCTCTCGACGCAGGTAAGATCACAGGCCTGGTTTTCTGGCAGAAGTTCATGCGCGACGCCGGAATGCCAGTGAATCAGGAGACAACTGAAGACTTGAATCACTGGGATGTGCGCCTGTGGACTGCCCAGAACCCAGTAATGCTAGCCTGGCAACTCGCGCTCAAGCAGCGCGGCCTGCTGACGGCCATCCTCTCAAACATGGGCAATGACGTGCTGGTCAACGTCGAGCGCGAATTCGACTGGATTCATCGCTTTGACGTGCGGGTATGGAGCTGTCAGCTCGGCGTCGTCAAGCCCGATCCGGCCATCTATCGCCACACAATCGCTGAACTTGGCGTACGGCCCGAAGAGGCGCTCTTTATCGACGACAAGCCGGCCAACATCGATGCCGCGAGAGCTCTAGACATGCAGGCCATTCAATTCTCCAGCGTTGACAAACTCCGCGCCGACCTGATCGCGCAAGGGCTCGATGCCCAACTGCCATTGCCGGATTGAGAATAACCTGCGTCTCAGCAACGGGCTTGGTCGTCAAAGCAAGGGGCGTGCAGCCCATTGAAGGTGATTTCATTGCAAACACAGAAGATAATTCGCACGGCCATTTCGGTCGTGCTGGGACCGGTTTTGGCGTTGGGTGCTGGGTTGGCGCTCGGGCAAAGCGTGCCGGTGGTTACGGGCGACGTGCGGGTCGACAAGCTGCTGAGCCAGATGACGCTCGACGAGAAGTTGACGCTGATCCACGGCACCCAAGAAGATCCGGCGGTCTACCAGGGCCAGGCCGGTTATCTGGCCGGTATTCCGCGGCTGGGTATTCCTGGATTGCGCTTTGCCGATGGGCCTCCGGGCGTGCTCACGCGCCATCCGTCGCAAGGCGAGACGGCCACCATGGGAGTGGCAGCGACATTCAGCCGCAAGCTGGCAGAGGAAAACGGCCTGGTGATCGGACGCGAAGACCGCGCCTTGGGCATTGACGTTTCGTTACAGCCCTTTGTAAACATCGACCGCGATCTCCAATTTGGCCGCGGCTACAACACCTTCGGCGAAGATCCGTTCCTGACCGGCGAGATGGGCGTGGCCGAGATCAAGGGCATCCAGTCGCAGCATGTGATGGCGCAGATCAAACACTATGTCGCCTACGACTCAAATAGCGGCAACATCTTCGTGGATGACCAGACACTGCATGAGATCTACGTGGCTCCCTTCGACGCCGCTATCCGCAATGCGGACGTCTCGTCGATCATGTGCTCCTACAACCGGGTGAACGGTACCTTTGCGTGCGGCAACGAATCCACGCTGACCAAGATTCTGCGCGACGAGCTCGGCTTCAAGGGCTTCGTCACTTCGGACTGGGGCGCGGTTCACGCCGTCAACTTCATCAATGCAGGACTGGATATGGAGATGCCGGGTGAGCCGAAGCCTGGCGATGCTCACCCATTACCCTCGTTCTTTGACGCGCTGCCATTACCTCCACCACCACCGCCGCGCAAAGCAGGCGAGGGCGGAGGGAACATGTTCGGCGGCGAAATCCCCGAAGAGCCCGTACGCGAGCGTCGCGGTGGCGGGCCTGGCGACTTCGGCCTCAAACTGGACCCCAAAAAGATGCCCGAGGCACTCAAAGACGGCACGGTCAATGAGGCAGCGATCACTCGCGCTGCCGGCCGCGTGCTTTATGAGATCGTTCACTTCGGCTACCTCGACGGCCTCTCAAAGCACGAGGTCACCGAGCAGTCGATCGAGGACAATGCAAAGATCATCGAGAAGACAGGCGAAGAGGCCGCAGTGCTTTTGAAGAATGAGGCTGACGCACTGCCACTGAAGTCCGCCGATCTGGATTCAGTTGTTTTGATCGGGCCGACGGCCGGACAAGTGGATTCGATCGGCATCAATGGCGAACGCTCCGTCGGCCTGCCTCAGCGCCAGGTCGGCCCGCTTGCGGCTCTCAAGCAAGTCACCGGCAACTCAAATATCCGATTTGCCGTGGATGACGACATGACCGGAGTGCTGGTACCGGCCAGCGCGTTGAGCCACGAAGGCAAGCCAGGGCTCGAACGCACGGTTTCGGGCGCGACGCAGGTTGACGCCCAGCTCGATTTCACAGGCGCGAACGCACTGCCTCCCAACGCGACGGTTACCTGGAAGGGCACGCTCACTCCGCTTCATGCCGGCACTTATTGGCTTTATCTGCAAGCCATGGGTACCAACGCTTTCATCTCCATCGACGGCAAAGGGCTGGCCCGGACCGGTGTCTTTCAGGGGGGCGTTCATGGCGACATCCTGCAAGCCAACCAGGACAACGCCATTCCCACTACCGACGGCATCGACAATGTTCGCCGTGAGGTTGAGCTGACCGCAGGGCCCCATGAAATCGAGATCAAGACCAGCCCTGACACCTCCAATTCGCCGGTCCAGGTACGGCTCAACTGGTATACCCCCGAGCAGCGCAAGGCCGACCATGAGGCCGCTATCGCGGCTGCCAAGAACGCCAAGGTTGCGGTGGTCTTCCTTTGGACGCGCCTCGAACCCGTCTTCGGCCTGCCCGGCGAACAGAACAAGCTCGTCGAGGAAGTGGCTGCTGTGAATCCCAACACGATAGTCGTGCTCAACACCAGCCAGCCTGTGACGTTGCCGTGGATCGACAAGGTGAAGGCAGTACTTGAAATGTGGTGGCCCGGCGATGAGGGCGGCTGGTCGACGGCCAACTTGTTGGCCGGCAAGACCAGCCCCGCCGGACGCCTGCCCGTTACCTGGGGCAAACGTCTGGAGGACTATCCCGCCACCGATCCCAAGCACCCTGAGCGTTCGTTCAAAGGCGTGGATGGTAAGACTACTTACACAGAAGGCGTCAATGTAGGCTATCGCTGGTTCGACAAGGAAGGAATCGCTCCGCTCTTTGCCTTTGGCCACGGGCTCAGTTATACAACGTTTGCCTACTCCGGTCTGAAGGTCGCGAAGGCCGCGGATGGCGGTCTCGATGTCAGCGTTGACCTCAAGAACACCGGCGGCATGGACTCTGACGAGGCGCCGCAGGTCTATCTCGGCGCGCCGAGCGAGATTCCCGATGGAGTGCAGTTCCCAGTGCGCTCTCTGGCGGCCTTCGACCGCATTCATCTGGCGGCGGGCGAGGCCAGGACCGTGACACTGCACGTAGCTCCGCGCCAGTTGCAATATTGGTCGACGAAGGAAGGGAAGTGGGTTACTGCGGCAGGCAAGCGGACGGTGAGCGTTGGTGCTTCTTCGCGAGATCTGCGGGTGGAGCAAACGATCGACTGAAGCTACCGGGCTGTATTAGGGCCTATCATCAATTCAATGGAACTAACTCTGGGCGACCCATCCTTCCACGCTTTTTGCGGAAGGGTGGGACCCTAATTCGCTGATGCATCATGGGCTGATTCTCGTCACCAGCGCCTGACCCATTACACTTTCCTCATGGCTCTTCGCCTCTATGCCGCCACAACCAGCCAGGGTAAGCTGCGCGACTTCCGCACTGCTGCCGCGGCCCATTCGCTAGTAATCGAGCCCTTGCCCGCTCTCAAAGCCATCCCCGCCCCAGACGAGGATGGAGCGACCTTTGCCGCCAACGCCACACTCAAGGCCGTCTACTACTCCGGCTTCGCACCGGGCGCTCTGGTAGTTGCCGACGACTCCGGCCTGGAGGTAGATGCGCTCGATGGCGCTCCCGGTGTGCGGTCGGCCCGATTTGCCGCCGACTCGGGCCTCATCGACTCGCCCGACGCCAACGACAATACCGATGTGTGGAATAACATGGTCTTGCTTCAGCGGATGGCCGGCATTCCTGCTTCACGTCGAACGGCGCGCTATCGCTGCGTGCTTGTCGCGGCGCGTGACGGCGTGGTCCTGCATACAGCCGAGGGCGCTGTCGAGGGCATGATTCTCGATGCGCCGCGCGGCACCGGCGGCTTCGGCTACGATCCACTCTTCTACCTGCCTTTGCTCGACCGGACCATGGCGGAACTCGATCTCGAAACCAAGCACACCCTAAGCCATCGGGGCCGCGCGATTGCCGCACTGCTGCCGATGCTGGGTGCGTAGCACTCTGAATCTTCCAACCAGAGACTGAATCCAAAAAGTGTGGGTTGACGAAGGTGATGCGCCGCACCAATAATCAATTAAAACCAGGCCGCGCTTCCCATCCCCAAACCGAAACCGCAGTCTCCCGCAACCTGGACCTCGAAATATCTAGGAGCTGACACCGTCATGGCAACCGCTCAAACCTCGGCCGCGCCTCCAGGCCGCCCCACCGTTCAACGTGGCGTGCAGCCGCTGCGTGCCGGCGAGGGCTCATCCTTCCTTTGGCGCAAGCTGCATTCGCTGCTGGGAATCATCCCCATCGGCGCTTTCCTGCTGGAACATCTGCTCTCGAACTTCGAGGCGCTCAAAGGCCCCGCCGCCTATGGTGAACAGGTCCGCTTCCTCAACAGTCTTCCGCTGGTCCGCGTGCTGGAGTGGGTCTTCATCTTTTTGCCGCTCCTCTATCACGGCTGCTATGGCGTCTGGATCTGGCTGCGGGGCAAGTCGAATATCGTCTACTATCCGTGGGCAGGGAACTGGCTTTACGTTGCCCAGCGTTATACCGGCCTCATCGCCTTCGCTTATATCGTGCAGCATGTCGCCCGTCAGCGCTTCATGGGACCCAATCTTCCAGAGAATCCCATGGCCGCCTTCGCAAAGGTGCAGCATGAACTGGCCAATCACTGGATACTGACCTTCTATGTAGTCGCCATGATCGCCATCTGCTGGCACTTTGCTTACGGCGTCTGGCTCTTCGCGGCCAAGTGGGGCATCACTCCCGGCGCAACGGCCCGCAAGCGCTTTGGCTATGTGTGCGTCGCGCTGGGTCTCGGTCTCGGTGTCATGGGACTGATGAGTATCTGGGCATTTGTCGGCCACTGATCACTGACCCCTGGTCTCTGGTCTCTCTTGTTTGAGTTCGAAAGGAACGTCATTGATGGCAGCACCAAGAATCATTGTGGTTGGCGGAGGGCTCGCAGGGCTTGCAGCGGTGATCAAGATCGCCGAGGCCGGCGGCTCGGTTGACCTCTTCTCGATCGTCCCGGTCAAGCGCTCTCACTCCGTCTGCGCGCAGGGCGGCATCAACGCGGCCAAGAATCTGAAGGGCGAGGGCGACACCACCGATAAGCACTTCGACGACACGATCTATGGCGGCGACTTCCTGGCCAACCAGACGCCGGTGAAGGCCATGTGCGAGGCCGCGCCCGCCATCATCGATCTGCTGGATCGCATGGGCGTACCTTTCAATCGCACGCCTGAAGGGCTGCTGGACTTTCGCCGCTTCGGCGGGACGCTTTACAACCGCACGGCCTTTGCCGGAGCGACCACCGGTCAGCAGTTACTCTATGCGCTCGACGAGCAGGTTCGGCGGCACGAGTCCGAGGGCAAGGTCAAGAAGTTCGAGGGCTGGGAGTTTCTCTCAGCCGTGCTCGACTCGAAGGGCGTGGCGCGCGGCATCACCGCACTCGATCTGCGCACCATGGAGCTGCGCAGCTTTCCCGCTGACGCAATCATTCTCGCCACTGGCGGCATCGGGGCCATCTTCGGCAAGAGCACCAACTCCGTGGTCTGTACTGGCTCGGCTCAATCGGCCGTCTACCAGCAAGGCGTCTACTACGCCAATGGCGAGCTGATTCAGGTGCACCCCACCTGCATTCCCGGCGAAGACAAGTTGCGTCTGATGTCGGAGTCTGCGCGCGGCGAGGGCGGCCGGATCTGGGTTCCGCGCATTGCCAGCGACAAGCGCCCCGTCAAGCAGATTCCCGAGGCCGAGCGCTACTACTTCCTTGAGGAGTGGTATCCCAAGTACGGCAACCTCGTTCCCCGCGACATTGCAACGCGAGCGATTCACAAGGTGGTCTACGAGGAAGGCCTCGGCATCGACGGCCAGCCGATGGTTTACCTGGACCTCTCACACATCGACCGCGCCACGCTTGACCGCAAGCTGGGCGGCATCCTCGACATCTATGAGAAATTTGTCGGCGACGATCCGCACGATGTGCCGATGAAGATCTTCCCCGGCATGCACTACACGATGGGCGGCCTGTGGGTAGACTTCAACCAGATGACGAATGTTCCCGGCATCTTTGCCGCCGGTGAGTGCGAGTATCAATACCACGGAGCCAATAGGCTGGGTGCGAATTCGCTGGTCAGTTGCATCTTTGGCGGATTTGTGGCCGGGCCCAATGCACTGAGTTATGCAAAAAACCTGCGTGCGCAAGATGGCGATGGCGGCCATGCTCAAGAGCTAGTCCGCCAAGCCTCGATCAACACGGCGTTGCTCAACAACGACGGCAAGGAAAATCCCTTCAAGTTATGGCGCGAGTTAGGCGAGGTCATGACCAAGCACGCGACGGTCATCCGCTATAACAAAGGGCTTGAAGAGGCTGATAAAAGGATCGTCGAGCTGCTCGACCGCTACAAGAAAGTGAGTCTCGCCGACCGCAGCCAATGGGCCAATACCAGCTTTGCCTTCGCTCGCCAGCTTTATAACATGCTTGAGCTTTCTCGCGTTGTGGTGCAGGGCGCGATCTTGCGTGACGAGTCGCGTGGCGCGCACTACAAGCCTGACTTTCCCGAGCGCGACGACGAGCACTTTCTCAAGACCACCAAGGCTAGGTACACGGCCTCCGGGCTGCGCTTCGAGTACGAGGCCGTCGATACGCAGTACATCAAGCCGCGCCCGCGCCGCTACGACGCAACCAAGTGAGCCGAGGGAGACTGACAATGGCAAATAAGACCGTGCAGTTCGAGATCAAGCGCCAGGCCAGCCCCGAGGCTCCCTCCGTCTGGGAGAGCTTCGAGATCGAGTGGCGGCCGGGCATGAACGTCATTTCCTGCCTGATGGAGATCGCCGCCAACCCGGTGACCGCCGACGGCCTCGTGACGACTCCGGTCACCTACGACTCCAATTGCCTTGAAGAGATTTGCGGGTCATGCGCCATGCGCATCAACGGCAAGGCCCGCATGGCCTGCTCGGCGCTCGTCGACAATCTGGAGCAGCCGATCAAGGTTGAGCCGCTGAGCAAATTCCCGTTAGTGCGCGACTTGCAAGTTGACCGCTCGGTGCTCTTCGAGAATCTTAAGGCGGTTAAAGCCTGGATTCCCATCGACGGCACGTACGATCTGGGCTCGGGCCCGCGCATTTTGCCTGAGCAGCAAGAGATCAACTACCCACTCTCGAATTGCATCAGTTGCACCTGCTGCATGGAGGTCTGTCCGCAGTTCAACGAAGAGACGGGCTTTGTGGGCGCGGCCACCATTGCGCAGGTCAAGCTCTTCAACAATCACCCGACGGGCAAAGTCATGGCTGCGGAGCGTCTGCGCGCTCTGGCCGGCGACGGCGGCATTCAGGAGTGCGGCTTCGCGCAAAACTGCGTCGAGGTTTGCCCCAAGCGCATTCCGCTCACCAACGCTATCTCCGACGTAAGCCGCGATGTTCTCCTTCAGAAAGCCAAGGACTTTTTGGCAAGGTGATGCCAGAAGATCGGATCGGTATCGAAGCAATGACCTCTTCTTTGCCATGGAGTGAGTTATGTGCAAGTTTTAGACGAACAATAACTTACGAGTTGGCTGAGTCGGCGAAACCGACACGATGGACGCAATATGCGATGTTGGATCCTCGGCGGACCGGTGACCTCTGCCCTCTTGCCCTCTGCGCGGGGGCATTTCAGGTACAAGTGGCATCCATGAAATTGATGATTAGACTGAATCCCGTTTTCCGATTCTGATCCATTGATCTGGAATCAGAGCGAGTTCCAATGCTTGTTCGGCAAGGCCGCCCAAACGACGGATCAGCTCGAAACACCGTAGTCTATCGTTCGAAGAAGATAGGCGGGTGTACAACTCCATGCGTGGCAGAAGCTGTTGATATGCACGTCGCCATAGGGTGAAGACAAAGAGTCAGCAGGGTTGTAGACCTCCCAAAACGTGTCGGCTCCAGCTTGCACCATCCCGCCCCAATACTTCTCAATGAGCGCGAGAGCCTCTGATTTCAAGTTGCAAGCCAGCATCGCACTCACGACGTGATGGTAGAGATATGGTGTTGACGGCATCACTACTTCAGGGTGGGCAAGAGCCCTCCGGATTGCGGTGGCTCCGGCCGTCTGCGTGGGAACTCCGGCAAGAATGAGCCATGCCTGCGATGCCAGGGAAATCTGACGGCCAGCACCGCTAATGTACAGTTGCTCCGTCGCATCAAAGAAGTGCTTCTGTGCTGCGAAAGTCAAGCGGCGAGCAACTAGAAGGTACTTGTTTGAATCTTCCGTAAAGCCAAGCAACTCCGCCAGTGAGGCGGCTTGTCTGCAGCAGTAAAGCAAAACGCCATGCATCGCGGCTGTGCGGTCCAACCTCTGCTCCCAATCGATAAAGATCCATGTGTCTTTGGGAGCGACGAAGAGGCCTTCCGCGTCGACATTCGCGCCAACGATTTCGAGTTGACGCTTGGCGGTGGGCCAGAGTTCCCGTCCAGATTCTTTGTCGCCGGAATACTTGACGTAGTCAAAGAGAGCGGCGACATAAAGTGCCGCGTAATCGAGGATGAAGTCTCCCGATGCAGTGGGCTTCGGCTTTTCAAAGACGCAAGCGCGCAGCAATCCGTCTTCTCTTGGAAAGGCCGCGAAAAGATACAAGCAACGCTTGACGAGCGCGAGGTTGCGGAACGTCTTGTAGTTCGCAAGTGCCTGCAGTCTCATGTCGCCTATCCAAAGGCGCTGGTCGCGCCGCGGACCGTCTTCGAATGTTGTTTGCATGCAATCCCGCAAAGTCGCCAGGCTGACTGCATCGATCATTCGCAGGGCCTCTGAAGCGCTGGCAGCAAGAGCGGGAGGTTTATTCACGGCGGAGCTCACGGCACGAGCGCGTATCTTTTTGAACTGCGCCGCATAACTCGGAGACGTTCCAAGAATCTCGACCTTGACATAGCGGAATGCATATCGCCGCGGCAGGCTGACATCCTGCGGAAGGTAGTCGATCGTGACAGTCTCTTCGGGCAGCCAGCCTTCACCGAGGCTTCCCCTGTAGGGATGAAGAGGCTCAGCCACATCTCCGGGAACTTCGCCGAAAGTGAATCTGAGCCGGGCCGGAGCGTCGACATTCCTCCCCACCCCGCTGATCGAGAAAGAAAGATAGCCAGTGCGATGATGACCGAAGTCGATAATGAAGTGATCGCCGGGGAGGAATGTGCGATCCTCGATAGCTGCAGCCGGACTAACGACATTCATACGCCATCGCAGGTACTTTGAAGAGTCTGCCTGTGGTTGAACGATGGAGACTGGAAGCTGAATCTCCTCGTTGAGGTTCGGCTTCAGCGATTCCGCAAGCGTGACCCAACGGGAGTGCAGACTGTCATCTCCATCCGGGATGGCAGGCTTTTCAGCTTCAAAGCCTGAAGTCTCCTTCGGGGGCGTGCCCAGCTCGGGCAGGGCCGCAAGCATAACCAGATTCCCGGTTCCATGAAGGAAGCCTCTTCTTGAAATCATCGTCGCCTCCGTTAAACTGTCTCCACACCTTGAACATAACGTAGCGCGGAGGAGACGGCGAAGATTGAGTGAATCACGGTCTTGTATTCTCCATTTCAATCCAGCCTTTTCTGTGAGTTCCACCAAGCGCCGCGTATTGAGCCCTTTTGCGATAACTGCAATAGGGGTGGGATTCGATGACTCTATTTTCGTTCAAGATCAATAGCTCCGCCGCTGCCCGCGCGCTCGGCTGTGGTTTTACGAATCACTGCCAGCGGACCGGCCAGGCGCGCGTCTTCGCGGGTCATCACCTGCGGCGCATGGTAGACGGCATTCACCAGATCGAGCGGGTTGTGTTCCTGGATAAACTCGCTCCAGCACATGAAGTAAGTCCAGCGTGGCTGCTTCTGGAGAACCTCCGGGCTGGGCAAGCGGCCCACCTCGGCCAGGGCAATGGGTTTGTCCCCGGCCAGCGTGAGGATGCTGTCATAGTACTCCTGCTTGAACTCGCCGTAGATGTCCATGGTGGCCAGATCGGCGAACTGAGCTCCGGGATAGTAGTCCGCGATGGGCCCGGCATTGCTTCCATTCGGTGCGTTCACATTCCACACCCACAGCAGGTTGTCCAGATGATGGAGATTGACAAAGCGGTCGTAGATCTGGCGATAAAGCGCGTCTGAGCCATCGTTGCCCGGCCGCCCGCCCCACCAGAACCAGTTGCCGTTCATTTCATGGTAGGGCCGGAAGAGCACCGGAACATGGGCGTCGCGCAATTGCGTAAGGTATCCGGCGATCACATCGACCTGCGCGCACCAGCGGATGTTGAGCGGGCTGCCCGGTGTGAGCAGTTCCTTCCACTCGGCGTCGGTCAGATGACCCTGCACGCTGCCATGGAAGGTGACCGGCTCATCATCGGTGGGACGCACCTCATGCCAGGTGAGCGTGACAACGGCTCCATTCTTGTACTGTCGCTTGACCTCTTCGATCATCGCCGGCCGCGCGAGGGCCGAGTCTTTGTCGTCGCCGCCGGAAAAGCCGAAGTCGCCGCCGAAGAGCCCCGGATATTTGGCCGTAAAATCATAGGCCATATCGGTCCAACGCGCGCCCACGTTGGGATAGTTGTGCTGCCCGGCGATCGTCGCTTTGCCCGAGATGGATTCGAGATAAGCAAGCAGCGCGCGCGCCTCGGGTGTTGCATGAGGGTTGACTGGCTCAGGAGCGGTTTGCGCCCAGACTGCGCGGCTCAGAACGATTGCCAGGACAAGAATCAGAGATTGCTTCGTTCGCATTGTGAATGTACCTTCGCGTGCGAATTATAGATGATAACGTTATCTTCGGGAAAGGAGCTGAAAATCGCGTCTGGTGTGTCAGCCTCTAGTCTGACTGCCGAAGTCGTGTGCACGCATTTGAGCGATAATTCTGTGTATGACTTGCCCGAAGGTGCTTGAGGACGCAATTGAAGGGCTCTATTTCGCCTTCTCGGAGTATCCGTTGCCTGAGGACACGATGCCCTGTGGTTGTTGTCATTCTCCTGATGCCAACGAACTGCTCCACGCGGAGCCGCTTCGGAAACTCGAATGGAAACATTTCGGCCAGTATCCTAACCAGGCCCTCTTGGTTTGGGGAGACTTGAACTGTTTCAAGCACTTCCTGCCGAGGATCTTCGATCTCCTCCTGAATGTCTCGGATTGGGACATAGAAGCCCCCGACCCAGAATGGGTGTTTAAGAAACTTGATGATGGGGAATGGCGCACTTGGCCTCGGGAAGAGCAGGCAGCGGTTAAAAAGATGCTTCAGGCGGTTTGGGAGACGGTTCTCAGCAATCCACCGATTGAAAGCCCATATATTGATGTTGAGCAATGGCTATGTTCGATTGCTCTGTGCGAGGAGGACATTGGTCCTTATCTGGCTCAATGGATGGAGGACCAACGGATTTCTGCCAGTTGGGCGTTGTCGTTCTTGATACTGGGGAGCGATATAGCCTACGTCGATTACAACGTCGATAACAAGGTACCGGTGTTCCGAGAGGACGATGGGAGGTCGAAGACAGCCAAAGTTCAGGAGTGGTTTGTGCTACCTCATCCCAATGCATGGTGGAAGTATTGTAGCACCCAGTATGTTCAATTATTGGAATGGGTAAGATCGTCCGCCGTGCTTGAAAAGCTGCGCCAGGCCGAGATCGGCTGCGGCAATAGTGAAATGGAACGGGAGTTTACGACCGCGCAACGGTGCATCCGTGAGGCGAAGTCGACGAAGTTTGAGACGGCCTACGAGCGTCGGCTCTTTCAGACGGCCTATATTGATATTCCGTTCGGCAGGCTGTACTAAGAGCCGCCCATCTGTTGTTGGCGAGTGTTTGGCTGATCGGAAGCTGACCCAATACCGAAGCACCGTATAGCGAATCATCCCGCCTTCTCAGTCAGCTCGGCCCAGCGGGCATAGAGAGCGTCGCTTTCATGCTGCGCGGATTCTAGCTCATGCAATGCTTCCTGAAGTGCGGCGGCATTGGTGGCGATCTCCGGCGCTTCGACACGGACGCGGGCTGCCGCTAGCCTCGTATCGGACGCGGCCACCTTTTCTTCTATGACAGCAAACTCGCGGGCTTCCAAATAGGAAAGCTTCTTTCTAGCGGCGCCGGCGGAGTTAGCGTTGTTAGCGGAGTTAGCGGAGCTGGCGGAGTTTGACAGGCGTTGCGCCTCACTCTGCTCGGCGATTCTTTGTTCTTCGATCCAGTCTTCCCACTGGGCGTAGTCGGCGAAGCGGCCGGTGTGGCCGCGGCCGTCTAAACCCACCACTGTCGATGAGACACGGTTGAGCAGATAGCGGTCGTGCGTTACGAGGACCAGCGCGCCGGGAAAATCCAATAGATTTTCTTCGAGGATTTCCAGTGTCGGAATGTCCAGGTCGTTGGTCGGCTCGTCGAGCAGCAACACGTCGGCCGGCTCGAGCATGAGTTTCGCAATTAATACGCGAGCACGCTCGCCGCCTGAGAGATTGCGCACCGGCTGGTTGAGTTGTTCGCTGGTAAAAAGGAATCGCGCGGCCCAGCTGGCCACATGCACCGGTCGCCCCTGATGCATCACGCCGTCGCCTTCGGGAGCCAAAGCGCGGCGCAAGGTGAGGCTTTCGTCCAACTCGCGCATCTGGCTGAAGTAGACCAGCCTGAGCGATTCGGCCCGGCGGATGTGGCCCTCGGCCGGCTCGATCTCGCCACGAAGCAGACGGAGAAGCGTGGTCTTGCCGCTGCCGTTGGGGCCGACCAGACCAACCTTCATGCCTGCGGTGAGGATGAAGTTGAGTCTAGTAAACAGGCGGCGCCTTTTTTCCGGGCTCGCGCTTGTCTCGGAAGCCGGCACATCGCAGGCGACATCCTTGAATTCAACGAGCCGCTTGGTCTTGCGCAGTGTCGCATCGAAGTCGATGTTGGTTGTGCTGACCGCGGTTCGCGCGTTCATTTCGGCTAGCTGGCCGATCATTGCGTTAGCGGTGTCGATGCGGGCCTTCGATTTAGTCGTTCGCGCCTTGGGGCCGCGCCTGAGCCACTCGATTTCGGTCTTGACGCGGTTGCGCAGGCTCTCCTGCTGGCGGTTTTGCGATTCAAGATAGGCCTGCTTCTCTTCGAGAAAACGGCTGAAGTTGCCACGTACGCGCAGCAGGCCGTCGGCATAGACGCGATTAAGCTCGATGATTTCACTCGATGTGGATTCGAGAAAGTACCGGTCGTGGCTCACCGTGACGGCAGCGAAGGAGGCCGAGGTGAGCAGTTCTTCGAGCCATTCGATGCCGGCCAGGTCGAGGTGGTTGGTGGGCTCGTCGAGCAGCATGACCTCGGGCCCGCTGACCAACGCCTCGGTGATGGCCAATCGCTTGCGCCAGCCGCCGGAAAGCGCAGCCGCCTCGACGCTGAGATCGGTAAAGCCGGCGCGGCCTGATAGCTCGCGCAACCGGCCCTCGCGTTCGTTTTCGCCCACGTGCGCGGCGGCGAGTGCTCGCTCCAGGACCTCGCGAATGGAGAGGCTGGGGGCGAAGCGCGAGTCCTGGGGCACGTAGGCGGCGCGAGCTCGCTTGCGCACCGCCAGTTCGCCCGAGTCGGGCTCGAGCTGGCCGGCGAGTATGGCGAGAAGGGTTGATTTGCCCGCACCGTTGGGGCCGATAAGGCCGATCCGGTCGCCGTCCTCGACGGTGAGCGAGATGTTCTGGAAGAGCGGCAGTGCGCCGAACTGCTTGGTCACCGACTGCGCATTGAGGATAGGAGGCATCTCTCCTAAGAATACTGTGCTGCCCTCTTGAGCGCAGGGTTTCAACGCTCAGGCATTCAGCAACGGTCGAGGGTCTGATCAGTGTGTTGTATATAATTGCAAGATCACGCAATTGCTGCCCGAGGTGCTACATCGTGACCCTTTCGGTCCACGCGAACGCAGCGGCAACCTCGATGGCAGATTTCCGCCTGATCCCGCGCATTGAGACTTATCCGAAGGTCATTTCATTTGCTCAGAGCCGGCTAGGCAGAGTTACCCTGCTTACCGTGTTCGGCTTAGGTTTGCGTTTCTTCGTTCGTGATCTGATCACCTTACTGTCTTTTTTACTGCTTCTTGGATTGATCACATTCTTACCCAAGTACCGCCGGTTGGTTCTGGGGGGCAGCCCCTCCCTTTTATTGCTGAAGAAATACTTTCATTCACCGCTCCAAATGGTTTCGATGTTCTCGTTTGTGGGCGCGGGGATGCTCCTGTATTGGTGTGCCCGGCGCTGGCCTCGATCGCTGTTTGGCCAAAGGCCGATTGTGTCTCTTCTGGCCGGCTTTACATTTCTGCTTATCTGCGCGTGTTCGGCTACGTCAGATTCGATGCTTCACACCGTACTATGGAGCCTGGTCGGTGCCGCCGTAAGTTATATCTGGTTTATCGGATTTGCGCTCCTCGATCGGAATTCCAAGCCTTCCACCGACCTGACCCTGGAACTGGCGAGCTTTCGCCCAGTTTGGAGTGCCGATATCACTCCGATTCCCAAGGGCGCGGCCTATTTGCGGCGAATCGAAGCAAGGAATCCGGAACAACTCGCGATTGCGCAACTGAAAGGACTGAAGCTGCTCGCGTGGGCGATCCTAGTGACACTCTTCCTTAGGTACTGGAATTTCTTTTTTCACGGCTATTTGCTAATTCCGACTCCGGTTGAAGCGTTGGCCATGAGTGTAAAAAGAACGCCCTTGCCTTGGCATACTCTGTGGGAAGGTTTGGTGCTCTCCTTCTTCGAGAGCATTCTGATCATGGCTGTTTATACCCATAAGTTCGTCGCCTGTTGCCGGATGGCGGGTTACCATGCATTGCGGAACACTTATCGGCCGCTGTCTTCGACAACTATCGCGGAGTTCTTCAACCGCTATGCTTATTACTTCAAGGAAATGCTCGTCGATTTCTTCTTCTATCCCACATTTCTCCGCTATTGGAAAGGGCATCGCCGGTTGCGCATCGTCTTTGCGACTTTTGCTGCAGCCGGTTTTGGCAACCTGTTTTTCCATTTCACGATGGACTGGGAGATGATTCGGGATTCCGGGCTCTGGCGGGCGATTGCGAATTACCAGTCATTTGTTCTTTACTGTTTTGTCTTGGCTGCTGGGTTGAGCATTTCACAGCTGCGAAAGCGCGAACCCAGGCAGAGGGGGTTTGTTCGCGGACAGGTCTTGCCCGCGGTTGGCGTGGGATGTTTTTACTGTTTGCTGAATGTATTTGCCTTCGCCAGGGGGCGTTATCCGCTGGTCGAGCATTTGAAATATCTGGCGAGTCTATTCTCGATCCATTTTTAGGACGGATCGATGACAGGAAAAGCTGAGATACACGAGGTTGTGCAGAGCCTTCTGAACCGCGATAACGATGATGGGCCCTTGGCGGATGGCGATTGCCTGTCGCTCGGCGGACCGTAACACTCGATCGAGGCGGTGAAAATCGTTATTCCCCTCGACGAGAATTTCGAAGTAGTTTTTGTGCAGATCGGTTTTTACCAACGAGCGATTTGAATTGCCGATTCGCAGAAGGCCTGTGCGAGGTTGTAGCTCAGGCCGCTTCGTTGCGCGTGTGTGCGTGGGCCGAAAGAATTCAAGTTTTTCACCCAGGTTCGGAAACTGTTTTGGGGGGCGGAGCGCCACGCTGTTCTTCACACGGCTCCGGCCTTCAGCTCATTTCGCCAAGAATGGGGACGTAGAATCACTATTCACAGATATTTAGCGGCGCGGCAACTTATAATGATCGACGAGGGAAACGGCGTGCGAACGATCACTATCTATAAGCCCAAAGGGGATCCGGTGACCTACCTGGACCCCACCAGAGTAAACGTCGATAGCGGCGTTTTGACGTTTTGCTGGACCAAGGAGCTATCTGGCAAGGAGCAGCAGGTTGTTACAAACCTGCCTTTTATCATCCAGCATGACATGAAGACGGAGTAGATGGGCGAAGACACTCAGGGGGATTGGGCCCATGATGACTAATGTCGATCAAGCCCTGTCGAATATCGGTCAGTCGAGTTGATTCCCCTCAACACGCTGACCGGTTGCGCATTCCGTTTTCCAATGCGACCGCTTATACTCTCTCCTATTAGCAGCTCTCAGAGGAAATCCACCAATGTCGCCTTCCGCTGTCACCTATGCACGTGAGAACCATCCCCGGTTTCTGAATGAGCTGAAGGAACTGCTGCGCGTCCCTTCAGTCTCCACGCTGCCCGAGCACAAGGGCGACTGCCGGCGCGCCGCCGAGGCGCTGGCCGCCGAACTGACCCGCATCGGCATTGAGAACGCGCGGCTCATCGAGACCGAGGGCCATCCGATGGTCTATGCCGAGTGGCTGCACGCTGCCGGTAAGCCGACAGCGCTTTTTTATGGCCACTACGACGTGCAGCCGACCGATCCATTGGATGAATGGCTCTCGCCGCCCTTCGAGCCGGCCGAGCGCAACGGCAACCTCTACGCTCGCGGAGCGGTCGACGACAAGGGCCAGGTGTGGGCGCAGATCAAGGCGCTTGAGTCGCTGCTGGCCGCCACGGGCAAGCTGCCGCTCAACGTGCGAGTCATTCTCGAGGGCGAAGAAGAGGTGGGCGGGGAGGGAATTGCAGCCTTTGTCGCATCCAAGGCTCCCGAGTTGAAGGCGGATTTTGCCCTGGTCTGCGATACCGAACTCTTTGCCCCTGGTCTGCCTACCTTGTGTGTCGGCCTGCGCGGCATGATCTACACCGAGCTTGAGGTGCGCGGCGCCAAGAGCGATCTGCACTCGGGCATGTATGGCGGCGCGGCCCCCAATCCCTTCATGGCTCTGGCGCAGATGCTGGCTCGGCTCAAAGACGAGGACGGACACATTCTCATTCCCGGCTTCTACGACGCAATCATCCCGCCGAGCGCCGCGGAGCTGGCCGCATGGCGCAGCCTGCCCTTTGACGAGGAGCAGTACCGCATCGCCGAGGTCGGCTCGCGCTCGCTGGTGGGCGAGCCCGGCTACACGGTGCTGGAGCGTACATGGGCGCGGCCTACGCTCGACGTGCATGGCATCCCCGGCGGCTTCACCGGCGCTGGCGCGAAGACAGTGATTCCGGCCAAGGCGCTTGCCAAGGTCTCGATGCGGCTGGTGCCGGGCATGACTCCGGCAAAGAGCTTTGCTCTCTACAAGGCCTATGTCGAAAAAATCGCACCAGACGGCGTCGATGTCGAGGTGCGGCTGATCCACTCCGGCGATCCGTGCCTGGTTCGCGTCGATAACCCTTACATCCAGGCGGCGACGCGGGCGCTCAAGGAGGTCTGGGGCAAGGAGACGGTCTTTATCCGCTCCGGCGGCTCGATTCCGATTGTTGGGGATTTCGACCGCCATCTAGGCATGCCCAGCGTGATGATGGGCTTCGGCCTGCCCGACGATAACATCCACGCGCCCAATGAGAAGTTCAATCTGAAGAACTTCGAGTTGGGGATTGAATCGATTGTGCGGTTCTTGGAAGAGGCCGGGGGGTGAATTGGCTGGAAGATCAGATCATAAAATCGAAACTTGGGGAGTCCGGCAAGGGGTTTCAGATGAACAACGATCCATTCGTTTTGTGCAAATTCAGACCGATCAATAAGTGGCTGGTTGAATCTTTGGTCAACCGAAGTATTTATTTCGCCAAACCGGATACCCTGAACGACCCGTTTGACTGCCATATCGATTTATGGGGCGCTCTCAAACGAGCCGAATTGTCCGCCACAGGAGACCGAAAGGTTTTTTTCTCAATGATATTAAGCGAATCGAAATTCTTCGAAAACTGGAAATCTATACTCGATAGATATGGCTTGTGTGCGTTTTCAAGGGAAAATACGCATACACTGCTATGGTCACATTATGCCGATGAGCACAGGGGCGTTTGTCTTAAATATCAATTCAGACCATCCTATTTTTTAACTGAGGAATTCCTGTTTGCTGTGGCAGGCGATGTTGACTACATCGATGAACCGTTAACAGATTGGCTAAAGAACTCTCCTACGGAAATAAACCAGTTTGTCGAAGGGCTTGTACATAAGTATTTCAAAACAAAAAGCCGCGTTTGGAAGTACGAAAAAGAATCGAGGATTATTCGGCGCCAACATGGCGTTTTCAGTTTCAATATCAATGAACCATTCTTGAATCAAGTCTGCTTTGGCTTGCGAACACCGCAAGCCGACATTGATCTCGTTACCAATTTGGCACAGAGGTATACCGGTTGTACCATCTTCAGCCAGATGGTCCGAGACGAAACGGAATTCGGGTTTACGGAGAATCTGCTATAAGCTCTGGGTGTCGGGTGGCCCGGATCTCCGTAAGTGAACAAGGCGGCGGGTGGCCCAGGTCTGGATTCTCAGACCTGGGATTCGGAAATGCTGGATGAGCTGGGAGCTGTTGGCCGGGGATTCATCCTTTGCGGATCAGCCCACACGCCATTGGAGCGGACAGAATTCTGCGAGGCGGGAGAAGTCCCGCGCGTTGGAGGTGATGATTGCAACGCCCGATCTTGCAGCGCTGGCTGCGATCAGCGCATCGTTGGTCAGACGCCCTTGCCCAATGCGCTCAAAGCCATATTTTGCGCCGAGCTTTGCCAGAATCCGCCCGCTCTGAGTCCAGTCGCTCAAATTCGGTACCAATACTCGCCGAGCCTTCTCAAAATCCTTCTCCAGTTTTCCGATGAGTCTGCCGCTCGCCGCATCGGCCCCGGCATACAACTCTTCCAGCACCACCGAACTCACCCAGATGGGCGCCTTCCGACGCCAACGCTCGAAGATCAACCCTGCGTCCCGATCCCCCCGAAACGCGCCGATATACACCGAAGAGTCGAAGAGGATTTGCATTCGTCCTACTCAAGCACTCCGTAGACGTCCCTGACTGTGGCCTTCGAGCGAACGAACCGCTCATGCGCATGGTTCGCGACTCGGTTGCGCTCATGTTCCAAAATAGCCAGGTCGATTGCGCGCTCCACGGTCTCGGTCTCCGTGGGCGCATCCAGCAGCTTCTGGGCGCGCTTCAGCTTCGCGGCGTCAAGGCGGAAATGCTTGTGAACCACTGTGGCCCTTGCTGTTCCCATATCGCCCTCCACTCGATCATGGTACCACGGATGTGTACGAAATCTCGAATTGTGTACACGCGGCGGGCGGGCCCTATCTGACCAGCTCAAACTCTGGGTGGCCCACATCTCGATCTTGAGATGTGGGAGACGATGAACCTCAGCCTGAGAGATTTCGTTCTCCGATGCTCCGAGATCAGCGGTTCCCCAGGTCTGAAAGTCCAGACATGGGCCACCCATCGTTCGTAGCAGATTAAGCGTAGACGACGCGCGGGGAGAGGTCGCACCCTGATCCACTCTCTAACGAAGCCGACCCGCCCAATCCAACGCGATTGGCGCGAGATCACTGAAAGCATCGTTGTGCCCGCGGCCGGGGATCGAATGAAACTCCTTTGGCTCGTTGGCCAGGTCGTAAAGCTGCATGCCTTGGGAAGGCGGAATCAATTGGTCACCCGAGCCGTTGACGATCAAAACTGGCGCGTGAATGTTTCCGATCTTTTTTACACTCTCATAACGGTCTCGGACGAGAACCTTCGCCGGAAGATATGGATACTGGATCTGCGCTATCTCGGGAATCGATGTATAGGGGGCGAGCAGAATCACTCCGCCAACGTGAAACTCCTCGGCCATCTGCACGGCGACGCCGGTTCCAAGGGAGTGCCCGAAGAGGATGATCTTCTCGCTCCTCACTCCACGCGCCATCAGCGCATACAGAGTTGCCCGCCCGTCGGCATAGAGCCCGGCTTCGGTTGGCTTACCCGGCAGTCCGCTGTATCCGCGATACTCCGCGACCACAAAGCCATAGCCGTCAGCGATGTAGGGATCGGCGGTTTCGGATGCGGTCGCCAGGCAATCGCCGTTGCCGTGAAAGAAAACGAACGTGAATTGCTTGGTTGTTGCGGGCGCATACCAGGCTTTTAGATCGAGCCCGTCCGCGGTTCGTACGGGAAGTTCCTCGAAGGATTTGTTAGCGAACGCTTCACTCAAGGTGACGTAGCTATGGCTGGGGAAATAAAGAAGGCTGCGCTGACAGAAAAAGACGCCGATGAGCAGCAAAAGATAAAAGCCGGCGAGAATGCCGATCAACTTCCGGATTTTTGCGAAAGCTCCGCTCGCCGGCAGCGATTGAAGTTTCAGGTCCACGTTCAGCCTCAATGATCGAGAATATACTGCCGCTCCCCTGGTCGCGTAAGCTAAAGCCAAGGCTATGTTCGATTCGACTTCCAACGAAGAGTTTTCCGAGGTGCTGGATACCTTCGACGCCGAGGCACAGGAGCGGTCGGCGGCTGCCGATGCCTCGACGAGCGAGCCGATTATCGCCTTCAGCCATGTTGGCATCTCTTTTGACGGCCGGGCGGTGCTGGAGGACCTGAGCTTCCAAATGAATCGCGGCCAGACACTCTGCATCCTTGGCCGCAGCGGCGTGGGCAAATCGGTGGCCCTGCGCATGCTGATGGGCTTTCTCAAGCCGGATACCGGTTCGATTCGTGTCGAAGGCCAGGAGATCACCACTCTCGACGAAGAGGGGATGCGGGCGATCCGCAAGCGCGTGACCATGGTCTTCCAGAACGGCGCGCTCTTCGATTCGCTGAGCGTGCGGGAGAATGTGGCCTTTCCGCTGCGCGAGCGCGGCGGCCTGGACGAGGATCAGATTCAAGACCTGGTCAACCGGCTGATCGGCATGGTCGGTGCAGAAGATGTGGCGGATGCGTTTCCTGCCAGTCTCTCGACGGGCCGCAAGCGCGCCATCGCCATCGCTCGCGCTCTCGCCTCACAGCCCGAGGTTGTGCTCTACGACGAGCCCACCACCATGGTCGACCCGATTATCGCCCGCCGATTGGGTGACCTCATCCAGCGGCTCAAGCGCCAGCTTGGATTCACCAGCATCGTCGTCACGCATGACATGCGTTTTGCCGAGAGGCTTGCCGACCTTGTGCTCTTCCTGCATCAAGGGCGGGCCTTATTCTTTGGTCCGCTGAGGGGCTTTGTGGATAGTTCCGATCCACATATTCAGCAGTTTCTTTCCCTGGATGCCTATGCGCTGCCTTCGGAGTGAGATTGTCTGCATGCGAGAGCCGGAGGCAGTTTTGCTTGCCGTGAATTGATACGCCTTTGTCTCCGGTCATGCAGCCTGAAACTCCAACGATAAATCGTCTGCCCGGAAATGGGCACTTTTGGCATTTGCGGTTCTTGCTTTGGGTATATCGAAACCCTATCGTAGATCTCAAGGAAGCACCGCCATTGCGTGGTTCCCGTACATCATGGGTATAGGAAAATCACTACACAAGTGTGCAAACTATTGCGCAATCTCCATTCCATCAAGCCTTTTGTCCTTTTTGAAATCTCGTGCCGCGATAATCGTAACTTAAATATTATCATCTAGATCCGAGGAAAATTTAGGCTCATGAACAGAATGCATGGAATGGTGCATCACATGCAATTATCGAGCTAAAGCAAAGCTTTGTTGAGGGCAGCCGGAACAAGGGCGCCATCGCCGTTTACCGGGTTCTTAACCCGGTTGCGGTCTCATGTGGCAACCAGCCGGAGCCAATGAACGATATCAGGAGGGGGAGCCTGATGAGCGTTCTGCCGTACCCATCTGTGTTTGTTTTCTCGCTTCTGGTGTTTCTTGAGTGACGAAACAAGACCACATAACGTTCATGTTATCGATTGTCTAAGGTCCGCGAAATACCTATGGCAACATCTGATTTCTGGCAAAGGCCATTCGTCTTCGAAGCTGCATCGAGGGAATGGGATGAATCATCGGCAAAAAACAGCGTTCGCGGGCCGCGCGGAAAGGCTCATCTCTGGATGCTCCTGGATGCGATCACGATCCTTGCATCCGCTGCATTTGCCACTCTCTACAGAATGCATACCGGCCCGATTACGGGCGCGAAGGAATTGTGGAATGGGACGCTCATTCACGGCCGATCCACTGGAATCCTGCTGGGGTTCTTGTGCGGGTTTTCGGTCACTTTAGTCCTTACGAGCCGGCGCTTGAGTCTATACTCGCCCTTCCGGCTCCGCGATGCCGTCCGCGAGCAACTGCTCAGCGTGCAGGCTTGCCTCACATCAGGCTTACTGCTTACCGGCGCACTTTACCTGGTTCATGCTGAGGATATTCCCCGTAGCATCGTTCTCATCACGGTGGGGCTGGTCACCATCGCTCTCAGCCTGCGCAGGCTGGTCTATCGCATTTTGCTTTACCGCAGCTTCGAGCGCGGAGTGGGCACGCGCAACGTGCTCATCGTGGGTACCGGGCCGGAGGCCATTGCGCTGCGCTGTTACCTGGAGAGCATCCGCCATCTCGGATACAGATTCAAAGGCTACATTGAGGCTCCCGGCTCCAGTTCCATTTGCGCGGCTGCCGCTGGCGACGTAGTTGGCACGCTTGATTCGCTCTTTCAGCATGTTCGCAGGCAGTTTGTGGATGAGATCTTCTTCACCACGCCGTGTGAGCGCGCTGTTGTGCAGGATGTTCTGGGAGAGGCTCGAACACTGGGCGTAGATCTTCGCATCGTGCCCGACATGTACAACGGAGTTGGCTTTAAGAGCGAAATCGAGTACATCGGGCACTTTCCCACCATTCCGTTGCACTGCGGACCGGTTCCCGAGATCGGGCTGCTGATGAAGCGGGGGCTCGATATCGTCTTCTCCATCCTGGCGCTGCTGCTGGGTTGGCCTATGTATTTGATGATCGCGATTGCCATCAAGCTGGATTCCCCTGGCCCGGTCTTCTATTCCTCCGAGCGCGTCGGTAAGAAAGGCCGCGCCTTCCGTTGTTTCAAATTCCGCACAATGGTCAGCGATGCAGACAAGCAGCGCGGCGAACTGATGCACAGAAATGAACGCGACGGCGTGCTCTTCAAGATCACCGACGATCCACGTATCACCAAGCTTGGCCGCTTCTTGCGCAAGCACTCGCTCGATGAGCTGCCCCAGTTCTACAACGTACTGCGCGGGGATATGAGCATCGTCGGTCCGCGTCCCTTACCGGCCAATGATGTACGGGACTCCAAGCTCGCCTACCTGCGGGTTCTTGCCGTGACGCCGGGAATCACAGGGCTTTGGCAGGTCCAGGGACGCCAGGACCCATCGTCTGACAGCTACATATCGCTGAATGTGATCTACATCGAAAATTGGAGCATTTGGCTCGATCTCCAGATCATCCTTCGCACGATCGGTGTGGTCTTTGAAGGGACAGGAAGCTGAGAGCAGCTTCTAGCCTTTAGCTTTTAGAACAGGGCGCAAAAAACGAATTGACGCGGTCGAAAAGCACGCCTCAGGTGCGAAAACCCACAATTCTGTTGCTTCCTTTGCGGCGCGGCTGAGGCCTTGCCTTTTCAAAGCTCTTTGATGCAACCAGCCCTAGCTCTTTTAGCGCGGCTGGCATGAGCCAGCAGCTAGGAGCTAGAAACTGAAGGCTTCCGAGGATTAAACTGATCATGTGAAGATCGCACTGGCCCAGATCAATCCTACTGTTGGGGATTTCACCGGAAATCTTGAGAGAGTAGTGGCAGTGAGCCGTCGCGCTGCTGCTGAAGGCGCACGGCTCACGGTCTTTTCCGAACTGGTCCTGTGCGGCTATCCGCCCGCGGATTTCCTTGAAAAGCCGAGCTTCCTGGCGCGCTGCCGCAGAGCCGTCGACGAGTTGGCCGAGGCCACTCGCGATCTGCCGACGGCCGTTCTCGCAGGTGTTGCCCTGCCGGCCCAGGCCGACAGCGGCAAGCCTGCCGTCAACGCTGCTGTGCTGCTGGATGGCGGGCGGCTGCTGCTCGAACAGCACAAGCGGCTGCTGCCCTTCTACGACATCTTCGACGAGCAGCGCTACTTCGCGCCATCGAAGCCCCAGCAGGTGGTCGAGTTGGACGGCGTGCGGCTGGCGATCACCATCTGCGAAGACTCCTGGAACGACAAGAACTTCTGGCCCCGCCGCCTCTACGCTGTCGATCCTGTCGAAGATCTGATGCGCCAGCATCCGGCGCTGCACATCAACCTCTCCTCGTCACCCTTCTGGCACGGCAAGCGCGCGATTCGCCGCCGTATGCTGGCTGCCATTGCGCGCCGCGATCAAATACCGGTCCTGCTCTCGAATCAAGTGGGCGGCAACGACAGCCTGATCTTCGACGGCTCCTCACTGGCCCTCAATGCTCGTGGAGAGCTGATCGCCCAGGCCGCCTCATTCGAAGAGGACCTCGTACTTGTTGATCCATTCAATGCTCCGGCGATCCCGGCCCCTGAAGACGATGACACGGAGGCCGCTTATCAGGCGCTGGTTCTTGGCACGCGCGATTATGTGCGCAAGTGCGGCTTCAAAAAGGCCCTGGTAGGCCTCAGCGGCGGCATCGATTCAGCCCTCGTGGCCTGCATCGCCAGCGAGGCCTTGGGCGCGGAGAACGTCCTCGGCGTGGGGATGCCGAGCCCTTACTCCTCTTCTGGTTCCATCGACGACAGCCGCCAACTGGCGGCCAATCTCGGTATCCGCTTTGAAGTTATCGGCATCAGCGGCCTCTTTGCCGAGTTTACCCGCACCCTCGAGCCGCAATTTGCGGGGATGAAGCCGGACACGACGGAAGAGAATATCCAGTCGCGAATTCGCGGCTGCCTGCTGATGGCTCTTTCGAACAAATATTCGGCCCTGGTATTGACGACGGGCAACAAGTCGGAGATGGCAGTCGGTTACTGTACCCTCTATGGCGACATGGTCGGCGCACTGGCGGTGATTGGCGACCTGGTGAAAACGCGCGTCTACGCAGTCTGCCGCTGGCTCAATCGCGAGCGTGAGGTGATTCCCAGGGCCATTCTCGAGAAGCCGCCCTCGGCCGAGCTGCGACCCGACCAGAAGGATACCGACTCGCTGCCTGCTTACGAGATTTTGGATCCGATTCTCGAGGGTTACGTCGAGCGCTATGAGACCCCAGAAGAGATCGCCCGCGCACACAAATTGCCACTGGAACTCGTCCAACAGGTGGTGCGCCTGGTGGAGCGCAGCGAATACAAACGCCAGCAGGCCGCGCCGGTCCTGAAGATGACCTCAAAGTCGTTTGGCATGGGCCGCAGGTTTCCCATTGCCGTCAAAGTCGAGGTATAAGCTAGTACTTGGGAGTTTTCCCACTGTTCAGCCTTCCGAAATCCAAGGAGAAACCGCTTGATCCGTCCGTCCGCTCGCATTTTCATTGTCATGGCTCTGGTTGTCTTATCCGGGCCGGTCTTCCAGGCCGCAGCACAGCAGGATGTGCCAGCGGCGCCCGCGCAGGAGCCGTCTGCTTCGGCGCCGTCTGCGCCGGCTCCCGCGGCGCCCGTTTTTCCCAAACCCGACCCGGCGAACTTTACTGCCTCTTCGCCCAGCAAAGAAACCGTAACTGCTTTCCTACAAGCTGCCTGGGGTTACGACGACAGCCGCATGTGGCAGGTTCAGGCCATCCAGAAGACGCCCGTCGACGGCATCAGCAAAGTCCTGATTCTCGTCGGCGATAAGACGGGCAAGCAGAAGGCGGGCGTGCTCCAGTTCTTTGCGCTTCCCGACGGCAAGCACATCATTGCCGGAGACGAGATCGTCCCCTTTGGCGAGCACCCGTATGCGGATTATCGCGATATGGTGCGGCAGCGGGCCGATGGCCCCTACCGCGGCTCGGCCATGAAGGACCTGGAGATCATCGAGTTCGCCGACTTCCAGTGCCCCCACTGCAAGGATGCGCAGCCCAACATGGACAAGTTGGCAGTCGATTTTCCCAAGGCTCGCGTCGTCTTTCAAAACTATCCGTTGCCGCAGCATCCGGCGGCGGCGGGTGCGGCAGCCTATGGCGTCTGCGTGGCCAAACAGGGCGGCAGCGATGCCTTCTTCACCTTTGCATCGGCAGTCTTTGAGGGCCAGGATGGATTGGCGAGCGCCGATGGAGCCGCGCTCACTTTGAATAGCGCGGTGACCAAGGCCGGCCTGGATCCGGCGAAGATCGCAGCCTGCTCAAAGACTCCGGAGGCGACAACTCAGGTGGACGCCTCGGTGAAGCTGGCACAGGATCTGAACATCAACCAGACCCCAACGCTGTTGATCAACGGCCGCCAGATTCCGGCCAACGCTCCGTATGACACGATCAAGCAGATTGTTCAGTTCCAGGCCAAGCTGGATGGTGTTGCTGCCCAGTAAACGGAGTGGATCCGGCGAGTGGACTCGGTCTCGACGCCGCAAAGACCACACCGAGGGTGCCCCGGTCCCTGGCTCTTGGGGACCGGGGAGACTCCGGACCTAAACTAGCAAGAAGAAGCCCACGGTCTAGCAGGATCGGTCCCGGCAAACGCAGCGCGGTCTCGGTTCGATGGTGCGCCAGGATCGTCTCCAAGTCGGGATGTGCGGTCGGTTCGCCAGTGAGCGCCGCTACCGTCCCGTGGCGCTCTTCTCCACCCGCAGTATCGGCGAGTGGCCAGCAGCCTGCGTGCCCCGGACCAGGCGGGGAGTGATGACAATCAGCAGCGTCGAGTAGTCCTTCTGGTTGTTGTTGCTGGCGATGTTGCTCAGGCCGGGTATCTCGCTGATTCCCGGTGTGCCGCTGACGGCGCGGCTCTCTGACTTGTCGAGTTCGCTCACCACCGCGGCCGCCTCACCCTCCTTCAGCGTCACCACACCGGAGAAGGCGCGATTGTTGAGGATTGGATTGCCATTGATAGAGCTCCCGGAGAGGGCGTCGATCTTCATGTCCAGGGTGAGCGCTACATCGCCGTTGCGCAAGACCTTGGGGGTTGCAGTCAGGGTCAGGCCCAGGTCTTGGTACTCCACCTGCGGGATATTTGGCACGTTGCCATAGGAAGCGAGCAGGGAAGACAGACTGCCTGAGGTCCCCGCACCAGTCAATCCCGGTATCTTCGGGACGCTGGCCGCGATACTCGAAAAAGATGAGGTCTGGATGGGATAGCGCGAGCCGGTGCGCAGCGTTGCCTTTTCGCCGTCGCCCAGGCGCAACTGAATCTTGTCAAGCTCGCGCGAGTCGGAAGAGTTCAGGTTGAGGTTGGCCGTGATCTGGCCCGGCGACAGAGCGGATGCCGTCAATCCGCCCCCAAAGAGGGCAATGCCGTTGGAAAACAGCGAACTGGAGACCTGGCCGGAGGCTAAAAGGATGCCGAGAATCGCAAGCGTGTCGCCAGGGGCGGCTAGGCCCGAGGAGATGATCTGCTGCACCAGAGCCTGGTTTGCATTCAGGATGGATTGTTCTTCGCTGTAGACGTTGAAGGCAGCGACGCTTTGCGGCGGAGTGACTCCAGTATTGCGTGCGGCGGTGTGCGCAAGCTGAATCACGCGCACCTCCAGCAATACCTGGTTTCGCCCCTCGAGTAGCTCCCTCAAAGTGGCGTTGAAGGCTGCCAATGTCCTTTGCGGCGCGCGAATCGTGACTGTTCCGGAGATGTGCTCGGCCGTTGCCTGCGTCGTATCGAAGATGTTCTTGGCGATAGTGGCCACTTCGTCCAGATCTTTCTCGCTCAAGCCCGACAGATAGACCGTCTCCGTGTCTTGCCGCACATATGCGTCGCGGTTGGCTTTTTGATCGTCGGCAACCAGGGCGCGGTGAGCATCCAGCGGAACATAGAACGAGTGAGTCACCATCCCTGCCAGGCGGGCCGCCGTCTTGAAACCGACGTTGTCCACATCCAGCCGGGCCTGGGCGCCGCGCAGCGACTCGTCCAGGGTGACCTCAATCCCGTAGGCCTTGAAGACCTGCTGAATAATACTGCGCCGGTCGCTGCGCAGATGAAAGCTGTGAACCCCGGAAGCGGGCTCCAGAATCGCTCCCTCGCCGACCGTCTCAGCGGCTTGTTCATAGAGGGGAGCGGTCTGGCTCAGAAGCGCATCGTCTCCAAGCTCGTTCAAATGCAGGCGAACCTGAGGATTCTCCGGATCCAGTTCGTGAGCGCGGGCCAGGGCCGCGCGCGCCGCAGCGGCATCGCTTTGGAGCCTGGCTTTGGCAGCGCTCTGAATCAGCGCCGTTACCAGGTGACTGCGGGCTACGTTTGCCGCCAGTGCATAGTCGACATTGCCGGGGTCGAGCGAGGCTGCCTGCTCATAGCGTTGCAGCGCCTCTTCAAACTGCTCCCTCTCGAAGAGCTTGCTGCCCGCGAGAAAGAGCTTGGCTGCCTTTCTCCGATCGGAGTTGTGCACCGGCTTAGCTTGTGTTGTGTCCTTGGCGGGAGTGACGGCTGCCGCTGCGCTTGGAGCGTGCGAGGGACTCGCCGGCGCTTGAGCCTGCACGGTGCTCATTGTCATCGCCAATAGAAAAATCATGGCGAGATGGAGACCGGATGGCCTGGTCGGGCGCGGCTTCATTGCGTCGCCTCTGTGCGTGCGAGCAGATCGGCAAGCGACGATGCGCAAACCTCCGGACAGCCTTCAAGCAGCGCGTCGAAGCTATAGTTTCCTGTTGCGACGGCAATCACCGGCAGACGGTTGGCATGCGCAGCCACGATGTCGCGCGGCGTGTCGCCGACCACGCAGACGCGAGCATCCGCTCCCGCCAACTCCTCGGCCTTGCGCGCGGCGTCGGCCACGAGTTCAGCGCGGTCGGGGAAACGGTCGCTGAAGCCGCCAAAGCGGAACCATTCCCGCAGCCCGGCCTCTTCAATCTTGATCCAGCCGATCGCCTCCAGATTGCCGGTCGCCACGCCCAGCAGCGCGCCCTTTCGAGCCAGGTGGGCAAGGGCATCTTCCACACCGGGCATCAGCCTAAGATTCATTTCGCTGCGGCGTTCGTTGACCGTTTGCCGCATCGCCTCCAGAATGGCCTCGACCTGCGGCTCCAGCACCTCGGCCGGAATCCCCGCGCGGCGGCAGGCCTCGCTGAGAATCGCCGTATCCGTGCTGCCATGAATCGCCACTCCGTCCAGCGTTGCGGCAAATCCCGTCACACGCTCAATGCTCGATGCGAACGAATTCATGTGGATGCGGTCGGGATCGCGCAGCAGCGTTCCGTCGATGTCGAACAGATACGCGTCCTGCTCATCCCAAGCAAAACCGGGTTCTATGTAGATTTGCGTTTCGTCGGTCGGCGGTTTCGTCAGCATGTCCTCGGTCGCGCCGTCAGCCCTGGCGATAGAGCTGACGCACCGCGCTATACACTGGACGTTCGCTGCGCGGCGGACGCTTGAGGCTGGCGCGCACCTCGGCCAGGCTCAGTCCCAGTTCCGCCATGGTGCGGCTCAGCGTGTTGCGATGGATGCCCATCTCCTCGGCCGCCCTGCACTGGTTTCCCCTGTGCGCCAGCAACACTTGGCGCAGATATTGCCTCTTGAATTCGCGGACCGCCTCCTCGTAGCGGATGCCGCTGGAATGCATTTGCGTCACTAGGCTGTCCAGTTCTCGTCTCACGTCAATCCCTGCTTCCTCTTGCTAGCTTGCAATGATCCGTTGTGCCAATCGTTGCCCGAAATCATCATCCGTGAAGATTGGGGTGCATCCACTTGGGAGACTCTTTTTCCAAGGTCTTGAGCCCCTGCCTCACCCGCTCGGAGAGCTCTGCCGGCGTCACATGCGTACTCAAGTGGCACGCCCCGAAAAACATCCTGGGCATTTTTGCCTCCGTCAGCCATTGAGCCTCGGGGAAGAAAGCCACGGCCACGAGAACAATCAGCGTGACCAGGACCATGCCCTGAAAAAAACCGAAGGCCGCACCGGCCAGCCGGTCTAAACAACCAAGGCCCAAATGGTGAAAAGCCTTGAAGAGCGCCGTACCAATCAGTGCGGCCACTGCCATGATCAACAGTGCGATCAGTAGAAATGCGATCGTATCGGCCACCGGCTTGATGCGTATCACCGGCAAGATCACAGCCGCAAGGCGGGCGTAGTTCCAAGCCGCCACCGCCAGGCCGAGCAGCAGGCCTCCCAGCGAGCACACAGAGCGAAAGAAGCCCTGCGCCAGCCCGGCCAGCACGGACAGAGCCATGACAAACAAGATCGCCCAATCCACCCACTGCATACCGCTCTCCGTTCACGCTCTGCCCGCTCAGCTTGTGCTAGAGATTCAAATCCCGCCCGGTCAAGCGACGGAAGGCCTCAAGATACTTTTCCTGCGTGCGTGCCACCACATCATCCGGGAGCCCGGGCGCCGGCGCCTGCTTGTTCCAGTGGATTGATTCAAGATAATCGCGCACAAACTGCTTGTCGAATGAAGGCTGCGCGCCGCCCGGCAACCATGTCGCGGCCTCCCAGAAGCGCGACGAATCGGGCGTCAACACCTCATCGGCAAGAGTAATCCCTTCCGCAGTTCTGCCAAACTCGAATTTCGTGTCGGCTAGGATCAGACCGCGCGACTCGGCGTGTGCCGCGGCCTTCAGGTAGATGGCCAGTGTCAGCCGCTTCAGCTCAGCCGCGTCGGACTCGCCAATGGCCGCTACGGTTGCGGCATAGGAGATGTTCTCATCGTGCGTGCCGGCCTCGCCCTTGGTCGAGGGCGTGTAAAGCGGCTCCGGCAACCTCGACCCGTCCTTGAGGCCTGTGGGCAATGGAATGCCGCAAACCGACTGGCTGGCCTTGTATTCCTTCCATCCGGACCCGGTCAGGTAGCCGCGCACCACGCATTCGACGGGGAACATCGAAGCCCGCTTCACCAGCATCGACCGGCCTTCCAGTTGATCGGCGTAAGGGTGCAACGACGCGGGGAATTGGCTGACCTCGGCGGTGATCAGATGGTTGGGAACGAGATCCGCGACCAGATCGAACCAGAAGAGCGATATTTGCGTGAGAATCTTGCCTTTTCCCGGAATGCCTGTCGCCAGCACGTGGTCGAAGGCCGAGATGCGGTCGGTGGCCACCAGCAGCAGATCGTCGCCAATCGCATAAAGATCGCGCACCTTGCCCCGGCCAAGCAACGGGGTTTCGCCTAGATTCGTACTCAGTAGAGCTGTCACGGGTGGGTCTACCTCGGAGGGAACTGAAACTTCGATTTTCAAAGCAGCGGCGCGGTTTGTCAATCGTTCTTCTACGCCTTTCTAAACGAGAGTGTTTGCATAGCCGCTCGATGCACCTCACAGAGCGGAATTCTCTATATTGGATTGCGGAGTTGCTCCGCAAACCGGGTCAAATCGCGCCTCTGCAATGTCTTGCATCTTGTTACACGGCCCTGTGATGGCCGTCACGGAACGGCCTGCGCGTATAGGAGACACTCCAAGAGTCAACATGGTTCAGAGGGCGAGCAAAAATGTCCTCTTAGAGCCGGGAGACACGGAGTAGCCGTGGAAAGGGGAAGCCGCTGCTAACTTCGTTTGTGCAGGGATCACCAGTAGCCGCGTGCTACCGACCTCCAGCGCCGGCTACTGGTCCCCGTCTGAGCTTGTATTGAACAAGCACCTCCGAAGAGACGTGATCCTTCGGAGGTCATTTTTTTGCCCAAATTCCGATAAACGAACATGGCATAATGCGCCGATGCCATTATGGCCATAACAAGAGCTGAGGTACAATCGTCTCCAAGGAGGCCCGAATGGCGACAGCACAAAACACGTTAGTCGTTGATCTTGGTCCGCTGCGGAAAAACGTGGATGACCGGGTCCAATTCGGCTCCTACGCCAGCACCGATGAAGTAATTCGGGCTGCGTTGTTGGCTTTGGAGCGCGAGGAGATGGCTACCAATGAATGGCTTATCCAGCTTGCGGAAGAGTCACTGGCCGATCCTGAGCCCAGCATCCCGGCCGCCGAAGTATTTCGAGAGTTGCGAGCGATCCATGCTGAGGCCTTGCGGGAACGGTCGCATTGAAGGAATTTGAGGTCTTCTTCCGGCCACGAGCCCGAAAGGATCTCATTGCGCTATACCGTTATATTGCAAAACACTCCAGTCTACGAATTGCGGGCAGTTACATTCTCCGCATCGAGACGCACTGTCTATCGCGGGCGTCTTTTCCCGAGCGAGGGACGGCCATCCCCGGACGCGTACCTTCGTTGCGCACGATGGGATTTGAGCGCAGGGCGACCATCCTGTTCAAAGTTGAGGAAGAACGGATAGAGGTTCTGCGGATTCTGTATGGCGGACAGAATCTTGAGCCGGTGCTAACGAAGCTGTAGGAGATCTACCGCTGCCGCTTTTAAGAGCGACCGCAGATCCTTCGACTCCGCTGCTCTCCACTCAGGATGACAGTTTTTTAGAGGGAAGGAAGCTGACTGTTCGTGCGCGGCCTCCAGCTAGAAGCTAAAAGCAAGTAGCTGGAGGCTGTTTTGCTTACCGGTTCTTCGCGACTTCTTCCACGGTGACCGGATCGAGGAACGGCATCTGCGCGCGGAGTTGCTTGCCGACGATCTCGACCGGGTGCTTGGCTTCGGCTTCGCGGAAGGCCATGAATTCCTTGCGGCCGGAGTTCTGGTCGGCGAGGAAGCGCTTGGCAAAGCTGCCGTCTTGAATTTCTGTCAAGATCTGCTTCATCGCCTTGCGGCTTTCGGCGTTGATCACGCGCGGCCCCGAAACGTAGTCGCCCCACTCGGCGGTGTCGCTGATCGAATAGCGCATGTAGGCCAGGCCGCCGCGATAGATGAGGTCGACGATCAGCTTGAGCTCGTGCAGGCACTCGAAGTAGGCGCTCTCGGGCTGATAACCGGCCTCGACCAGCGTCTCAAAGCCCGCCTTGATCAGCGCACTGACGCCGCCGCAGAGCACCGACTGTTCGCCGAAGAGATCGGTCTCGGTCTCTTCCTTGAACGTAGTCTCGAGCACTCCGGCCCTCGTGCCGCCGATGCCCTTGAGGTAGCTGAGGCAAAGTGCGTGAGCCTTGCCGGTCGCGTCCTGGTGCACCGCAATGAGACAAGGCACGCCACCGCCCTCGGTGAAGACTTCGCGCACACGATGGCCGGGAGCCTTGGGCGCGGCCATGCCCACGTCGATGCCAGCTGCCGGCACGATGGTCTTGTAATGAATGTTGAAGCCGTGCGCGAACATGAGCAGCTTGCCCGCAGTGAGATTGGGCCCGATCTCCTCGGCATATAACTTGGCCGCGGTCTGGTCGGGAACCAGAACCATCACCACGTCGGCCCACTTGGTGGCCTCGGCCACAGTGTCAACTTCAAGGCCGGCCTTCTGCGCCTTGGCGATGGACTTCGAGCCGGCCGCCAGGCCCACCTTCACCTGGACGCCGGAGTCCTTGAGGTTGAGAGCGTGAGCATGACCCTGAGAGCCGTAGCCGATGATGGCTACCTTTTTGGCTTGAATGAGTGTGAGGTCGGCATCTTGATCGTAGTAAGTCTTCGCCATGATTTTTTCTTTTCTTCCTTTGCTTGCTGGTGAAATGCTGATTTCAAAAAAAGCATCGGCCGCACTGTTGCGCGCGGCTACTCCGGCTCGACGGTCGCGCCCTCATCGCTTGTCTCGACGAGCGCTTCCT